>JAUTCR010000021.1 GCA_030673895.1 Verrucomicrobiota bacterium JB023
ACGGGTGGATTCGAGGATGAACGGAGAAATCGGTTTGGTGGCGCTCGCTTTTAGGCTTTGTTCTCAGCGTGAGCGAGCAGCGGGAGGTCTTTGTGAAGATGAGAAACGTCCACCAGCGTTTCGGAAGCAATCACGTGTTGAGAGGAATCGACCTCGATATCTATCGGGGAGAGACCCTCGTCCTCCTTGGTGGCTCGGGGGGAGGGAAGAGCGTGCTCATGAAGCATATCTGCGGATTGCTCTGTCCAGTGGAAGGGACCGTGGAGGTGGAAGGCGAGACCATTTCCTGCAAAAGCGAACGGGAGATGGCGGAGGTGCGCAAGAAGGTCTCGATGATGTTTCAGGGCGGAGCGCTTTTTGATTCGCTCGATGTCGCCGAGAATGTGGGCTTCCCCCTGCGGGAATCAGGGGTGAAGGATGAGCAGGAGATTCGACGCCGGGTGGAGGAGGCGCTTGAGATCGTTCGTCTCGCGGGTCAGATGGAGAAGATGCCCGCCGACCTCTCGGGAGGGATGAGGAAACGGGTGGCTCTCGCCCGCGCCGTGGTGGAGAAGCCAGCCATGATCCTCTATGATGAGCCCCATGCCGGGCTCGATCCCATCACCGCGGACTCTATCGACCATCTCATCAAGGACCTGCAGAAGGACCATGGCATCACCAACGTGGTGGTGACGCACGAGATGCGAAGTGTCTTCCGCATCGCAGACCGCGTGGTCTTCATGAAGGAGGGGGAAATCTACTTTGAGGGAACGCCCGCTGAATTGAAGGAAACGAGCGATCCCGAACTCAAGAATTTCGTCGAAGGTCGGAGCAGCCGGGCGAGTAGCTGGGATGAGCCGGTCTAGTGCCCTTCTTTGATGTGCTCCTGGAGCACATCGCGCCCGAAGTCACGATCAAAGTCCCGCCAAACGAGATGAGCGTGATTGCCCCGGTTCTGGGTGTTAGCATACTCGATGAGAAAGTCCGGCGTCTGAATGCGGAAGTAGTGCTGGGCTCCTTTCTCGAAGTCGCCTGCCCAGCCGAATTGCGCGGACGCGAGCTCGTCCCCTGAGATGGACAAAAGCTCCTTGCGATGAAACGACGCGATAGCGCGCACGAGCTCGATGAGGTTCTTCCGTTCGTCTTCGTTCATCTCCGCAACCTCCAAGCCTTCCGCAGCCAAGGCTTCCACTGAGCGGTTTTGCCGAGTCAGGATCTCGCGAGGTGGATCGTTGGAAAAGCGCACATGCTTGCCCTGGCGATGGAGAGAACGCGCGAGTGTGCGGGCGGCGTCCTCGATTGACCCAAGAACGCGGGTGCCCTGCAGAGGGCCCTCGCCCACTTCACCGGGATTGCTCCCGAAGAAGTGCGGCGTCGGCTGGGCGAAGTGACCATCGACGATGGTGAGATTGAGCGAGAGGTGATGCCCTTCCAGGCGCCAGCCCCAGCTCCCCTCAGCGGAAGGAGAGCCGAAGAGGGCGAGAAAATAGGCTCCGGGATCGCGGAAGTCCGGGTCTCCTCCCTGGTCCCGGAGAACTTGCTCCAGGTTCATGATGGTGGCCGCGGTCAGGTGTCCCTTGGCCGAGAGCGCCGAGCTCAAAAGAGAATGAGCGAGCGCTTGTTGATGAGAGCTGAGCGCATCAAGCCGGATACCGGAGCGGTCCATGGGCACGTAATGCCAATTCTCCCGTTCTTCATCCGCGAACTCATGCATCACCTTCTTCTTCTGCTCGTCATCGAGCGAGGCCAGGAAGGTCTTGGCGGCCGTGGTCATGTCCGTCACCGCGCCATGCTGGTGAGCGAGGCAGGGGAGGCTGAATAAGAGGAGGGTAAGAAGGGTTTTGATCATGATTGGCAAAGTGGGAATCCGGGTTGCGACGAGGAAACGCGCCTGCCGCTTGCTCCCTTTCAACCCTTGCCCATCGCAGGGGGCGCGGTGGGCAAGGGGATCAAAAAAGCCCCGATGCGAGAGGCGCACCGGGGCTCTGGAAAGCAGGCAATCGACCAAGCGCTCTTATTTGGCGCTCTTCCACTCTCCGCCGATGGCTTGGATGAGGTTGACGGCGGCCAATTGATTGTTGAGGCGGGTCTGGGTCAGCAGGCGTTCCTGCTCAAGGGTTTGGCGCTCGGTCTCAATGACCTCGAAGAGCGAGTCCAGCCCGCCCTCATAGCGAACCCGGGAGAGGCGCGCGGTGCGGGCGGAGGCCTCCGCAGCCTTTTCCTGCGAGCTGAGCGCGCGATTGAGGGTGCGCGTTCCGAGAATCGCCGTCTCGGTATCGCGAATCGCGCCGAGCAAGGTCTGACGGTAGTCGGCAAGAGCTTCGCGGAAGATGGCCTCCGAGCGCTCGCGATCATACTTGATCCGCCCTCCTTGGAAGATGGGGACGAAGAGGTTGGGTCCGAACGAGTAGAACCGGGAGGATCGGTTGAAGAGGTCGCTGGCGTCGACACCGCTCACTCCTCCGCTGCCGGTGAGGGTCAGGCGGGGGAGATACTCGGCAATGCTCAGGCCCACTCCTTCATTGGCAGCAGCCAGGCGTCGCTCGGCGGCAAGAACATCGGGCCGACGACGCAGTAAGTCCGAGGGCACGCCGGCGGGGATGTTCGGAATCTCAGCGCCATCCACCTTGGTCGCGATGGCGAAGTTAGTCGCCGGCTGCCCGACGAGGGCCGCGATGGCATTCTCCAGTTCCCCGCGACGATTCTCCAGGCGGGCGATTTCCGCGAGGTTGGATTCTGCTTCCGTTTCGGCACGAGAGACGTCGAGGTCACTGGCCGTTCCGGACTTGGCCCGGGCCCGGGTCAGCTCGAGGCGTCGCTGGCGCAGGGAGGAGGTTTCCTTGAGCAAGGCGATCTCGCGGTCCAGCGAGCGAAGGGTGAGATAATTGCGGGCAAGCTCACTCTTCAGCGATAGTGATGCCGCCGCGTAGTCGGCTTCACTGGCTTGTAAGTTGGCAGTGGCTTGATTGACGCTTCGTCTCACCCGTCCCCAGAGATCGACCTCGTAGGAGAGGTTGAGGTTGGCCTCGTAGTCTCCATAGGCCCCACCGCTGGTGGTGAAGTTCGCGTTCCGGCTATCGAGATTTTGCAAGCCGCTCACGCCGGCGTCCAGGCTGGGCAGTTGGTCTGCCCGGCTGAGGCCGAGGGTAGCGCGAGCTTGGTCGATGCGGGCAAGAGCCGCCGCAAGGTCTTGGTTGCGGATTCCGGCTTCGGCGAGCAGACGATTGAGCTCGCGATCCTTGAAGGCTTTGAAGGGGTCGCCGGTGGGTAGAGGTTCCGGCCAGCCACTATTTTTATAGTGGGAAGGCAGGTTGTCCTTCACTCCCTCATAATCGGGACCGACATTGGTGCAGGAACTCAATGAGAGGAAAATGGCGAACCCGGAAGTGAGCGTGATTTTCGTGAATGGAAGCATGGGCTGTTCGAGCATGGATTGGCTTATCAGGATTGGGTGAGCTGCGGCGCGCCAGCGGGTGCTGGCTCACGGCGAGTCTTGTGGGCGAGGTTCAAGATGATGCCCATCACAGCAGGGACGAGGAAGATGGTAAAGACTGTGGAGACAGCCAATCCTCCCACGACCACCGAGCCTAGGCCCCGGTAAAGCTCGGAGCCACTGCCCGGCAATAGAACCAAGGGCAGCATTCCGCCGACTGAGGTGAGCGTTGACATGAGGATGGGACGCACGCGGGAGCGAACTGATTCCCGGATGGCTTCATTAGGGCTCATCCCCGGGTTTTCCTTCAAGAAGTTCAAGGTCTGGTGAACGATGAGGATCGCATTGTTCACCACCACGCCCGCGAGGATGATGAAGCCCAGCATGGTGAGCACATCAAGTTGCTGGACCGGCATGTAGGGATCCTTCAGCGAGGACTGGTGGACAAGATACAAGCCGAGGAACCCTCCAAAGGTAGCGAGGGGAACTGTTAGGAGAATAACAAGTGGGTAGGACCAACTCTGGAAAAGAATCACCATGAGAAGGTAGATCACCAGCAAGGCAAGTACGACGCTGCTCGTAAGGGTGGACCAGAAGGTGCCATCACCAATCAGGGCGGTGGTGATTTCCTTCAAGGCTCCGGCGGAACCCGTGATCTCCACCTGCACTCCCTGGGCGACGCCGCCCTGTTGCCGGAGAGCGGCAATGAGTTCTTCGACCTTCTCGATGGCATCTTCCAGCGCCTGACCCGGAGGTGGCGTCACCTCGAGTGTGACGGAGCGGAGGCGGTCAACGTGACGAATTTGATCAGGACCCCGCACCCGCTGGATGGTGGAGACGCTCCGCAGATCGATGACGTCGCCCGAGGGCGTCGCAATCGGGGTATCCAGCAGGCTCTCGAAGGGCTGCTCGGAGAGAGCCTCGGCATTAATCAGTTTGATATCCTTGAGCTCGCCATTCTCCTCAAAGTCCCGGAAGAGCAGGATCCCTTCACCTGCCGCCTGCACGGCAAGGCCGAGGTCGGTGCGGGTCATGCCGACTTCGCGCAAGCGATTGTCGTAAGGCTCGAGGCGCACTTCCTCGATAGGGAAGGCGAAGTTGGGCGGAGCCGACTGCACCGAGCGGGCTCCGAATTCCTGCATCAGCATGCCGAAGAATTGACCCGCAGTGGCTCCCACCGCGTCGAGGTCGTCGCCCTTGAAGTCGATCTTGATGGCCGAGCCCGTGGTGCCGGCGACCCGGAAGAGGGGCGCTTGGAAGGCGAAGGAGAAGGTATCCGGAATCCCAGCGGTCGCATGATTGAGGAGGGGGAGGGCATCCGCGACCTTCACCTTGTCGGCAGAGACACCGACTTGGAACATCCGGCCCTCGAAGGAGACGAGGAAGTATTGGTCCAGCGGAGGAGGCATGACCGTGGGGGGACCGCCGGGGAAGGCGGGCACCTTTTCCCGCTCATCCTTTCCGGAGGAACTTTCCCCCCGCAGAACCCCTTCGATCTGGAATTTGTCTTCGGTCGCCTCCCAAGAGGGGCGCACCCGCTCTTCCATGATTTCACCGACACTGGAAAGCTTGTCCAGGTTGTAGGTCGGCGGTGGGAAGAGGAGGCTGAAGACGACGTTCCGATTCCCCCGCGGCAGGTAGTCGCGCGGCGGGAGCAGCTGGGCGGTGCCAATCATGGTCACGGCAGCGAAGACCAGGATGACCACCGTTCGGGTGATCCAGTTGGCATTGATCACGCTGACTGCCTTGGCGCACCAGTCCGGCATTGCCTCGAAGAGCCACAGAAGCGGGCGGAAGGGGAGGCCGAGAATCTTGAAGACCGGATTGGAAAATGTCTTGTCAAAACTACTAGGTCCGTCCCCCGTTTTCGCCCGTAACCAGCGTCCGGAGGCTACGGGAATGACCGTAAGGGAGACGAGCATGGAGAGCCCCACCGCCGCCATGATCGCCAGGGCGATGTCACGGAAGAGTTGCCCGGCCGTCTCTTGGATCATCAGGATAGGGGCGAAGACGATGAGGGTCGTCATCGTGGAAGCGAGAACTGCCCCCGCCACTTCCTGCGTGCCGTCGAGGGCCGCTTGCGAGGGCTTCTTGCCCATCTCGAGGTGACGGTAAATGTTTTCAATCACGACGATGGCATTGTCCACTACCATGCCGATGGCGAAGGCCAATCCCGCAAGAGAGATGATATTGATCGAGCGGCCAAGGGCCACCAAAACGACCAGGGAGGCAATGACGGAGACGGGAATGGCGAGGGCAATGATGCCTACTGTGCGCAGGGAGCGCAGGAAGAAGAGCAAGGTGATCGTCGCGAGAATGCCACCGACCATGATGTTTCCCCGGACGAGCTCCAGTGCGTCCTCGACGTAGGTGGTGGAGTCGTAGGTCTGAACGAGCTCAAGGTTGCCATTGATGCCCAGATTGCGGGCTTCGGCGGCCAGCAGGCCGTCCGGCCTATTGAGCTCTTTGACTTCCTCCTGCAGCAGAGCCATGGTCTCTAACAGGTTGGCCCCGCGTTGGAGCTGGAAGTTGAAGAAGGCGGCCCGGTTCCCTCTTGCCCGCACCCAGGAGGTGGGCTCCTTGTAGCCCATCTCGACGTCCGCGACATCATCGATGGTGACGTTTCCGGCCTCGTTGCGGCGAAGAACGGTTTCGCGAATGCTATCGAGTTCATCGAACCGTCCTGTCGCCCGCAGACGGAGGTCGCGTTTGCCATCGACAATGCGTCCGCCCGAGAAGTTGGCATTGGCGGCCACAATGGCGCCCCGGAGTTCCGCATACGTAATGCCTCGCTGCGCCAGGGCGGCGGGGTCGATCTTGATATGCAGCTCGGATTGCACGGCTCCTCTCATCCCGACTTGTGAGATGCCGGGGATTCGCTCGAAGCGAGGCTTCAGCCGACGCTCCATGAGATCGTAGAGCGTGTGGACGGGGAAGTCCGGGTCGGATGAGGAGAGGCCGATCCAAGCAATCCAATCCACTGATTCGATATCGATGGGCTCGACCACTGGCTGAAGGACGCCGGTGGGATAGCCCGGTACTTCATCCAGCTTTTGGAGCACTTCAGCGGTGGCTTGCTTGATGTCCGTGCCGGTCTCGAACTCCAAGCGAATGGAGCCTTGCCCCGCCGCGGAGGTGGAGATCATGGAGATCAGGCCGGTGACTTCGCCCAGCACCTTCTCCTGTTCTTCGATGATGTCGGATTCGATTTCTTCGGCTGAGGCTGATTCCCAGTTGGTCGTCACCGAGACGACCACGGAGGAGACCTCGGGCGTCATCCTCACAGGGACCAGGGCGATAGCGAGGATGCCTGCAAAGACTGCAAGAAGGACGCCAACCGAAACCGAGATGGGCTGCCTGATCGCAGCTTGAATAAGGTTCTTCATGCTTCGGGTCCTTCGCTTTGTTCAGGTTCGGTGGCGACCTCGGTCTTTGTAGGGGCTTCAAAGGCCAGCGGAGTCATGGGGAAGAGGCGCTCATTCCCTTCAATGACCACGAGGTCCCCCTCTTTGAGTCCTCTCGGAGCGAGATAGGCCAGGTTGTCCCGCTGGAAGAGGCTCTCGATGGGGAGTCGCTCGGCGATGGGCGGTCCTTCACCTTGGGAGCTGGCGCGGAAGACGGCAGGCCCGGCATAGGTGGTGACGATGGAGTCGGTAGGGACCACGAGGTAGTTCTGGTCTTCCGAGACGGCAATCTCGGCAGTGACCGAGAGGCCGGGGAGCAGAGAGTGGGTCGGGTCGGCGAGGTCCGCGATGAGGACGGTGGCCCGGCTGGAGGGATCGGCCTCGGGAAGCGGGCGGGCATTGATTGCCTGATAGGTGGCCCCATTGACGGAGAGAGTGATGTCGTTGGTAGCGAGCTTGCCTGCAAAGCGCTCTGGCACTTGGAGCCAGGCTTCGAGCTTGCCATCGCTGACGAGGGTCATCACCGGGTCTCCGGCGCGGAGCCATTCCCCGGGCTCGATATGGCGGGCGACGACCTGCGCATCGAAGGGCGCCCGAATCACCAGATCGGTGCGGCGCACATCCAGCAGCTGCAGGACGGCAGCTGCCGCATTGAGGTTGTCTCTGGCGGATTGTTCGAGCGATTCCGCCACCTTGAATTCCCGCTCCGCATCGAGGAAGTCGGATTGCGAGATCGCCTTCTGCCGATAGAGGTCTTGCTTGACCTGGAGGTCGGTCTCGCTGCGGGCGACCTCGGCCTCCCGCTGCATGATGAGACTGCGTGCCGCAGTGATAGCGGCTTTTGCCTGAGCGATCTGGGCCTCGAGGCGGCGGCCATCGAGACGGACCAAGACATCGTTCGCCTTAACGTGGTCGCCCTCGTCGGCCAAGATATCGAGGACTGCTCCGTCCTCATTGGCCGCGACCTCGGCCCGACTAGTTGCCCGCAGGGTACCGGTCACGCGGTGGGTTTGACGGGTCTGCCGGGTTTCGACCGCAGCCACCTTCACCGCACTGGGCGGTTGGGTCTGCGGGGCGGCAGCGGCTCCGTCCCCTTTCTCGGGAGCATTCTGGAGAGCGTAGAGCCCGTAGCCGACGGCAGCGACGACGAGGGCAAGGAGGATGATGAAACGGAGGGCGCCACCTTGTGACCGGGGTTGGTCGTCGGGCGTGGATTCTCCGGGATTGGCAGGTTCCTGAGACATGATGGTTGGTGGTTAGGGTTTCTGACTATTTGGTCAAATCTGCTTTCTGGTCGAGCAGGCAGCAGGGGGTGAGGTCGAGACCGGTAAGGCGGCCAACGACCTCGGAAATTCCTTCTAGGGGAGTGAGAGAGTTCTGAATGCGGGCTTGGCTCATGGTGCCCTCGAGATAGATAAAGATGCTCCGGGCAACCGCTTCCGCGTCACGGATTGCGGTGAGTCCTTCGAGTTTCGCATCCCTGATCGTGCCGATGAGATAGCGCATGTAGCGTTGGATAATGTCGTTCACCTTCTGGCTCACTTCAGGCTCCACCGAGGCAATTTCTTGCCCGATATTGCAAAAAGGGCAGCCCAGGATGCGCCCGCTCTCCGCCAGTTGCTCAGTGGATTCGCTGCAAACATGCTGGAGCCAGCGCTCAAGTCGTTCCACCGGCGTCCGGCTGGCGGAGAAGTGGTCATCATACTTGGGCCTGATGTCGGTCTCCCAGTGGAAGTCGAGGGCTTCGATCGTTAGCTCGGTCTTGGATTTGTAGAAGTGATAGAAGGAACCTTTCTTGACCCCAGCCTCTTCACATATCGCATCGATGGTAACGTGGGTATAGCACTGTCGCCACATCAGGCCGATCAGGGCTTGCTGTAATTTGAGGGGAGTGGAAGATTTCCTCGGCACGGAGGCGGAACCTAGCGTCCGATTTTGAAATGGAAACCCTAATTTGACCAAATGGTCAAATTAGCTCGACGGGAGCGTCTTCCATTCTCTGAGTCCCAACGAGTTGGCCTCGTCGGGATTTTATCCATTTTCTTGGTTCTGGACTGACTTGGCCGACGGCGAAGGGCAAGGGGCGCGGAGGATTGCGCAAGCCGGGCTGGGCTTTGAGGCTTCGGTTGAGGGGCGAAGAGGGGTAGTCTTCCAAGCCAAATGGCGCAAGATACAAGAACCCAGGCCCGCCGTCTCTTGGGCAGCTTCAATGACGAAGAGCGTCGAGGCATCGGGAAGACTGTCCTCGCTCTTCTCGTTGCCCTGGCCTTGGTGGGCCTTCCCTTGGTCACGGGCGCACAATTCTTCGCCGGGCTTGAGCCGGCGGGTCTCATCTCGATGGCGATATTGCTCTTTGCCGCCCTGTTGTGGGTGCTGGAGGCGATGCCCGCCTTTGCCGTGGGGCTGCTGGTCATTGGCCTGCAGATCGCTCTCCTGGGGATGCCCGGGGGTGTCCTCTTCGCGCCGGAGGAGACGAATGGGTGGACGGTCTTCGTCCAGCCATGGGCCAAGCCGACGATGTGGCTCTTTTTCGGTGGCTTCGTCCTCGCGCAAGCTTGCACCAAGACGGGCCTGGACCGTTGGCTGGCCGGCCTGCTGTTAGGTCGCCTCACACAGAGCCCGACCCGGCTGATGGCCGGCGTGATGGCGGTGACCTTCGTCTTCAGCATGTTCATGTCCAATACGGCGACCGCGGCGATGATGATGGCGGTGGCAGCCCCGCTCTTCGCCTCCCAACCACGGGAGAGCCCCTACACGAAGGGGCTGGTCCTCGCCGTCGCTCTGGCCGCGAACCTGGGGGGGATCGGCACTATCATCGGGACGCCGCCCAATGCGATTGTGGCGGCACAAATGCCGGCGGGGGAGAAGCTCGACTTCTTCAAGTGGATGACCGTGGCCCTGCCTCCGGCCATCATTCTGGCCCTGTTAGGCTTCGGCCTCCTCTGGTGGCTCTTTGTCCGCGGGACGGATTGCGGGGCACTGGCCTTGGAGGAGGTTGGCGAGCAGGACGCGCGCGCCCAGCGGCAGCGATATTCAGTGATGGTGGTCTTTGCCCTCACCGTGGTCCTCTGGATGGGGGAATCAATTTTCCATGTCTCGGCTCCCGTGGTCTCCTTCCTGCCCATCGTGGCTCTGGCCGTTATTGGCGTCATCGACGCCGATGATATCCGTGCCCTTCCCTGGGATGTGCTGTTGCTGCTCGCCGGCGGCCTGTCCCTCGGGGTGGGAGTACAGGAAAGTGGTCTCGCGGAGTGGATGGCAGGCAAGGTGCCGGACTCGCTCTCCGGTCTCGGGATGGCCATGGCCTTCGGTCTCATTGCGGTCGTCTTGTCCAATCTGATGAGTAATACGGCCACGGCTGCCATGCTGGTCCCGCTCGCCATCAGCATCGCTCCGGCGGAGAGTGTGCGCATGGTCTTGCTGGCCATCGCATTGTCCTGCTCCCTGGCCATGGCCCTGCCCATCTCGACACCGCCCAATGCCATCGTGTATGGCTCGGGACGCCTAGCCTCGCGCGACTTTCTCCTGCCGGGCGGGGTGATGGCGGGCTTCGCCTTGCTCGTGCCCTTTTATCTGAAAGCTATCGGCTTATAATCAGGTTGAAAGGGAGGATTCTCTCTCGAACACTCAACCAACGCTTCTTATTCTAACAATCCATGAGTTCCTCCATTCAAGACGACCCTTCCAACTGGCTGCAGGCTGTGCTTGCCGAATTCGATTGCCAGACTGGCACTCTGCACCGGACCGTGGAGGGATACTCCCTCGACCTCATCGTCGCTATCGGCGTGCCTGATCATCTGCTACCCGTCATTTCCCATATCCCTTTTGGCAAGGGCATCGCTGGGGCCGCTGCCGAGAGCCGGGAGCCTGTTGAGCTCTGCAACCTACAGAAGGACCTCGGTGGCGTGGCGAAGGAGGGGGCTCGCGAGACCAAGGTCTCCGGTTCCCTGGCGGTGCCGATCTTCTCCGCCGATGGAGCGCAGGTGATCGGGACTTTGGGGATCGGGATGCACCAGCCTCACGATTTCTCGCAAGGGGAGAAAGATCGTCTTGCTGAAAAAGCGATTGAGGTGGCTCTCGCTTGGGAGCTGTGCTGAGAGCAAGCTTACCGAAAAGGGGAAGCGGGCTTCTGACCGCAAAGGTATCGCTCGCGTCGTTGTCGATCCGCGCTAAGCTGCGCGAACACGCTCTCCCCAATTATGTTATTCCCCATCAGTGATGACGACCGCAACCTGCCAGGGCCGGGCTGGGTCACGGTGACTCTGATCCTCTTGAATGTGGCTCTCTATGCCTGGCAGATGATGAATCCCGAATTCACGCTGGGCTGGAGCGTGATCCCGAAGGAGCTGGTCACCGGTGAGGATCTGATCTCCCCTCAATTCGTCGAGGGTCCGGCTGGCCAAGTGGTGGCCGTGCCACAAGCCCCGGGGCCCGCCTTTCTTTATCTAACGGTCTTCTCGGCCATGTTCATGCACGGAGGCTTGGCCCACATCGGGGGGAACATGCTCTACCTTTGGATCTTTGGCGACAATGTTGAACATCGCTTTGGCTCCTTCCGGTTTGTTATCTTCTATCTCGCTAGTGGCATCGCAGCCACCATCGCCCAAGTGGTCCTCACTCCCGATAGCGTGATTCCTAATCTGGGTGCTTCCGGCGCCATCTCCGGGGTGATGGGGGCCTATCTTGTCCTCTTTCCCAAGAACCGGGTCAATGCGGTCTTCTTCTTCCGCATGATCTCAGTGCCGGCCATCGTGGTCCTCGGGATGTGGATCGTCCTCCAGCTAGTGAACGGAGCGGGCACGCTCGGTCAGAATTCGCAGACCGGAGGGGTCGCCTATGCCGCTCACATCGGCGGGTTCGTCGCCGGGGTGGTTGCAGGCTTGATCGCTCGTCTGACCATGAAGCGCGAGCCGCGCAACCGCTCCTACAATCGCTACTCGCGCTATTGAAGCGGGACCAATGACCGAGGAGTAACGCAGCCATCGGGTCAAGCTTTCCAGAACCCGGGTAGATTCTTTCGTAGAAAGCTGTTCACCAAAATTAGGCAAAAACCCGATAGGCGAAGAGACTTTTCAGAAACGGTCTACTCCGGCAAGACGGGCAAAAAGCCGACCAAGGTCTGATACCGGTTGAGGCTGAACTCCCGGCCTTCGCTGGCCATCTTCTCCAGCTCGTCGGCAAGGCAGAAGGCTAGCATGTATTTAGCCTCCTCGTCGTTGATGTCCTCGTGGGTCAAGAGCCGCTCGAGCGCTTCCGCCACGAAGGGCGTCTCCGGCGAGTCCATCTGCTGCTCAATGGCAGGGAGAAGGGCGAGAATTTCAGGATCATCCACGAAGCGAGCTTGTCTGCTCCAGCGCGTGCTGGGAAGGCCCGATCGTGTGTCCCTTTGCTTGTGGCATCAGCAGAATTCAGTTCACCTGATTGGTGGGCTCACCTTGGAGCCAAGCCTCAAGATTACCAAGCAAGCCATCTAACAGGCGTTGCCGGGATTCCTTCGCAGCCCAGGCGGTGTGAGGGGTGATGAGTAGATTCTTCTCCCGGAGATCGGTCGCAAGCAAGGGATTATCCGGAGAAGGAGGCTCGACCGAAAGAACATCCAGGCCAGCACCGGCGAGACGATCCTCCCGCAAGGCCGTGGCGAGAGCCTCCTCGTCAATGAGAGCCCCCCGTCCCGTGTTGATCAGGAAGCTGCTCTTTTTCATCAAGGCGAGGGTGTCTCCATTGATCATCTTTTCGGTCTCAGCGTTCAATGGGCAATGAAGGGAGATAACGTCGGAGCTCGCGAAAAACTCCTCCCTCTCCACACGGGGAAAGGCGGACTCGCCCGCTCCCTCGCGGGCAAGGGCCTGCACCTTCATCCCCATCGCCTCGGCGATGCGAGCGACAGCGCCTCCAATGTCGCCAAGGCCAACAATGCCGAGCATCTTACCGGACAATTCGACAACGGGGAAGTCGAGATGGGTGAAGATTGGTGAATCCGGCCAAGTGTCGATCCGCTCGTGATAGCGATTAGCCCGGGTGGCGAGGTTGAGCAAGAGCGCGAAGACGTGTTGAGCGACGGCATCCGTCGAATAGCCAGCCACATTGCACACTGGGATCTCCCGTGCGGCGGTGGCCTTCAGGTCGATGTGATTGTAGCCGGTTGCGGCAATGAGAATGAGCTTCAGATCGGGCAGCTGCGCTAGTTCCTCTTCCCCGAAAGGCACTTTGTTCGTAACGACCACTTCGGCACCTGCGGCATGTTCGGTGATTTCGTCGCGGGAAGTCCGGTCAAAGAAGCGCAGGTTCCCGTGCTTCTCAAACGGAGAAAAATCGAGGTCCCCGCGATGCAGGGTGGAGGCATCAAGAAAGCTGATCGTCATCCCGGCCACTCTAAGGGGTGGGCGATGGGGGAGGGTAGAAAATTTTAGAGACTCTGCGCCGTGGATTGTTTCTCAAAAATTCGTTCGTAAATCGCCAGGTCAGCTCTTCTCGGGCCCAAGTCG
>JAUTCR010000022.1 GCA_030673895.1 Verrucomicrobiota bacterium JB023
GATGGCTTCGCTCGAGAGCTTCAGACGAGCGAGATTATACTTCCGCGCGAGGCGCTGGAGAAAGAATTCGGCTAAGAGGGGGATGTCCTCGGAGCGCTCCCGGAGGGGAGGCAGATGGACCTCGACCACATTGAGGCGGTAGTAGAGATCTTCGCGGAAGCGCTCGGCAGCGACTTCAGCGGCGAGGTCCTTGTTGGTCGCGGCCACGATTCGGACATCGGACGATTGGGTCTCATTCGACCCGACTCGCGAGAAGGTGCCATCCTGAAGGACGCGAAGGAGCTTGACCTGAATCGAGGGCGGCATGTCGCCGATTTCATCAAGGAAGAGGGTGCCTCCGTCGCATTGTTCGAAGCGTCCTTCCCGTCGTGCCACTGCGCCGGTGAAAGCTCCTTTCTCATGCCCGAAGAGCTCTGACTCGAGAAGATTCTCAGGAATAGCGCCGCAGTTGATGGCGGTGAAGACATTCTTGCGGCGAGGTGAGTATTCGTGGACCGCGCTGGCCACCAGTTCCTTTCCGGTCCCCGATTCTCCGGTGACGAGCACCGGGACATCCGTGGGCGCAACTCGCCCGACGACCTTGAAGACCTCCTGGATACCTCGCGATTGCCCGATCATCTTGATGCGGGCATCCGCGCTGGGAAGCTTTTGCTCGGGATGTTCGGCCTGGCGGCGGCTATCAATCACATTGAGAGCGGACTCCACGACGGGGCGAAGCTCGAAGTTGAGAGCTTCCTTCCGCAGGACATCGCGCGCGCCGAGCCGGGTGGCCTCGATGATCTGGGTGGTGGTGGGGAAGCCTGCCAAAAGGATCACCACCGATTCCGGCGATTGCAGGCGGATCTTGCTCGTTAACTCCAGGCCATCGATGGGCAGAATGAGGAAATCGGCGAGGACGAGATCGACGGGGGTCGAGGCAACGACTTTGAGCGCTTTCTCAGAATCGTCGCAGCGGAGAATTCGTAGACCGGGTGCGGCCAGGTGTTTGGTCGCCCATTCGAGGAAATCGAGGTCGGAGTCGACAAGGAGAAGAGTTGAGGTGAATTCTTCGTCAGCCATGGATTGGCCACGGCTTTTAGCACAGGACTGTCCGATGGCCTAGAACAATGCTGAAGGGACAATGTTGTGTCTTTGTCGATTTGTTTACTGACGTGACTGCCTAAGGGAGAGTCAGTCGGAAGAGGCTGTGTGCTGGAAGCGTTTGGCTTCTCGAAAAAATCACAGCCCCCCGAAGCGGCGGTGTCGGCGGGAGTATTCCTCAATGGCTGCGAGGAGGTCGGCCTTCTTGAAGTCGGGCCAGTATCTCTTGGTGACGACAATCTCCGCATAGCTGAGCTGCCAGAGGAGGAAATTGGAGAGGCGTAGCTCTCCGGACGTGCGGATGAGAAGGTCGGGGTCTGGAAAGGCGGCGGTGTGCAGGTGCTGGGAGAGAGTCTCCGTGTTGATCTCGCCAGGGGCCAGCTCACCCGTTTTGACTTTTTCCGCGATAAGGCGGGTCGCTTCGGTGAGTTCTTCGCGGGCTCCATAGGAGAGCGCAAGGATGAGGTTGACTCCCGTATTGTTCGCCGTTTTGGCCTTGGCTCCCGCGAGACGCTTCTGATTTTTCGGCGGAAGACGGTCAATCTGCCCGATGGTGTGAAGGCGGACATTTTGCCGATCCAGTTCATCCAGCTTATCGACGAGGAAGCGATCGAGGAGGAGCATGAGGGCATCGATCTCCGTCTTGGGGCGGCGCCAGTTTTCCGAGGAAAAGGCGTAGAGGGTCAGGTAGGAGACGCCAAGCTCCTTGCAGGCTTCCACGGCTTCCCGGACAGATTCCGCGCCGGCCCGGTGGCCGTCGCGACGAGGGAGGCCCCGTTCTTTCGCCCAACGGCCGTTGCCGTCCATGATGATCGCGATATGCTCGGGCAGGCTGGAGGGAGTGGACATCGGAGGAGCGTTGTCTGGCAGCGAGGCTCGCGAGCTTGCAGTCGCCCGAGGAGTCCTCTTGGTGAATTGAGCGCGTTACTTGACTGAAATGGTCTGCTCGCGTCCGGGCCCGATGCCGACGTGGGAGACGGGAGCTCCGGCCAGTTCAGCCAGGCGATTGAGGTAGGCTTGGGCGTTCTCGGGAAGCTCATCCCAAGTCCGGCATTCCGTGGTATCCTTTTGCCAGCCTGGCAAGGTTTCATACACGGGGACGATCTGGTCCCAGGCATCACGGTCAGCGGGAGGGAACTCGTGCTTCTCGCCATTGATGTCGTAGTGGGTGCAGATGTCGATCGTCTCGCGCTCATCCAATCCATCCAAGTTGGTGATCGCGAGGCCGGTCACTCCATTAACCATGCAGGCGTAGCGGAGGAGGACGGTATCGAGCCAGCCGCAAGAACGCGCGCGCCCGGTGGTGGCACCGAACTCGCGACCGAGGCCATGGAGGTAATCGGCCAGGTCGGCGTTATCCGTAGGGAAGGGGCCGGCTCCGACCCGGGTGGTGTAGGCCTTGCAGACCCCGATGACTTCCTGAATCGCATTGGGTGGCAAGCCACTACCGGTGGCACAGCCTCCGGAGGTGGTATTCGATGAGGTAACGAAGGGATAAGTGCCGAAGTCGATATCCAGAAACGAGCCCTGCGCGCCCTCGAAGAGGATACTTTGTCCCGACTTCCATGCGGAGTTGAGCGCGGGAATGATGTCCGAGATGTGGGGGCGAAGCCGGTCAATGGAGGGGGTGAGGTCCTCAATGAGTCCATCCACGGTGAAAGTCTGCAAGCCCAGGGGCTCGAGGATAGCGTTGGCTTCAGGCACCCGAATCTCGAGGAGTTCGCGTAATTTTTCCGGGCGGATGGCATCAGCGAGGCGGATGCCGATGCGGTTCGCCTTGTCGGCATAGGTGGGGCCGATGCCCCGCTTGGTGGTGCCGATTTTTTTATCGCCGAGATTGGCCTCCCGGGCTGCATCCAGCTCCCGATGGAGTGGGGTGACGAGATGGGCGCGGTTGGAAATGAGAAGATTGTCCGGGGTGATGGCGATGCCTTGGCCTTCCAAGGTCGTGATTTCCTCACAGAGAGAAATGGGGTCGAGGACGACACCGTTGCCAATCGTATTCAGCTTCCTTCCCCAGAGGATGCCGGAGGGGATGAGATGGAGAACGTATTTCTTTCCTTCCACAATGACGGTGTGGCCCGCATTGGCTCCGCCTTGTCCGCGGACGACGACGTCAGCCTGCTCGGTAAGCAAGTCGACGACTTTGCCTTTTCCTTCATCACCCCACTGGAGGCCTACGACGACGGTGTTCATGATGTGCAATTTCGCGGACGGGTTGGCGTCCGGCGAGGGCTGGTCTTGAACTGGTGAAGCGTGTTTTTCGAGTGAAAACTCGCCTTTTCAAGTCAAGGTGCCATCGGCAACCACCAGAAATTGGGAAAAATTGCCCAATTGAAGGCTGTGCCGCTCTTCGCAGACGCTTTGCGGGAGCCTTTTGAGGCTCGATGAGAAAATTGCCTGCGGGATCTTGAGAAGGGCCTCCAGTCCGCAGGAAAAGGCCTTGTCGTAGATTGGCGACAAAAACCTTGTCCCTTCACGTGCCAATGCTTACTCCATCTCCCGTCGAGTGGTGAACTCGATGAAACCCTGCTCTCTATGAAAACGATCCTTCTCCACACTGATTCTTCCCGCGTGGCGGGTAAGGGCTTGGTTTGAAGTGATCGCTATCTCACCCGGCCCCCAATCTTCACGGGCCGCCCTTCTGCATTGTTAGTGGTGACCCGTTTCTAGCACGAATCGACATCAATCACTCACTTCCACGACAACGATGGCAGAACGCCAAAACAATCTTGCTAAGATGAAACCCCAGCGCCTGGTTTGGCAGCTGATGGAGGGTTTCCGGGGAACCTATGGCTGGGCAATAGCCTCGCTCCTCTTTTTCACTCTGATTAATTATCTCACCCCGCTGGTGGCGAGTGCCACTATCGACATCGTACTTGTGGCGGACAAAGAAGACGTCCCCGCCCTGACGCAGGGAATTCTCTCCCTGCTGGGGGGAGAAAGTTTTGTGAGGGAAAATCTCTGGCTGCCTGCAGTGGTGATGGTCTCCCTGACCATTGCGGCCGGGCTTTTTAGTTTCTTGAAGGGGAGGCTGGCGGCAACAGCTTCCGATGGCATTGCGCGCCGGCTAAAGGACCGGCTCTACGACCACCTCCAGCACCTCCCTCAGAAATATCATGATAAGGCGGAGACGGGTGACCTTATCCAACGCTGCACCTCCGATGTGGAAACCCTCCGCTTGGCTCTTTCGACCCAAGTTGTTGAAGTGAGTAACGCGATCCTGCTGCTTACCATCGCTTTGCCCGTCATGGTGGCTCTCGATTGGAGGATGACCCTTTGGTCCTTCCTTCTGGTCGTCCCCGTCATTCTCTTCGGCTATTTCTACGTCGGTAAAGTGAAGTTCCGCTTCAAGGAAGTGGATGAGGCAGAAGGTCAGGTGACCCGCGTTGTTCAGGAAAACCTAACAGGATTGCGGGTGGTGCGTGCCTTTGGTCAGCAGCAACATGAGATTGAAAAGTTCTCGGTGCCCAATCAGCAATACCGCGACCGGTCGCTGCGCTTGCTCCGCCTGATGTCATGGTATTGGTCGATCTCGGACTTTGCTGTTCTTCTCCAGCAGGGGATTGTCCTCTTCGTCGGGGCCAAGTTCATTACCGAAGGCTCGCTGACCGTCGGCGTGCTTTTTGCCTTCATGATGTTTCTCAATACCCTGCTCTGGCCCGTGCGGCAGATGGGCCGCATCTTGACGGAGCTCGGCAAGTCGGTTGTCGCACTCAATCGGTTGGGAGAGATTCTCTCCGAATCAGAAGAGTCCTCGCCAACGAAGCCGCGGCGACCGGTGGGGGAGCGGGTGCGCGGGGAGATCGTGTTTGAGAGAGTCAGCTTCGGCCATCGGGAGGAGCAGGCCGCGCTCAAGGAGGTTTCCTTCCATCTACCTGCGGGAGAAACGCTGGCCATCGTGGGCCCATCGGGTTCAGGGAAGTCGACGATTCTCAATCTCCTCCTGCGCTTCTACGATTACCGGCAAGGCTCGATTCGTCTCGACGGCGAGGAGCTCTCCAGCCTTGAGCGCAAGTGGGTTCGCTCGCAATTCGGTATCGTAATGCAGGAGCCCTTTCTCTACTCGAAAACCATCGGGGACAACCTGCGCCAGGCTCGCTCTGGAGCGATCATGGAGGACTTGGAAGAGGCCGCCCGGATGGCGGACATCCATGAGACGATCGCCGGCTTCACCTCCTCTTACGAGACCATGGTGGGGGAGCGTGGGGTCACCTTATCTGGCGGTCAGCGTCAACGGGTCGCTCTTGCGAGGGCGATCTTGCAAGACGCTCCCATCCTCCTGCTGGACGATGCCTTAAGCGCGGTGGATGCCGAAACCGAGACCCGCATTCTCGATGCCCTGCGCGGTCGGCGCCATCGGCGAACGACCATCGTCATCGCCCATCGTCTCTCGACGCTGGAGCATGCCGACCAAGTGATCGTTCTGGAAGGAGGACGCATCGTCCAGCAAGGCACGCCCGCCGAGCTGACCAATAAGGAGGGACTCTATCGTCGTCTCTGGACCATCCAGAATAGTCTCGAAGAACAATTCGCCGCAGCCAACCCGTCATGAAGCAAGAACCCGAAGAAGACGTCTTTAGCGAACGGCTCGATCTGAGCCTCTGGGGCAAGATCTTCCGCCGTGCCGTTTCGTATCCCAAGCTCCTCGTTCCGCTTGTTGTCTCGGCCATCATCATCGCCGGGATCGAAGCCTGTTTTGCCCTCGTCACCCGCTGGACGGTGGATGCGGTCACCGCCGGGCAAGCCTTTGATGACCTTTGGCCGCAGTTCTTGTCCTATGGGGGATTGACCCTTGGGCTGGCGAGTGGCGTCTGGATCTTCATCAATTCGGCAGGCGGACTCGCCAATCACATGAGCCATGACATCCGGAAGGAGTGCTTCCAGCGACTTCAAGAGCTGGAGTTCGCCTACTTTGATCACCGTCCTTTGGGTTGGTTGATCTCCCGTTTGACATCGGACTGCGACAAGCTTTCCCGCATCATCGCCTGGGGGAGCCTCGATATGGTCTGGGCTGTGTGCCTCGTTACGGTTGTCTCCATCATCCTGGTCGTCCTGAATCCAGTGCTCGGCCTCATGGTCCTTGCCGTGGTGCCGCCGCTTGTGGTGGTGAGCTCGTTCTTCCAGAAAAAGCTACTTTTGAGCTCGCGTGAAACCCGCAAATTCAATTCCCAAATCACCGCTTCATTTGCAGAAGCCCTCCAGGGGCTTCGCACGACAAAGTCGCTGGTGCGGGAAGAAGAAAACCTGAAGGATTTTCAAGGTCTCTCCTCGGGCATGTATCGGGTGTCGCTCCAGAATGCGACCCAGTCGGCTATCTACATCCCCATCGTGCTCACCCTGGGCAGCGTGGCGGCTGGCGTCTCTCTCTGGCAGGGGGGCTTGGGCGTCCTCGCCGGGAGTCTCACCCTTGGGACCCTGATTGCTTTCATCTTCTACGCCGGGCTCTTCTTCCAGCCCATCAACCAGATCGCCCAGGTGCTCGTGCAGATGCAAGGAGCCCAAGCGGCCGGGGAACGGGTGCTCAGCCTCTTGGGCACAGAGCCAAAAATCACCGATAGCGAGGAGGTCCTGGCGAAGCTGGCCGAAAACGGTGCTCGGGAGCGCCCTCCGGAAGTGGCTCCCGATGGTGGAGAAAGCCAGATCAAGACCCTCGAGTTCCGGGACGTCGACTTCTGCTATGAGGATGGAGAATCCGTCCTGCAGGGCTTCAACCTGCAGGTGAAGGCGGGAGAAACCATCGCCCTCGTGGGGGCCAGCGGCGGCGGGAAAAGCACGATCGTGAACTTGGCCTCGCGCTTCTACGAGCCGACTGGCGGTCAGATTCTGGTCAACGGGATCGACTTCCGCGAGCGTGGGCTGGCTTGGTTTCAGTCGAATCTGGGTATCGTCCTCCAAGGGCCCCATCTCTTTAGCGGCACCGTCCGGGAGAACATACGCTACGGACGCCCGGATGCGAGCGACGAGGAGATCGAGACGGCGGCCCGCAATGTCAATGCGGATGGCTTCATCCGCGAGCTTGAGGACGGCTACGAAACGGAAGTCGGGGAAGGAGGGGACCGGCTTTCCACCGGCCAGAAGCAGCTCATCTCATTCGCGCGGGCTCTCCTCTCGGATCCACAAATCTTCATCATGGATGAGGCGACCTCCTCCATCGATACCGAGACCGAGCAGATGATCCAGAAAGGATTGGAGACAATCTTCGAGGGGCGGATGAGCTTCGTCATTGCCCACCGGCTGTCGACGATTCGGACTGCCGATCGGATTCTCGTCATTCAGAAAGGACAGATCCTCGAGAGCGGCACTCATGAGGAACTGCTGGCAAAGGAGGGGCATTACCACACGCTCTACACGAGACAGTTCGGCCGCAGCGTGGCCGCTCTAACGTGAAGCCCGCAAAAAAAGCGAGTCCCGGGGGACTCGCTTCAACGCTCGAGATGGATAAAAGCTCGTTAGCGCAACCTAGCGGGTCGACTCAATCAACCCTGCGAAATCGGTGAAGAAATTCTTCGCATCGTTCGGTCCGGGAGCGGCTTCAGGGTGGTGCTGCACAGAGAAGACCGGGTCTTTCGTCGAGCGGGTGCCCTCGACCGTCTGGTCATTGAGGTTGATGTGGGTCACCTCGGTGTCTGGCGGAAGATTCTCCCCGTCGGTGGCGAAGCCATGGTTCTGGGCAGTGATGTCCACTTGGCCGGTCCGAAGATCCTTGACCGGCTGGTTGCCACCGCGGTGCCCGAACTTGAGCTTGTAGGTCTTGCCGCCCGTCGCATGGGTGATGAGCTGATGGCCGAGACAGATACCGAAGAGCGGAGTGCGACCGATCAGGTTTTGGATTTCCTTATGAATATAGGTCAGGGAAGCGGGGTCGCCGGGGCCGTTGGAGAGGAAAACGCCATCAGGATTCATCGCCAGGACATCTGAGGCAGAGGTGGTTGCCGGGACGACGGTGACATTGAATCCTTCCTGACGGAGGCGGCGCAGAATGTTCCGCTTCACGCCGAAGTCGTAGGCCACGATATTGTACTTGGCCTCGGGGAGATCGAGGTAGTTGCCTTCGATGTTCTGAGAGACCGAAGGAATCGTCCACGGGCGGGATTCTCCGTCCCAGACGTATGTTTCTTTGGTCGAAACCTCCTTCACGAAGTCAGCGCCCAGCATGGGGTCGGAGTCCTTCGCTTTCTGGATTGCCGCAGCCTCATCCAATTCCGTGGTCAAGCAGGCGCGCATGGCGCCTGCGGAGCGCAAGTGCTTCGTGAGGGCTCGCGTATCGATATCGTCGATGCCGAGGACACCGTGCTTGGCGAGGTAGTCATCAAGGGAGAGATTCGAGCGCCAGTTGGAGGGGACCTCACACAGTTCACCCACCACGAAGCCCCGGATGTGGGGGATGATGGCTTCGTCGTCTTCCAGATTGATCCCGTAATTTCCGATCAAGGGATAGGTCATCGTGACGATTTGGCCTCGGTAAGAGGGGTCGGTGATGATCTCCTGATACCCGGTCATCGAGGTGTTGAAGCAAGCTTCACCGGTCGTTGTACCGTGGTGTCCAAATGCCGAACCGTGAAAAGTCCGTCCGTCTTCGAGGGCTAAGAGAGCTGGTTTCCGCATCGCGAAAGCTGACATTGGGCAGCCTGATTGCAACTGGCGAGTGTAAACTAAGATTTTGACGCGCTGAATTGGGTCTGAATCGTCAAAAAAACTGATGCCAGGCCCGCTTTTCGTGTCGAGCAGCCGCTGAAATAAGAAAACCTGCTCATTCTCCCCACCCGGCGGAAACACGAAAAAGGGAAGGCCAAGGCAATGAAATTTGGTCTAAACCGTTTTTTCTATCGACAGTGAGCGTGAGCCGGTGTAATTCCCGCGCCCCGCTTTTTAATGGCACCGTAGCTCAGGGGTAGAGCAAAGGATTCATAAGCCTTGGGTCGGCAGTTCAAATCTGCCCGGTGCTACCATTTCTTAAGCGCGCTCTGGCGCTCGCGGTAAAGGAAGGAAGATTGCTTTCGCCTTGGTTCCCTCGCTCTGCACCGTCTCTTGGTCTGACGTCGCACCTCGTTCTCAGCTCGCGCTCAATGCCTAAGGCAGGTTCGGGCGCATTACCTGCTATTTGATGACTGGGAAGTCAGCCAGATTGCCCCTGATCCGAGGCAGGAAGATAAAATGGCGGAGAGAGTGGGATTCGAACCCACGGACGGTTTAACCCGTCGCACGATTTCGAGTCGTGTGCCTTAAACCGGACTCAGCCATCTCTCCGTTGGCGGGGGGAGGACCCTATGCGGAAGTGGGCGGGATTGGCAAGTGAGCATTTGATGCCGCGCCGAAATCGGGTGGAGGCTTGATCGCTCATGAACGCTAGGGCAGGAACAGGGGATGAAGATACTTGTTGTCGGGAAAGGTGGACGTGAGCACGCGCTGATTCGGTCGTTGGGCGATTCGGGTGAGCATGATCTTTTTTGCCATCCGGGGAGCGATGCCATTGCCGAGCTGGCCACCCGGGTTGAAGCGGACGGGGTGGAAGACCTTGTGGAATGGATGAAGGCCAATGCGATTGAGCTTTGTGTGGCTGGTGAGGAGAGCTATCTCGTGGCTGGGGAGGGTCTCGCGAATCTCTGTGAGAAGGCGGGCATCCCTTGCTGGGGGCCGCCCAAGGAGGGGGCGATGCTGGAGGCAAGCAAGGCCTTTGCGAAGGAGTTCATGAAGCGCCATGAGATCCCGACAGGGGGGGCGCGGGTTTGTGATTCCATTGATGAGGCCCGGAGTGCCATTGCGGACCGTTATCCGACTGTGCTGAAGTATGATGGCTTGGCAGCGGGCAAGGGGGTGGCTGTCTGCGGCGACGAGGAGGCTGCGGATGAATTCTTGGGCGAGGTCTTTGCCAGCGCCAAGTTCGGGACAGGTCGTTTGCTCGTCGAGGAATACCTGGAGGGACCCGAGGTCTCGATCTTTGCTGCCGTGAGTGGAGATGACTACCTGATCTTCACTCCCGCGCGGGACTACAAGCGAATCGGGGAAGGGGATGCGGGACCGAATACCGGGGGCATGGGCGCGGTCGCTTCCCGCCAATTGGTCGATGAGGCGACCTTAGCGACTATTGAGGAGACGATCGTGAAGCCGACCGTGGCAGGACTCGTTGCGGACGAGCTGAATTATCGCGGCTTCCTTTACTTTGGGCTGATGCTGACAGAGGACGGTCCCAAGGTCATCGAGTATAATTGCCGCTTCGGCGATCCCGAGTGTCAGGCGGTCATGCCCTTGGTGAAGGGTGACTTGGCGACCTTCTGTGCGGAGGGTGCCAGGGGGCAGCTGCAGCCCGGGCTACTGGAGTTTGACGAGGGCTGGAGCGTATGCGTCGTCTTGGCGAGTGCCGGTTACCCGGAGACTTCGCGCAGTGGCGATGTGATTAGCGGTCTCGAGGATGTGAAAGACGCGCGTGTTTATCATGCGGGGACGAAGAAGGATGGCATCACGTGGGTCACCAACGGCGGACGGGTGCTTGCCGTCGTTGCCGGAGGAGCCTCTCGTGAAGAGGCAGTTACGAAGGCTCATCAAGAGGCGGCGAAGGTCACCTTCCCGGGAAGCCAGCGTCGGAGCGACATCGGAATCATGCATTTCTAAGCTTCGCCGGGGGGCGGTGAACTTTTTTTGCAGAAAGTGCCAAAAACTTCTTGCAAAGGGTCGCCCAATGTTGTCTCTTCCCGCCCCCGCGAAAGCGAAAGCAAAATGACCCGTTCGTCTAGCGGTTAGGACTCCGCCCTTTCACGGCGGCAACACGGGTTCGAGTCCCGTACGGGTTGCCAAACGAGCCCCGGTGCATCAAGCGCCGGGGCTCTCCTATTTCCGGCATGTCTCTTTGCGGCAAGTGGCCTCCGCTGAGGACGCTTGCGAACAGGGAAGAAGGATATTCCATTTGGCGAAGAGGGCAGGATGTGAGAAGGCTTCCGCACACGCATGATGATGGTCACCGCAACATCCTTCGGAGAGGCTTGGAAGTCAGTCTGGGATTTCTTCAGTAATGGAGGACCCTTCATGTGGGCCATCCTGGCCTGCTCCGTGGTGGCGTTGGCGGTGATTGTGCTCAAGCTGATGACGTTGCGTCGGCAGAATATCGTGCCGGTGGATCTGGTGAGAGAGGTCGAGCGCTTCGATGAATATCTGGAGAACGACCACTTGGGCGAACTGGAGAAAGAGTTTCTGGACGGCAATACTGCCTTGGCCCGCTTGTGTTCCGTTGCCTTGCGCAATGCCGGACGCAGTCAGATCGAGGTGCAGGAAGCCGTGCAATCGAGTGCCCGCGAGGAGATTGTGAAGCTTAACGGGGGACTCCCCGTTCTGGAGGTGGTGATCACGATTGCTCCCTTGCTCGGCTTGTTGGGCACAGCGAGCGGTCTGGTGATTGTCTTCCGCGATTTCGGGACAAGTTCTGACTACAATCAATTATCCCGGGGGATCGCCATGGCCCTCAGCACGACGATCGCGGGGCTGGCGGTGGCGGTACCATCTGTCATCGCCCACAGTTATTTCTCCCGCCAAATCGAGACTATGGCCGCTCGCCTGGAGGTGGTCCTTAGTCGGGTGGTGTCGGCCTGTCACCAGCACGTGTTTTTCAAGAGAGTGAATTCCAACATCTAAATGGAAATCTATCGCCCCAAGCGCAAGGCCTACAACGTGCCGATTGTCCCGTTGATCGACATCCTGGCTATCCTGCTCATCTTCGTCATTGTGACCTCGACGAGGAAGAAGCCGAGGCCCGTGATCCCCATCGACCTGCCCACCGTGGTGGAGGTGCCGACGACAACGATCATCGAAGAGCGAAGCTCCATCATGCTCACTACGGGAGGGGAAGTGCTGCTGGATGGCGTGGAAGTGCCGGAGGGGCAGCTCACGGACTTCCTGCGGGCATTCCAAAATGTCAATCCGGGGCGTCAACTTGAACTCGAAGCCGATGAAGAAGTGGCCTTGGGAAAAATTTTCGAAGTGTGGGAGGCATTGACCGAAGTGGGGATCGAGCTGAAGGAGGTGCCTGCTAGAATAAAAATCGGAGGAGAAACGAGCGAATAGATATGATTCTGGAAATTCGACAATACGGCGATCCGGTACTGCGCAAGAAGTGCCGGAAGGTGGAAGAAATTGACGATGAGGTCCGCGAGCTGGCGGAGAATATGGTGGAGACCATGGTCGACGCGCAGGGCGTGGGGCTGGCTGCTCCCCAGATTGGCGAGGACCTCCGGCTAGCGGTGGTCGATGTCTCGCATGATCCCGAGTGCATCAGCTTCCTGAGGGTGGATGGGCAAGAGACGCCCTTGGACGAGGTCATGCCGCTCATTTTTGTGAATCCCGATATCGAATTCGGTCCTGACAAAGAGAGCGATCTGGAAGGTTGTCTGAGCATTGAGGGAGTGAGAGCAGAGGTGAAGCGTCCAGCGGAGATCAAAGTCCAGATGACTCTGATCGACGGTCGCGAGATCACCTTGGAGAGTGACGGGCTCCTGGCCCGGGCGATCCAGCATGAGGTCGATCACCTGAATGGCGTTCTCTTCATCGATCGTCTCAATGCCGCTAGCAAGCTGAGCCTCAAGCGTCGCCTCAAACGACTGCAAGCCAGAACCGACTGAGCGAGGGGCGAAGATTTGCCCGAAAAACATCGAACGGGAAGAGGGGTTTGGTGTCCCAATCCCTTGAAACCGTGGCCCGGGATATCTCTTGGATCTCCCTTGCGCTCGTGTTAATAACCAAGACAACTTAAACCTCCCAACCCCCATGTCACAGGCCGACAGCATTTTTTCCAGTCCATCAAATTCCAACGGCGAACCATCCGCCAATCCGTTCGCTAGTCTTGGCGGCGAGAACAAAGTGCAGAGCCCGTTCGCGGCAGTTGGAGCTACCCAATCGCCTTTCGGCCTCGAGGACGGCAAATCTTCTCAGCCTGCCAAGGGTGGCGAGGAAACGTCTTCACGCCACGATAACCCTTTCCAATCCAGCCCGAGCGAAGGAGCGACCAAATCCGGTGAAGATTCCGCCGGTCGGTCCCCGTTTGCTCCAACTCAGGGTTTTGAAGCGCCTTCCGCGCAACCTAGTGCGGTGCCCGTGTCGGAGCCTCCGCAGGAGAAGAAGGCTGAGCCACAGGCCAGCTCACAGCCAACGGGGTCTCCCTTCGAGCAAGGGCAAGGGGCATCGGTGGCACAGGTTGCTGCCTCGGTCGGCAGTGCGGCCCCTCTGCAGGCCGCTACCGCCTCACCCGCGCCTGCGGAGAATTCATCATCCCGCGGGCGGACCCGCCAGCTTGAGCTGCGCGCCATCTTCGGCGTGGAGGGTGAGATGAGCCGCGAGGAAATTCTCAAGCGAGCCAAGAATTTGCCCGGCATCCGTGACCTTGCGGTCGTGGGAGCTGGTGAGATGAGTGCCTTGGGCACGCTGGGTGGTGTGATGTCCCGCTTTGGCTACGGAGATTCCAATTCCTGGCAGTTGACCTGCCCGGGAGGGATCGTGGATTTTGTTTCCAATGAAAACACGACGCTCGCGGTCATGCGCGAGGGCCGCTATTCGGCCGGCGTGTGGGAGACGCTGATGATTGTTGCCAGGGAGCTGGGGCAAGCTTCCTGAGTGGACGGACGATGAAGCGGGGCTTGAATTTGCTGCTCTGCGGTCCACCGGAGTCCGGGCTTGCCGAGTTCGTTACGCTGGCCAGCCGGCGATTTGAAGGCGAAGAAGTGAGCCGTCACCGCATGTCAGGCCTTGAGGTGCTGGCGACGAGTTTCGTTTGTCCGCAGCCCGAGCCTGAGCAGGCTCCGGAGGAGGGGGGACAGGGGGTGCCGGTGCCCGTGGCTCTTCGTTGCCTTCCCGGGATGCCCGACCACGAGGCGCTCTTGGCTCTCTTTGTCCAGTCTGCGGAGGTCATCCTTTTTTCTGCCCCCTTACGCCGCTCCTTGGTGGAGGGTGTGCGACTCCAGCTTGGCACCATCGGGAGGCAACTTATGCGAGCGGGGCATCCGCCCGAGCAATTTCCCCTCATCCTGCAGTATCAGGCAGAGGGCGCGGATCTCTCGCCAGAAGAGATGGACCGGCTGCTCGGGGTGGACCGGACGGGCTTGACCCGTTTGACAATCGGTCTGCAGGACGGGGACCAATTCAGCGGCCTTTCCGCCGCGATAGCCAGAGGTTGGCGGCAGAGGGCCTCGTCGTCAGAGCCGGAAGTTCTCTCCTAGATAGTGTTTTCGCGCTTCGGTATTGCTGGCGATCACCTCTGCGGAGCCTTCCAGCATCACGCGGCCTTCGACCAAGAGGTAGGTGCGGTCCGTGATGTGCAGGGTCTCCCGGACGTTGTGGTCGGTGATGAGAAGCGCCAAGCCATCCTCTTCACGCAGCTCGGTGATGATTTTTTGGATGTCTGCCACGGCTCGGGGATCGACGCCGGAGAATGGCTCATCGAGGAGGAGAATCGTGGGATCGGTGCAAAGGGCGCGGGCAATGGTTAATCGGCGCTTCTCGCCTCCCGAGAGGGTGATTGCGAGGGATTTGCGGATATTGGTAATGCCGAAGCGCTCCATCAATTCCTCGGCCCGCTGCCGGCGATCTTTTTTGCTCATCTTCCGAGCTTCCAATACTGCGAGGAGATTATCCTCCACGCTCAGCTTCCGGAAGATGGATTCCTCCTGCGGGAGATAGCCGAGCCCGGCCCGGGACCGTTTGTGGATGGGCTGATTGGTGACGTCCTTGCCGTTGAGACTGACGTTCCCTTTATCAGGCTGCACCAATCCAGCAATCATGTAAAAGGTCGTGGTTTTGCCCGCTCCATTCGGGCCGAGAAGGCCAACGATCTCTCCGGGTTTGACACAGAGTTTGACGTTCTCGACGACGGGGCGCTTGCCGTAGCACTTTCGTAAGCCTTCCACGCTGAGAAGGTTGGCGGCGGATTGGGATTCTGTCTGGGGCGATTTCACTCTTTTCCTGCGAAGGTCCATCCGCCTTTCGACCAATCGACTTGGGCAGTCTGCTCGTTGGAGAGGTCAATGCGGACAAAGGCGTCATTCTGTAAGGACTGCATGGAGACCTGCAGGCCGTTCATCACACCACGGTAATAGGGTGCCCCGTTTCTTAGGATCAAATTCTTCGTCTTCTCATCGTAGGTTGCGGTCTCGGCCCTTACGTGGAAGGGGTTGCCGTTTTGGTCCTTGCCGTCGACCACGATGCCGCCGGATGCGGTGAGTAGTCTGACGTCTCCGATGCTGATCTCTGGAAAGTCGAGGTCCTCATCCTCCGTTGCGTCGGTCTCTTGGCTCTCTTCGGCTGGCTCAGCGGGAGGTTCGGTGAAGAAAAGCTTGAGTTCGTCGCCGGCCTGCAGCTTGAAGCGCTCTTCGGTGACCACGACCTGATTGAGGAAGACGAGGAGATTCTCCTTGCCGTCGAAGAAGGCGCCACCCTCGCACTGGACATGAAGAGTCGGGGCTTCAATGGGCTCCGGGGCGTCCTGAGGAGGGGCTGCAGGCTTGTTTTGGATGAGCTGGGTGATCCGGGGGGCTTGCACTTGTTCGGCGAAGCCTTGCAGTCGGCTGGTTGCTTCCTCGCTTTCGTCCGCAAAGGCAGCCGAGCGTTCCGCCGCCGCAGCCTCGCGCTTTCGCAGAGCGTCTTCGCTGGAGCTCTCGGCCTGCTGGAATGTCTGGATTTCGGAGTCCTCGAGTGGCGCGGGCCGTTCCACAGCCAAGAGCGAGGCGAGAATCATAGAGAAGGGGAGGGGAGTCATCAGCTGGGCTTGTTCAGGTTGAGGAAAAATATGGCACTCCAAGGGACCATAGACGAATGCTCTCCGTGAGGAAGGGTGAAAGACGCCGGCCCTACCAGACAGGGTGAAGCGGTCGCTGCGGGCTTGTAGGTCCTGTGAGACCGTGAGGATTCCTGCTCCCAGGCGATAAAGCGCTTCGGGCGTATCGACGGCCAAAATGACCGAGCCTTCCGGGCTCAAGGTCCGTAGCTGCACCCCTTCGCAGGCCACTTGGCGGCTCGTCTCATCATCGCCATCGGAAAGGATGCGCATGAGATCGGCCTTCAGGAAACCGGCTCGATTCCGCCCTTCGTCGAATTGCGGAATCGTGACTTCGCTGAGAGTGGAGTTGAGAGGAAGGATCTCAAGGGTGGGGACAAACTCCTCTCCCTTCGCGGAAAGCGCGAAGATGGCGGTGAGGAAAAGCTGGAAGGGAGTCTTCAAGGATTCAGGGCATTCTGGATGGCCAGAAGTGAGGTGAGGACGCTTTCCAAATCACTGAGCGGAACCTGGTTCGGTCCATCGGAAAGCGCTTCCGCCGGATTGCGGTGGGTCTCCATGAAGACGCCGTCGACGCCGGTGGCGACCGCAGCTCGGGCCAGCACGGGTGCGAGGATGCCGTCTCCTCCCGTCGTGCCACCTTGGCCGCCTGGCCGCTGCACGGAGTGGGTGGCATCGAAGACCACGGGCACGCCCAGCTCGCGCATCCAGTAAAGCGAGCGCATGTCGGCAACGAGATTGTTGTAGCCAAAGCTTGTGCCCCGCTCAGTGAGAACGAAGCGCTCGCAACCGAAGGCGACCATCTTGTCCGCGATATTCTTCGCGTCCCAAGGAGCAAGGAACTGACCTTTCTTGATATTAACGGCCCGTCCGGTCTTGGCCGCAGCTTCCAGGAGATCGGTCTGGCGACAAAGGAAGGCCGGGATTTGGAGGAAATCGATGTGCTCCGCCGCCAGCTCGGCCTGCTCGGCCGTGTGGATATCGGTGGTCACCGGAACGCCCAATTCCTTGCCGATGGCTCCCAGCAACTCACAGCCTTCCCGGGGGCCCGGGCCGCGATATGAAGAGACCGAAGTGCGGTTCGCCTTGTCGAAAGAGGCCTTGAAAATGAAGTCGATATCCAGCCGATCCGCGATGGCTTTGATATCGCGCGCCATCCCCCAAGTGAATTCGTCGCTCTCGATGGCGCACGGACCGAGGATGAAGAAAAGACCGCCTTCGCCGACGGTCACGTTCTGAATCTTAAAGGTGTTCATGAGTCTGCGTCTTCGCTGATGTCGTCCTCGTCGGTGGCGAATTCCTCGCTCACGGCTCCATAAAGGCCTTGGATATTTTCAATGGCCTTGGTGAGAAAGGCATTCTCGGAATCGGTCAGATTCCCTGTTGATTTGTCACGGAGCAACTCCAGGGAGTCGAGCACGCTCTTCGCTGCCCGCAGGTTGACACCGTATTCGCCCGTCGCCGGATTCGGAACCTTTCCCAAGAAGAGGCCCGCATTCTGAGCCTGGAAGAGAACGAATTGATTGAAACGTGGATCGTCGCCGTCAGCCATGTGGCGTTAAGGATGGACTTGGAGCGGGCTGGGAGAAAGCAGATTTCCGGGCATCTTGCAGAATCGGGGGAGGAAAGCCGCTGTCGATTCACAAAAAATGATCCTCCCCGGCGTCGATCTCCCGGAGAGGCTCCGCTAGAAGCAGGGCCTAAACTCACATGAAAATCATCATCGCATGCGGCGGAACAGGGGGACATCTTTTCCCCGGAATTGCAGTCGCGGAAGAATTGCAACGACGCGGGCATGAGCCCGTCCTCCTCATCTCGGAAAAGAAAGTCGATGCCGAGGCCTCGGCGAAATACACCAACCTTCGGTTTGAGGTCATGCCTGCCATTGCCAAGCCGCCGACTCTTTCTCCCAAGATGCTGGGCTTCATGCTCCGCCTCGTCAAAACCATCGGCCAATGCAAGGCCCTCCTGAAGAAGGAACAGGCCGACGCTGTCCTGGGGATGGGTGGTTTCACCTCCTTCGCCCCCATCTATGCGGGCAAAAAGCTCGGTCTGCGGACCTACGTTCATGATTCGAATGCAGTGCCCGGGAAGTCGAATGTGATGACGGGTAAATACTGCACCAAGGTCCTGCTCGGCTTGGAAGCGGCGAAAACCTACTTCCCCGCGCGCGAGACCGAGATCACGGGGACGCCAGTACGGGGCGAGATGCATCAATTGCCATCGCGGGCCGATGCCGCGGCCAAGTGGGGGCTGGATGCCGAGAAGCCCACCCTCCTCGTCTTTGGCGGGAGCCAAGGCGCCCGGGGGCTCAATAGCCTCGTGCTGGAGGCTTCCGCTAGTCAGCCCGATTGGCAGGTCCTGCATGTGGCCGGGCAAGGCGATTACGAACGTGTCCGCGAGGAGGCCAAGGGTCGCGAGGGCTATGCGATCCTCGCCTTCTGCGATGACATGCCCGCCGCTTATGCGTTGGCCGATGCCGTGGTGTGCCGCTCGGGCGCTTCCAGCTTGACTGAGATTGCCCATCTCGGCTTGCCCTCGATTCTGGTGCCTTATCCCTACGCTGCCGACGACCACCAGACGGCTAATGCCAAAGTCTTCGCCGACCAGGGAGCGGCCCTGATGGAGCAAGAGAAGGATCTCGATGGCGAGAAGCTGGCCGCCATGATCGCAGACCTGATGCCGGGAGGCAACGAGCGGGAATCAATCGCCGCCAAGATGAAAGCGCTGGGAGAAAAAGATGCAGCGGCCACCATCGCCGACGTCGTGGCCAGTTAGCCCGCTTTCAGAGGCAGGTTGCTGTGAGAAGTCGTTGGGGAACGGGGCGCTTCCGACTTCTCTGCTCCTTGACTGCTCCCTCACTTTTCGCTCTGAGAGGCGCTTAACTAAGCGGCTAAGCGACAAGATACTGAAGGGCCTCTGGCCTGACGGGAAAATGGGGCGCCATTCTGCAGGATGCGGAGCCGCAGGTCTGGTCGTTTAGTAGTGACACGCCGGCGCCCTTGGACCCTACAGCCGGCTGTAGTGGCCTACTCTGGCTCATTCATCGCTGCCTTGATGACTCGGATTGGCGAGGGTGGGATTCGTTACGTCCAATCGAATTGAGTCTCCGACGATGGCCAAAGGTCTCAGCTGCGCCTTCACCCACTCAGGCCAGTCTTTGGAGTTAAGCTCCAACGAGTCACCTCGGATGACGAAGTGAACTCGAAAGCTCTCGCTCGAACCATCGCGCGGCTCAAAGTTCTCGAAGGAGAACGCAAGGTGCGGCAGGTCTTGGCACTCCTTGAGTCGGGGGCCAAAAAGCTCTTTCATACGTCGCATCCAGACCCTTTCCGGAGTTCCCTTGACGCTTCGGGCAAGAACGAGCGCGTTCTCGGTCGGCTCGTATTCATAGATGCCGACTTTGCTACATCGTTGAGCAAATTCGTCCAACTTGAGCTCGATGACTTCGTTACCAGCTAAGCACCGCATGCAGAAGAAGAGCGGTAGGTAGAGGAAGTGTTCCATTTGCGGATTAAAGGTTGAAAATTGGCGGCGCTTGGACGAGCAACTATTTTTTCTGAATGATTCTCCTTTCTGAAGCGTCCTATCGGGAGTAGTGGGGAATCATAATGAAAAGACTTGTACTAATCTCGATAGCAGGGGCGACTCTGTTGGGCGCGGATCCTCTTGAGCGCCGGGATGGGCGCCGCTCGTTGATCGACTCCGATCCAGACGTCATCTATGTGGCGGATCTCGTGCCGAAGGCGCAGGAAGTCGAGGTGGCGGTGACCGAGCCGGGCGTCGTCTATGCGACGAAGAATGGGGGGCGAAAGCTGGGCGTGCTCGAAGGGGGCAAGGTCAGGCTAATTGGATTTGATGACCGCGCCTGCAAGGTCCAGGGCCAGGGGAAAATTGGTTGGGTGAAGCCATCAATCTTGAAAGCGCCCGAGGGCAATCTTTGGGAGCAATTGCAGACCGTCTATGAGCGGGAGATGACGGTAAAAAAATTGATCGAGGCGGGGGAGATCGCCTTGGGAATGACTCGCGACGAAGTATGCCAAGTCATGGGAGAGCCAACCAAGAAGACGACCCGCCGGACTGCGGAAGGGATGTCGGGAACGCTCGAATTCATCGACTTCGAAGAAATCAAACACTACGAGCCCTATCGCGATCCCTACACCGGTGCTGTCTATCAGCGGTATTCACACACGACCCAAGAGGAGAAATCCAAGGTAGTCGTGGAATTTGAAAACGATGCCGTGAAGGCTATCGAAGAGAGTGAAAGCGACGAAGGGGGAGACGTGAAAATCGTTGTCCGCCCTGTCGTGTGGTGGTGGTAAGAACCCGCTAATTTGTTAGGCGTGCCATTAGCGGGCTAGGCATCGTCGGGTTTCTTGAAAAGCTTGACCATCACGATGCCGATGACGATGGCTAAATTGGCTCCGAGGAGGGCGGAGCCAAAGTGCTGAGCGGGGATGAACTCGAAGAGGGCAAGGGTATCGACGAGGAGACCCACGCCGATGAGGGTGTGCCCGGCTGCGGCGCCCATCGAATTTAGTCCTCGATAATTTCCTTGGCCTCGATTTCCGCTAGGCGCTGCTGCTCTTCTTCGACCGAGTGAATGCGAAGGGTGACCTTGATATTCTCACGTGCGGCTACGGAATTGACAACGTTGCGGATGGCGCTGGCGGTGAATCCTCCCCGTCCGATCAGCTGGGCCACATCCTCGTGCGCGAGGATCAGTCGCAGGCTGATGTGATTTTCCTCCGGTTGGCCGACGCGAAGCTGGGCTTGCTCGGGATGCTCGATGAATTGGAGGGCGACATACTGCAGGAAGTCGCGAATCTGTGAGGTGGCTTGTTGCATTTTGATTACTTTTGTTAATGGCGGTGAAGTTGTCCAGTAAGGATTGCTGTCGCTCCGACACGCGAGGCCCCGGTTTTTTGCTTTATTCCACATCCTTCACGCAGCGGAAGCCCGCGTGATTGGTGGGTGAGAGCGACTCCGCGTAGTGCCTCGCCGCCGGGCGGTAGCGTAGGCAGTAGGTGTGGTGACAGAGGAAGGAACCGCCCTTGGACACCCAGAGGCGAGCGAGGGGGTGGAAGGGGGTGGACCCGGCCGGAATCTTTCGGCTCCGGTTCCAGGTGTCATTTTCCAACTGCGAGATCGCTTGGTCCGCTGTAGGGCCCTTGGGGTCCTTGACCGGATTCTCGGAGAAGATTTGATAGTAGTCGGGGCGGTAGAGATCGGAGCAGATCTCCCAGACATTGCCACCCATGTCATAGAGGCCAAAGCCATTGGGCTCGAAGGATTTGACAGGGGCAGTGCCGACGAAGCCATCCAAGGCGAGATTCTTGTAAGGGAATTCTCCCTGGAAGGTGTTGGCAGGCCATTTTTTATCATCCGGTTTGGGATGATTGCCCCAGCTGAAGATGGCGTGCTTGAGCTTGCCACGGGCGGCCCGCTCCCATTCGGCTTCGGTTGGCAGGCGCTTTCCGGCCCACTTGCAGTAGGCCTCAGCGTCTTCCTTGGTGATGCAGACAACGGGGTGTTCCATCTTTTGATGGATATCGCTACCCGGCCCCTGGGGATGGCGCCAGTTGGCTCCCTTGACGAATTTCCACCACTGCCATTCGGCTCCCGGTTGCCATTTTTCCACGGCGTCTTCTGGTGGCGAGAAAACCATGGCTCCGGCAACGAGCTGATCCTCCGGCGCTTCGGGGAAGTCTTCTTTGGATAATCCGCGCTCTGCCTGGGTTTTATAGCCGGTCTCGGTGGTGAATTTCAGGAAGTCCGCATTGGTCACCTCGGTGATGTCCATGAAGAAGGAAGAGACGGTCACCTGATGGACGGGGGCCTCTTCAGGATACTCGGCGTCGCCACCGAGTGGTCGATCTTCGCCCCGGAGGTAGGTGCCGCCGGGAATGTAGGCCATCCCGGCTGGCGGCGTCGGTTCTGCTGCCGACAGGCCAGTGAGGGTAAGAAGTAGAAGTGTGGTCAGTCTCATAGGAGTGGTGATGTCTTTGGGCCGGATCGGCGGCGCGTGGGGAAATTTGTCCGTCCATCATACACACGATGGAGAAAAGTTCCTCTTTTCAGTCACGGATTTTCTAGGGAAGTTAACGGCGATGGCGCGCTCTAAATTTCGCCCGTGTATTGATTTGCACGAGGGTAAAGTGAAACAAATTGTCGGAGGAAGCCTTACGGATGACGGGGCAGAAGAGAATTTCGTCTCATCCGAGAGCGCTGGCTACTATGCCGAAATGTTCCGCGCCGATGAGCTGCAGGGAGGTCACGTCATTCAGCTGGGGCCGGGTAATAGCGAGGCCGCGCGGGAGGCGCTTGCCGCTTGGCCGGGAGGCTTGCAGCTCGGCGGAGGAGTGCGGCTCGCCAATGCGGCGGATTGGCTGGAGGCTGGGGCAAGCGCCGTCATCGTGACTTCCTGGCTCTTCGATGAGCAGGGGCGCTTCCTGCCCGGGCGTTTGCGGGAGCTATCGCAAGAGATTGGCCCCGAGCATCTCGTCATCGATCTCAGTTGCCGCCGGGTCGAGGATGGCTGGCGGGTGGCGATGAATCGATGGCAGACGATCACCGAGCTACCTGTCGAGGCGGGGGTAATGGATGATTTGGCTGAGTTTTGCGGTGAATTTTTAATCCATGCCGCTGATGTCGAGGGGAAGTGCGGGGGAGTGGATGGAGACCTCGTCGAGCGTCTCGGCCATTGGCAGGGCCGACCGATGACTTATGCGGGAGGAGTGGGCTCGATAGCCGATGTGAGGGAGGTCGATGAGCGGAGTGGGGGACAGGTCGATATCACCGTGGGCAGTGCTCTGGACATCTTTGGTGGCAAGGGAGTGCGTTATCAAGAGTTGCTGGAGTGGAATTTGGGGTGAAGGGTCTGCCGCGATATGGACGGAGTGCTCATTCTTCTCGCCGCTGTTGGAGCGGCTCTTTTAGTCACCTATTGGCATTCCCGGCGGCGGGGCCAGAGGCGGGAGCGTCTCATGGCGGAGCGCTTGTCGACCGAGCAGCGGCAATGGCTGCGGGCGAATTGGGAGAGCTGGGATGACTTGCCGGCAGAAACGCGGACGAAGGTGGAGGGGCTCACCCGCGTTTTCCTCGATGAAAAGGTTTTTGAGGCTTGTGGCGGACTGGAGGAGGTGACGGATGAGATGCGGGTCGTGGTCGCGGCGCAGGCTTGTTTGCTCTGGATCAACCAGCGGGGCACACCCTATCCAGCTCTCCAAGCGATATTGATGTATCCCGACGCTTACCGGGTGAGGAACGACTTCGGTATCGAGCACGTCCGGCTGGGCGAAAGCTGGAGTCGGGGGACAGTGGTGCTGGCTTGGAATAGCGTGCAGAGCGGGGGACGGGATGATGACGATGGTCACAATCTCGTATTTCACGAGTTCGCCCATCAGCTTGATACGTTGAACGGCGCTGCGGACGGCTTCCCCGGGATGCCCCGAGAGGGAGACTTCAGCGAATGGGCCGAGGTCTGCCAACGTGATTACGAGGAGCTCTGCGAGCGCTACGAGCGGAGGCAACCAGCCGTCCTCGACTTCTATGGAACGAAGAACCCAGCTGAGTTTTTCGCCGTCGCCACCGAGACCTTTTTCGAAAAGCCCAAGCCCTTCAAGGAAGAGCACCCCGAGCTCTACGCGCTGATGGTCACTTACTTTGCCAACAACCCAATGGACTGGAAAAGTTGACTCTCCCTCCGTCAGGCACCGGTCCCCTCGGTCAGCGGTCGGGATGCCTTGCCAAGGCATCCGTCGAGAGCCTCCGCCGCTAGAAACACCCCATTGCTGTTCCATCGCTTTTCATTGGCAACTCACCACAAACCTCATCCCTCGCGCACGAATGCAAATGGATAAGCCGGTTCATTCGAACGAATGAAGAGCATCCAACCTTCGACTCATCTCCCCTCCTTTCTAGGAAAATAGCAGTGGTTGATTTCTTAAAAAACGCGGCGCGGCCTTGGTGGCCAAACGGAAAGATCACCAACGGTGGGTTGAGCTGAGGGTTTTGAGCGCGGACCGCTCACCGCGCTTTCGTCCGAGAGCATGCGAGGAGGGTTCGGAAGTCCCCTTGGCTAGGATGAATTGCACGGGCAAAGTTCCGTGGAAGGATGGTTCCCGAAAAGAGCGCGCCACCATCGATGCCGTTGGCGGTGAGCGATAGGAAGGTGAGAATCTTTTGCCTGTTGCAGAGAAAAGCCGTAACAGGTTCGGGATATGCTTAAGCGCTCGGGAATGAACACCTTTCGTCTCTTCATCACATTGTTCTGCTACGTCCTTTGCGGTGTCTCGCTCAGGGCGCAAACTATGTTCGAAGCTCGCTTCGAAACTCCCGGCTCACTCGCTGCGGATGTTGGGACGCTGACTCTGACTGGCGGCAATTTTTCGCAAGTTGCTGTCGATGGGCAGCACCCGAGTATCGACTGGGAGAGTGGCGCCGCATTCTTTGACCGTCCCAGCAACACCTCGCAGCCTCCTTATTCTGCCATTCTCGAGCCCGTGGCGGCGATCCCACTAGCTGGTGCTTGTCTCTCGTTCGATTATTGCCATCGACGAAGCCAATCCACGAACCAGAAGAGCCACTATCTGACCGCCTATGATTCCCAAGGGCGAATCGTGTTTCAGGTCAAGCTCCTCGACAATGATGATGATCTCGCCAACGCTCTGACTCCGCAGCGCTATACTGTTGCTTACCTTGATTCAGTTTTCGGAGAATCTCTCTTCACTAGCTCGCAAATTCAAGAAGGCTCCAAGCCTGAGTCGAATCCACTGGGGGACAATCAGTTCATGACTCTCTTCGGACGGGAAAGTAGTGACACCAGCGTGACCGAGTCGCTTGCCGCTCGCTTTCAAATCATGACCAGTGAATCCGGCTGGAGCTTGCAGGTGAGTCCGTTCGCAGGTGCAAATGCTCTTCCCGCATTCACCACCACCGAGCTCCCTTTTCACAATCCTGCGGTCAGCAATATTGCAACGGTAGTCATCACGGGGGAGTCTGGGCAGGCGGGTGGATTTTGGGACAATCTCGTGCTCTCGAACCTTTTTCCACAGACCGTCACCCTGACAACGACTGATGTCGAGCCTTCCACCAATCTGGCGATCGCGCATTCGGCCAGCAATAGTTTCACGACGATCACAGACGCGGATGGCGGTGCTAGCCACCGCGGCCAATCCTTCCAGATTCCGCTCGATCTCTCGCCGGATGCACCGGTGTGGAATGTGGATACCCTGACCGTCGTCTCCCAAGCAGAGCGAGACCTGAGCACTTCACCCGATGCGGAGATTTCGCTGTGGCTCTTTGAGATGCCCAATGCATCCGATCCCAATAATCTGAGCGAATGGAATAATCTCGATGGAGTGAGTGACGGAGACCCCTTCGATGGATCCGGAGTGACTAACTTCATTTTCAATAGGGCCACTGTCCCAGCCAATGTCTCTCTCAATGCAGGGACTCATCTCCAATTTCACTTCAGCCCATCTCTTCGGCTCAACCCCGGGCGGGCATATGGGTTTCTGTTAGCATTGGATGATAAGACCACCGAGACGTCAGCAAATATCCGGCTGAGAGTATTTCGTGATAATTCCGCTCCTCTTGGCGAGAGTTATCCTAATGGTAAATTTTTGGGGATTGGTGCTTCCTCCAATTCTGCTGTCCAGAATTCGGATGACCTTTCCTTCTTCCTACAGGCACGTTCCGGATCTGCTAACAACCCGATTGTTATTAACCCGCTCATTCCTGCTGGTCCGACGATCCAGCGCTGGGGGTGGGACCTGAAAGGGAGCAATGGCCTTACTGACACCACTGCGGAGGCTCTTCGGCATTACGCCGAGGTCCCTTCCAATCTCATCCGCATTCCATTCTACTGCGATGCCCATTACTCCGATGGCTCGGTGGTCACTTCCCGCTACAGCAGGATTCTCACAAGTCTCAGCAATATCCTGGCCCTCAATCCCGATGTGGAAATTTTTGCCAGTCTGAGGTTGGAAGGCGGCACCACTTTCGTTGGTCCCGACTCCGAGCCGGACTGGATCACGGCCGGAAGCGCGGACTGGCCGTTCGATTCCAGCGGTCGTATTTTTGGCAATCAGTCAAATCGCCCCAATCCCGATTTCTATTCCCAGATGATTGCGGACTTCGTCGACTACATGTCTTCGCAAGGCATCACTATCGACTATCTCGGAGTCAATAATGAAACCGATGGCGCTCTTGGAACAAATCGTTACATAGCCACCGTCGATCAGCTAAAGTCTCGGCTGGTCACCCGGGGTTACGACCTTTCCAGTATCAAATTTATTGCTCCAGAGGCTTTCAACCCCAACGACTCGGTCTCTCTCATTGGCTCCCTGGCCACGGAAAACCGTCTCGATACCTTCGATATCGTTGGGAGTCATTCCTATCCGGATAGGGCTAATCACACCCGGGATCTATGGCCGCTGATGAAAAATGGTAGCGGGGGAGGGAAAGACCTATGGCACACCGAGGTCCATATCAATCCCGCTAATAACAACAACGGTTCGCCTCCTGAGGAAAATATCACCCGCATGAGGCAGGCGCTGGCGGTTGCATTCTCCGCCAATCTCGCCGGGGTAGACTCCTTCGTCTGGTGGCAGGGGGGAAACAATACAACCCAGATCGATGATACCATCAAAAGGCGGGTTATTCAGTCCGCTCTCTATGCCTATCCAGTGCTTTCTCCTCCCTTTGACGAACAGGACCCTGAACCTGATAATCCTTTTTACCAAGCCTTCTTGAATCACGATACGCTCTTCATCTGGATTGCCAACCCGGGCGAGGGGCAGCCCGATGCAACTATCCAGTTAGGGGAAGGGTTTGTGGATCTGTCGAGAGCGCTTGTAAGTGAATACTGGTCTGGTCCTGGTAACGCGATCACTGAAGAAAATAGCGGAAGCCTGGCAATAGCGATCGAGCCGGACGGAAGGTCGCTGCAGGTCGCCATCCCGGAGAACAGCATTTCGCTTCTGGAGATTCCATTCCGGACCATTGCACCGGCCACCTTCGCAACTCTTTTCGCCTCCTTGGATCCGGATGGAGACGAGAATCAAAACGGTCTGAGTAACTACTTCGATTACGCCTCCGGCTTCGATCCGTCCTCGAAAGCCGCACCCTCGGCACCTAGCGCTCTAAGCTTCGGAGCTTCTCCTGATTGGCAGCATTCGGTTCGACTCGGGAGCGAGGATGTCTTTGTGGACTACTTCTACACGACATCTTTAGCAGAAGATGACTGGCAGCCTCTCCCCGAAGAATCCTATGACCTCTTGGAGACCGAGCTGAGCACCGAGCGAGCTCTTCGATCCCTTGTCCTTGATGCGGACTTTATCTCAGATAAACCGAAATTATTTCTGCGTTACGAGTTTTCCGCAAATCCCTGAGCTTTCTGTGGATCCAAGGGAGCGCAAAGGCCTTTCTCATCTCGCGTCACGACCGCAGAAAACAGGATTGCTTGCTTGGCTATCGATTCTGAGTAGCATAAAAGTATTGGCCTTCCCCGTGGCTGGCAGTCCTGAGCGTTCGCTCAATAAATGCCCGGATTCTACCAATTAAGAAGGGGGCTCTTAAATTCCTTGTTCGGCGAAGAAATGATCAGCACTATCAGCGAGCTATCGGACTTCCTTCGCACCTACCACCGGGTGTGGACTGATTCTCCCGGACTAGATCCAGAAGAAGTCCCCAGCGAACTGCCCGTTCCGCTTCATGAGTTTTATTGCCGCCTCGGAGGTTTGACGCAGATCCAGGAATCGCCAGAGAACGGCCATCGCATACCTCTGGGAACCCAGGACTACATCGCTCCTCCCGACCGGATTAGACGAGTTGATGGACTTGTCGAGTTCCTTTGGGAGAACCAAGACTGCTTCTGGGTTAGAACATCTGCCACAGGTGACGACCCGGAAGTGATCACGAATTGGCTGAGCGAGCTTGGCGATTCCGAGAATGACCAAGATGCGGTCTGCGATTCGCTGATTCACTTTCTCATCACCTTCGGCTTGCAGGAGGCGGTCCTGAGCAGCGCCTATCTTCTCCAGCCCGTGAAAGCGACCGTCGGAGAATTGATGGGTGATGCCATTCCTATATGGCTGAATGGCCTCTACGTTTGTGGGGAGCCCACGCATGATTTTCACTACTTCCCCAAGTCCGAGGTCATCGCGATGAACCTGAGCGGAGATCTGTGGCTGGGGAGTAACTTCTCAGATCCTCGTGAGCTATTGCCGCCCGGCGTTGGCGCACACTGCATCCACCAACCCGCCGAACAAAACGCTGCACCCAATCCCTGACCCGCTGTGGAGTTGAAATCCCTACGAAATTCAAACCATCAACCTGCAATCCATGCTCGCCCTCAGGTCAGGGATCGGGTGAGCTAGGACGTTCTGCTTAATATGTTCCTGCTCCGTTACATCACCTGCTTGCTTCTAGTTACTCAGCTATTGAAAGCTGAAGACTCGTTTGCGAAAGGAAAGATAGAAATATCAGGAGTTAATCCATCATTAGAAATACTCGCAAAGCACATCCAGCTAGATTACGATATGGCTGTTAGCTTTAGCCCTCCTCAATCCGAAAGCTTTTTAGTATAGGTTTAATATCATTTTTTCATAGAGAGGGCGAAAAACACCCGTTTCCTAAGCTGAGTAAAGTTAAATCAATACAGCTAACTGCTCAAAAGTCTAAGAGCTTAGAGTAAGAGATTAGTGGGTTTAATTATTTCATGTGGTTCAAGGCTTTAGAGGAGCTTGACTTAATAAAGAAGCATACAGACGCTGAAAAAATATCTTTAATGAAAGAGGTTGATGAAGCATGGGAGATGCAAATACCTCAAGCAGAACAGGACAGCGCACACCAATCCGCTACCGCGCCTTGAGTCGAAATTTTAATGATAATTATGAACCTTAACCTGAAATCAAAGCTCGTTCTCCGGTAGTGGATGGGTGGCTTTTGACGTTCTGCGAAAATAAAATGAAAAAACTCAATGTCATCATTCAACTTTCTTTGGGACTCTTCGCTTTGTGTGTTGCGAACCTCCGCGCAAATACCGATCCGAAAAAGCTTTTGATAGATGGGCTGCAAGGTAATCCAGATGTATTCGAGCTAATTGAACTGCGGACTGTTGGCAAAACAACCGACTTCGAAGTGACGCTTGGCAAATCTGTTTTGACACTAGAAACCGGAGAAAAGTTTGACGGATTTCGATTCAAGACTCCGGAGGGATCGGCAAAATCTGACTTGGTATGGTATTTCAATGCGCCTTCCAATTGGGCGAATTGGTATCTTTGTCCAGTCGAGGGGGAATTCAAACCGAGTTTCAGGACATGGCTGAATGCTGACAAGTTATACGAACAGTTTGATCAAGCTGGCGATGAGAACCGTACCCGGATTCTTCAAAAACTCGATGCTGGATATTTCAGATCTGGCGAAGAGTATATTATGTGGTTTAGGCAGATTGAAAGTGGGAACAGTAAGCTCACTGGTAGGATAATGCTCACTGATGCCAGAGAAGACTGGGGTCATGAGGAGATCGAAAATGGACTTGGGCTAAAGGCGATGGCTACGGAGATTCAGATATAGGAGTTGAAATCCAGAGGTGGAGAAATCCTTCTCGACGGTGAGTTTTTTGAGAAAGGCTATGCTAACAACCGCATTGAGGATGTTTTCTTCAATCTTAGACAAACAAAACGCATTAAAGGCGGTTTCTTTATTACCATGCAGACGGCGATTCCTACATGCAATACAGACCCGTCCTTCAACGAGATTCGAAAGCGCTATGGTGAACCGGACTTTGTTCAGACGGGGTCGGAAAGGAATACCCTTTCGAAATACTCCGGGAATGAAGCTGACGATGACCCGAACATCGTTACCTATTTCTACGACTACTTCGGGTTCGAGGTTAACCAGAGCGATCCAGACTCAATAGTGGAGCGGGTAGTGACTCATGCTCATGATCTTTCAAAGATTCGTCCCAAAGACAAGGAACCTTCTTTCGCACAGATTTCAATGAAGAACCTGACTGTATTCTCGAACAACAGCGAGGAAGTTGGCCGTATTTACTACTTTCTTGAGGGGCAGAAGGAACCATTGTCCATCAAAGAACCACCGATCGGAAAATACAGACGTGGAAACGAAGTGCTTGAATTTCTAGGGGACGGAAAATGGAAATGGACTACCTACTTCGAGAATGAAACGGTTGCCCATCAGATTCCCTTTGAGGAGCACAGGATGAACGGAAAGGCAGAGGGATACCATTCAGATGGAACCCCCAGCTTCGTAGCCTTTTATAAAGATGGGGTTCTTGATGGAAAACTTGTAAAGTATTCAGAAAAGGGCGATATTCTCGAGGAAACTGTATTTGTTAACGGCCAGCCGCAGGAACATAAGCCAAAACAATAGAATACAGAACAAGCGGATCCAGCCAACGCCTACGGCGCGGCTGATCCTCATCGTTCGACGAAACTAAAATGGAAGAACCGACTCAACCATGGTACGCAGTAAAGTGCATCTTTTCGCATCCTTCCCGGGCAAAAGAGGGAGAAGGTAATCTGTACGAAGAACGCATTACACTGTGGAAAGCAGAATCATGGAACGAAGCGTTCAGAAAGGCTGAAAAAGAAGCGAAAGAATACGAAGCCGAAGATTGCGTCTTCATCGAAGCTACTGACGCATTTCATCTGTTTGACGACGAAATCAAGAATGGAACCGAAGTGTGGTCGGGCATGAGGGATAGTCATTTTGACTCGGATACATACATAAAAACGTTCTGTGTTTCTGGAAGAGAACGGATGAGCACTCTGAAGGACAATGACTAGGTCGAACAAGGCAGAGCTCACAATGTCGGCAAACGCCCGCCTCTTTCACCGCGACCATATGAAAATCAACCTCAACAGATTTGAAACCTCAGTCGAAGCCGACATCGTGAGTCTTTGACGTTCGCTAAGAAAATGAAAGCTATACTCATAACAATCCTTGCCGCGTGTTGCGCCCTTGTGACCGGATGCGATAAAAAGTCTCCGGCCGCCGCGATGGTGGAGACGAAAGTTGTATACTCCCATCCCAATCAGCTCTCTGGAGGAGGCGAGATGGTCCGTCGCCAGGAACTTGGCACGGTCAGCAAGAAGACGCCTTCTACGGGGCAACCTTTGTCCCTCACTGATAAGAGG
>JAUTCR010000023.1 GCA_030673895.1 Verrucomicrobiota bacterium JB023
GACACGAATACCGTCGGATTCTCGGCCGCCAACAGACCGGATAATTCCGGAGCCAAGGACCCGGGTGTCTATTCCGACTTCGGCACCCTGTCTCTGGCCTCCAGCGACTTGAATTCCGCCATTGTTTACGGAACGACCCAGACCTTCACCATGACCGTGAATGCCGACGGAAGCGCCGCCTTCACCCTCGATACCGCCGCTGGCAGCCTGCCAGCCGGCTCTTTCTCCAGTCTTTTCGATGACTCTACGGATGGAGAATTCTACTTCGCTGCATACTCCCAGGGTAACCCTGGCCTGAGCCTGAGTGAAGTCGTCATCACCACCATTCCCGAACCTTCGTCAGCTGCCTTGCTTGGTCTCGGTGGACTCGCTCTCCTCCGTCGCCGCCGCAAGTAAGCGCGCGCCTTCCAGCGCAGCGCTGATCGTTCAGCAAAGCTTGCGATAACTTTCAAGGTCGCCAATTTCCCCGGAAATGGCGGCCTTTTTCGATCTTGGAGAGAGTCAAACCAACCCGTCGGAATCGTCACCCGAAAGTCGTCAAAACCACTTAACTTATTTGATATCGATTCCGCGTGAGCATCACGAGGGATATCGCCATCTTATCCGGCATCTCGGCGCTGGCTTTCTTGCTTGGGAGATTAACAGTCAAACCGCAGAACAACTCGCTCACCAAGCCCTCCGCTCCAAGCGCTGAACAGCCGTTGCCACCGGCATCTTCACCAATCCCTCCAGCCAACAACACACTGCGGACCGCGATCGCGCAACGACCCCGCCTCATCGATCCCGCAGCCAGGCTAAACCGATTTCAAAAGGCCGCAATCTTGGGTGACGTCGAGCGGCAGGCGGCCATCCTTTGCGACCTGATCCTCGATGCGGATCAAAGCGAACTGGAGGAGATGACGAAGCTGCTGAAGCAGTATCAACAGCGCGGCAACGCGTGGGATCAGGAGGTGTGGAACGAGCTCTGGAAGCAATGGGGACGCCTCGCGCCCATGAGATGCCTCGAGCTTGCAAAGCAAGGTCAGGGAATGGTCCACGGTGGTGACTATGAGCAGCTGATGGCTGGGTGGCTGGAAGTCGATCCGCAGGGTGCGGAGGAGTTCGTCAGCTCTCTACCGGAAGGGCATATCGAAAGCGGCGTGGCGGCCTACTTCGTGACCAAGGGGCATTACAACACCCCCGAAGAAATGGGCCAAGCCATCCTGGAGGGAACCAGCAACGACCAAATCCGCACCGCCAGTATCCACCGCTACCTTGACTACTGCGTCTCGTTAACGGACCAGCCCATGGAGAGCCTGTACGAGCGGACGCCGGAAGAGCTCCAACCCTACCTCATCAATCAATTCGTCGATCGACTATCCTATACGCAAGCGGAGAAAGCTGCCGCCTGGTTGATCGAGCATGCTGATGAGGAAGGGCTTGTCGGCCGAACCGTTCTCAATCTTCACAACAAACTCCCATCCGGCTCGGCGACCCGAGCCAAACTCGTTGAGATCTATCATGACCAAAGGCTCTCTCTTGACTAATCGGGCCCGACTTGTCGCGCTGCTCTTGCCCGCCCTCTTTTTCTTTCTGTTAGGACGATACTCCCGGCAGGCAGCTCAGGAACGATCGGCGGAAGCTTCTGTGGCAGAGCCTGACCAGGTCTCCATGAAGACAGAACGCCCCTTGCGCGCGGCGAGTGCCATCTTGAGTGAGGATGAGCCCACCCGAGCAGGACGAACAGAGCGGGAAGCCGCCATCGTCCCTGTCTTGGAGCCCCGCGAGGCAGCGATGATGACGAGGGAGGAGCGTCTCGCCCGGTTCGAGCGGGCCATGATGCTGTGGGAACCCAGCGAGCAAGCGGCCATCGTCTGCGGCTTGATCGGTGGCTTGAAAAAGGACGAGATCAGGGAAGCAGTCGACTTGCTCGTTCTCACCCAGCAGCGCGGTAATTATTTTCCTCCGTCTGTCTGGGAGGCCATCTGGAACCGATGGGGCAAGCTCGATGGAGAGGCCTGCTTCCGCTACCTACAAGGAGGATCCGCCCTCACCAGCCGGAGTATGCGGATGAAGAATGGACCCCGCGAAGTCGGGCGGGAAGTCATGCAAGGTTGGCTCTCAGCCAACCCTTCCGGCGCGCTAGCCTGGGCCACCCAGCCACGCGAGAGCTTCCTCGAGACGGCGGCCGCCGCCATGGCTCTCACTCACTCAGCCCATGGCGACCTCGCGATGATGGAAGAAATTCTGTCGGCTCATCTCACGAATAGCGCCGTCGTGGCCGAGGGATTGGTGGACTACTTTGATGTCGCGATGCTGCAATCCGACGACGTGACCGTGGAGGCTATTTATCATGAGCTTCCCTCCGGCCTACGACCTCACGCTTTGCGCGAAACCTGCACGCGCCTTCTCTTGGACGATCCCAACCAAGCGATCAAATGGCTCGCCGACAACGGCCCTCGCGGCGAAGAGTCCTACCAACTGCTCGTCGGGTATGCCCACTCCTCCGCCATCAATGGAGAACATGTCGCCGGAGTCAAAGCGCTCTCGAATCTGCCGTATCGAAGCAGCGAGGATCACAATCACCCAATTACGATGCCTCTCCTCCAGTGGCTCGAGCATTCTCCGGAGGAAGCCAAACAATGGCTTGCTACCCAACCGGAGGACGCTCCCTGGCATGGCCTTGGCAATTCGTCCTCCTAGACCGCTCCCCGCGTGTTCCATCCTCCCTCAATCACTCCGATGAGCCGGGGTAGCGATAGCCCAACGCCGGATGCGACATACTATCCATCCCTGAGGAATCGCCCAACCAGTCCTCGTTAGGTTCTTGGAAGAGAATCGGCTCCTCATCATCGCCAATCGCGGAAGCCTCGATCCGGACCGGCCCCCGACTGGTCTTGCGCGACACTTTCTGATTCTCCGCAAAGAGGCAATTGGACGCCTCAATCCCCGCCACGGACCGGTCATCCGTCTGCAAGGCAGCCACCCGATTTTTGTAAAAGGTGGAGCCTTCAACTTCGACCAATTCGGTCGAGTTGACCCACAGGCCCAGTCCATTGGCGCCAGAAAAACAATTGGTGAGACTCCCGCCATTCCATACACGGAAGCCACGCGAATTCCTCATCGCGATGCAGTCAATCAAGCTGACTCCGGGGCTCTTGAGATCGAAACCACCATCTTGATTCCTCCAGGCCAGGCAACGGGACAAGGTGACCTCGGCAACCCCGCCCTCAATGACGAAGCCATCGCCATTCTTATAGCTCGTCTTCTGTAGCGGCATCCGATTGTTACGCGCCACACAGTCCTCGAAGGTGAAATTAGATTGAGGCGCCCCTCCATTGGTGGCGTTGAAGCCAAAGGGAAAGAGCTCCGTCTTCTTCTCCCATTCCTCGTCGCCCTCCGAGCAATCGGCCACGCAACGGATTAGCTTGACCCGATGGCATCCGCCCTCGAAGCGAAAACCATGCTTGCTATAACGCCGCGTCTCACAATCGCGGAAGTCCAGATCGATGCCATCCTCCAGATAGTAGCCGTGCCTCACGTGGGAAACGAGCACTCGGCTAAAGGTTAGGCTCGAGGCAGGCTCCGCCCCCTTCTCGACAGGACGGAGAGAGACCGCAACCTTGTGATGAGACAGCTGCAAATCAACAAAGCGTAGATTCGAGACCCCCGCCTTGAGCCGCAGCCCGATGCTTCCCTTGTCCGGACGATCCAGATCCCATTCGCCACGCAACAGGGGCAAACCCTCCCCCCGGTCCACCCCCATGATTGTCTTCGGCCGACCTGGCTCTCCCCCTTGGTGAATGCTCAGCGAAAAGCGAGGATAGACGCCGCTTCCCAGCCTGAGGGCATCCCCTCCTGCCATCGTTCCATTGACCAGTTCTTCAATCATGGACTGGGGAGCGGCATGCTCCCACGAACTGGCGTTCTTTTTGCCCGCGCCATTAGGAGTCACGAAGTAGTCGGCTGCCGCCAACGGCTGGCTAGCAAGTAGGATCAGAAACAGACTCGCCAGCCTACTTCCCAACCGAATCGGAAAAGCCTGCCGAAAGCATTTCTCAAGAGCCTTCTCGCTAATTGCCAGAATCGAATGAACCGAGAAGTGCCAAAGCTGGGGTGGATCTCCTGCCAGGGTTTGCTTACCGAACATGGCCGACCCTAACCGAGGCCACCATTCCTGCCACCGAAAGTCTTCCCGAAGCCCCCGACGCACCCCAACCCGCGCTTGCCTATTAACACCTGTTAGTAGAGCTGCAAGCCATCTACTCACCAGTCCAGAAAAACGGAGAAGACAGTGATTCCACCCTCAATATGCTTAACTTCACCTCTATCAACTCCACCCAGACTCTTCACTTTCAACTTGTCACCCCTCCCTCCGCCACTCAGCCTTTTGAAAGAACAACAAAAAAAAATGAAGGTGAAATTGGTTTTATCGCTCGTTCTCCCTCTGCTCGCTTCTTGCGTCGCCATTCCTGAAGTCCCTGCCTCTGCGGAAGATGGAACAACGCCCCCGGGGATGTTTGTAGGCAATATCAAAGCCGAATGGCTGGAATCGGACTCTGCCAGACGGATGAGGCTCCTGGCACCTGTTGCTTATATCGATCCTCACGGAAAACAGTGGCCCGTCCCGGAAGGAGCCGAGGTCGACGGTGCCTCAATCCCGAGAGCGTTCTGGACCTTCATTGGCTCCCCTTTTGTGGGAGAATATCGCAAAGCGTCCGTCGTTCACGACTACTACTGTGATACGAAGACCGAATCTTGGCAGGACACCCACCGGATGTTCTATCACGCCTGCCTCGCGGGCGGCGCCAAGCCCAGCCAGGCAAAGATCATGTTCACCGCTGTCTTCTTGAAAGGCCCCCGCTGGGGATACGGCTTCTCCGATCCCCTCGCCGGCATCGATGACCAGGAAGTTGACGAGCTGATCGCCTGGACCGAAAACAATGATCCCTCGTTGGCCGAAATCGAGGCCCGCATCATGGAACAGGCTGCGCAATAAGCTCCCTTCCCACCCACCTTCCACCTCCCCCTCCACCACTCCTTCCCTCTTACGCCATGACCAAGTTCGCCCTCTTTATCCCTTTATCCATTGCCGCGCTTTTCGGCGCGGAGACACTCATCCGTGTCGACGCCTCCCGGGGCTGCGCCTTCATTGGGGAGCTTCAAGAAGAGATTCGATACAATCAAAACGGCAACAACGTGGGCGCGCTCGCCGTCTCCCGCATCATGGCCCACTCCGGCTTGAAGCCGAACTTCCGGGTCGCCGCGGCTGATGTGCCCAACGCCTGCGCTGTCATCGAGGGCAATGAGCGGCTCATTCTCTACAATGAAGCCTGGATGCGAGAATTGACCGAGTCGACACAGACGGACTGGTCCGCCTACGCCATCCTCGCTCATGAGGTCGGCCACCATCTTCAGGGGCACACCTTGACCAATGAGGGCTCCAGGCCGCACCTCGAGCTAGAGTCCGATACCTACACGGGATTCGTCTTGAAGAATATGGGAGCAAGCTTGGCCGAGAGCCTCGCCGTCTTCCAGACCTTGCCGGATGTGGAAACGGCCACCCACCCCGCCAGGAGCCGTCGCCTCGTCGCTGTCACCGAGGGCTGGAACCGGGCACAGCGCTTGGCAGGCGAGCATGAGCAAACCACACCAGCAGCACGACAGAGCTTCAGCCAGTTCCACGGTCGCGTCGGTAGGCTGGAGGCCATCTTCTCGCTGGCTTGGCACGATCAGGGCTCGGTCTCAGGGAGCTACTACTACCCCGCCTGGGGTAAGGAAAAAACGTATCACCTCATCGGCTCCACCCAGCCCGACGGTCAGCTGTATCTGGAAGAATTCTATCAATCGAAAATCACTGCCCGCTGCCATCTCACCCAGCGGGGAGAGGGTGCCAACCGCCGCTGGGAGGGAACCATGTACAATACGGATGGCAGAATTTTCCCGATGTCCTTCTCCTCCGGCGCCCCTGCCCGGCAACCAGCAGCCCGCACAAACGGCCAGGGTGAGCAGAACGCGAAAAGTGCGATCAGCCACGGCCAAGGCTTCGTTGGCAAACTCGATGCTTCATTCTCACTCACGATCGACGAGGCCGGCAAAGTGTCCGGAAGCTACTACTACCCAGCCCGAGGACGTGAAAAAACTTACCGGCTCGATGGTGAAATTAGCTCGGGTAATCTCATGATCCTGCGAGAATACACCGGTTCGGAATTGAGTGCGATTTGCGAGCTCTCGAAGGTGCGACAGGGCTCCCAGGAAGTCTGGAGAGGCACAATGAAGAATCTGGACGGTCGACAGTTCCAGATGGGTTTCTCCTTCTAAAACAAATCGAAATTGCGCCCTCCGCTGAGAGGCGGAGGCTCTCGCACACGGTCTGGCTTCTCAGGATATCCTTGGATAGTCACCGAACAACCCGCTAGTTCTTTTATCTTTTTCCTAACAGTCAGCCAGCTTTCCTGGCGCTTCGTTCGCGGTCAGAACCTTATCACCTGCTTGAGAAAAGTGCCTAAGTCGAATTCTCCATTCTCTTAGGCTCACTCAGGCAACAAGCTTGAAAGTAGCGACAAGCCACGGCTCGCTATTTTCGACCTCAATGAGCCCGCCCTGCGGAAGATTGTTAGAGCCCTTCATCGTAGCATGGATTGGCTAGTGCCAATCTTAAGGCTCTTTTCAGCCCCCTAACAGGGACTTTCTTGCCTTTTTTCAGCACATCAGCATCTCTGAAAAATGATAAAGGAAACATCTCTCAAGAGGCGCATGAGTGAGCAACGAGAGGGCATTAAAGTGAATTGCGATGAAGAAAGGCACTTCTTACGAACTCCCAATTCGCTCATCATCAACCTATTAAGAATCTAAAAATTTAACCCCGCCTCACCTTTAAAAAATCAGCCAACCGTTCATCTAACAATGGAACGATTGATGCTACGAACATCGGCAACCCCACGGGGTTGGCAAAAAAGGGCTCGACTTCTGAGCATCATTTCTGGAAGGTTATACAGTCAGTTTCTCTATTTGCCTCTCAACTTTCTCACTTCCATGCACACTCTCAAGTATCTACTGATTCTCCTAGGATGGACTGCCTCAGCGAGCCTATTGCTTTCCCAGTCACTACCGACGTCCTTCACCCATACCTTGAGCGACGGCACGGACTCTTACACTATCAACTTTAGTCGTTTCTCTTCGCGGGGCCCACTCTTCGAAGTCGCAGTCCAACAAGCCGATGGTTCATTCCAAACAGTCAATGTCGGCGATGCCCGCACATACATTGGGACGGTCACCGGGGAACCCGGAGCGGTGGCTTCTTGCGTGCGGCGAGCGAATGGGGATATCTACACGCGAATGACCTTCGAGAATGGCTTTGAGTGGATTGATTATGACGGCTCTCTCACCATTCAGGAACGTGATCTCACCCCCACTTGGCCGACCTTTGGTATGCGGTCGGGCGGCGCGGGCTCCACGCTCTACGCATGCGACATCTTTATCGACCTCACGAACCGCTACTATGGAACAGCCGGGGGCACGGCTGCCGAATGCATGGAGATGGTCGACTTCTCCATGACCTCCCTCAACCTCATCTACATGCGGGACGTGAACCTAATCAATCGCATCGGCCGCGTGCAGATCCGCGCAGATTTGTCCAACGACCCCTACGCGAATGATGGCGGCGTGATGTCTAATCTCCTTTCCACCCTCGCTACGGAAGGGAATGCCTGGGTCAATGGTAGCAACGCGACAACGGATCACGACCTCGCCACCGTCATTCAATCTCTCGTCGGCGGAGGCCTGGCCAATGTCGGCACAGTTGGGACCGGCCGGAGCGCGAATGGCGGCTTCAGCTTGGGAGACTTCACCGGAGCGGCTCGCCATGAGTTCGGTCACAACTGGGGCATGAGCCACTATGACGGCCGTGGCGCCGGAGAAACCCAGTCCCCGGAAGGCAAGACCATCAACTCCGGCAACGGGCTAGCAAAGATGTCAGCGCCTGAGGCCGAACTCGCACTAGGAGAGCGGGATGACGCCATCGCTGTCCTCACCAACCTCGGCACCACAGCTCCCAGTCTGCCCCCACGTGCGGCAGACGATCGCCTGACCATCGACTCGATCCTCGCCGGCCAATCTCTCACCGTCTCTCCTCTCGACAACGACAATGACGCGAATGGTGAGAGCTTGAGCATCGTCTCGGTGGACTCCACGACCTTCCTTGGTGCTTCCGTATCCTTGGTAAGCGCGACCGACACCCTGGAGGTGAGCTTCCCCAGTTCTTATGCCTATGGCTACGACTATTTCCGTTACCAAATCAGCGACCAATCCGGCCGAACCTCGACCGCTGTGGTTCACCTCCAGATGAGCCCGCCCACAATGGAGTGGGAGATCGCCCCCACTCCCATTGATGGTGACAGCTTGCTTATGATGGGATCCGATAAGTTCGAAGGGCCCGGAGCCATCGAGTATCTGTTCGAACACGTCAATGGCACCCAGAGCAGCTCCTGGCAGAACTCGCGGAGCTATATCGCCAACTCCCTAACAACCGGACAGCCCCAAACCTTCCGGGTCTATGCCCGCATTGCCAACGGCACGTCAAGTAGCTCACCCGCCGCAGACCTCTCGGCGACGCCACTGAACATCAGCGCCGGCACGATCCTCAGCGATACCTTCAATCGATCCACCCTCGACGATGCCACCGGCCAAAGTGGCGCCGCTTCCCCGGTGGGCTATTCCCTGACGACCTTCGGACCGACCTCGGCAGGCTTGGTCTCAAATCGAATCAGCATTGACGGCCCGGCTGGCGACGGTTCATACGGCGGACTGGTCTCCATTGACGATTTCAATTTCGGGTCGCCCTTGATGAATGCGTTCGACGAAGTTTCTATCAAGGTCGACATCAGCAACTACAGCACGGTGGGAAGTAGCCGTCAGATGGCCTTGGGCATCGGCCAGTCCTTGTCCGAGCTGGAAAACCAGGGCGGGGCCGATCCTGCCAGCAGTTCGGCGGACCTGATGGTCGCCTTCCGGCAGACCACGAACACCTTGGAGATCTATAAGAACGGCACCCTCGTGAGTGGTGAATCAGTGACGGGGAGCTTCCCCACCGCGCCCACGACGATGGAGCTCGTTTATGAGACGACTAGCTTGGAGGAAGGAGCCACTGCTACTTACGAGGTCTATCTCGACGGCAATACCACCCCTCACACCTCGGGGAGTTTCACTTGGAGCGGAACTTACCAGAATTACCTCTCCCTCTCCTCAAATCTGACCAATGCCTCCACCTTCGATAACCTAACCATCACCGCCTCCACCTCCCCGGGATACACCCCACCTCCCATCAACGTCCCCTCCTTCACCCCGGACCCGGCGAAGAAATACTACATCGACTCCCCGCACCACGGGCTGCGCCTCGCAGCCACCGGGGCAGCAGAGGATCCTTACACGACCGCCACCACGACGACTGGCGACGATGTCGAATGGGTCTTCGTCGACAAGGGCAACGGCTCCTGGCACATCCAGTTAGCAGCGGGAGGCAGCCTCCCCAGGATTCGGTCGCGGAACAATGGAGAGCCGGATATGCAGGCCACCTCTTCCAGCGGTTCCTGGACTTACTACGATTTCACTCTAGGCAACCTCGAGGACACCCACTTCATCACTCTGCCCGATCATGATGCCAGTCGCTCCCGACTCCAGATCGACAGCAGCGGAGGGGTCAACTTCGTGTCCGAAACCTCCGCAGGAACGTGGGAATCCTTCCGAATCACCGAAGTTCCCAACTATGCCAATCTAGTAGCTCACTGGCCAATAGATGAAACTTCGGGCAGTCAGGTCGGAGACACCTCGGGCAATGAATTCCACGGCACCCAGACTAATGCCACCTCTACCACCGGTTTCCTGGGCAACGCGTTGAGCTTTAATGGCAGCTCCTCAACGGTGAGTATCCCCGCTTCCACTTTTGCCAGTATCAGCGACGAGATCTCAGTCTCGATGTGGCTCTACGGCGGAAGTGGTCAGGCTCGCAATGACTCCCTCTTTTACGCCGAAGACGCGTCGGGCGGACGCGTGCTGAATATTCACCTACCTTGGAGCAATTCCCAAGTTTACTGGGACGCTGGATACGACGGTCAATACGATCGAATCAACAAAGCCGCGGCATCAGGAGATTTCAAGGGACAGTGGAACCACTGGGTCTTTAGTAAGAACAGTTCAACGGGGGTGATGGAGATTTATCTTAACGGAAGCCTCTGGCACAGTGGGTCCGGAAAAACCAAATCGATTTCGGGCATTACAAACGCTTGCTTCGGTAGCGGTCTTGGCACGCACTACTATGAGGGCATGATCGACGAGCTCATGATTTTTAATCGGAGCCTCACCAGCACGGAAGTCACAACTCTCTACAATGACCAACTCGCGGAATCTCAAGCGATGGCCCTAAAATATGTGCCAACGGATTATGAGAGCTGGGTGCTCGACCTCGAGGTCTATGACCTGGGACTCGCTGACCACGACTACGACCGGGACGGGCTGACCAACGACGAAGAACGGATCTGGGGACTGGACCCCGCCGATCCTCAATCGAGCACCCCATTCCTTCAGACTCTTGGTCAGGACGGAACGCTTCAATACACCCGGCGCAATCCAGCGCTGACGGGTATGGTCTATACCGTCTGGACCTCGACCAATCTGCTAGATTGGACGGAAGATACAGAAGCCATTCAAGAATCGCTCAGTGCCTCCGATGCGGAGACTGAAACAATTCACGTCACCCTTGGCGAAGTCAAAGGCGAGCAAACCCTCTTCGCCCGTATTGTGGCCGACCTCCCAGCAGAGCAAAAGAGCGAAGAATGAGTCGGAGCCCCAGCCATAACGCACAGAAGATGTCCTCTCCCGCTCTCATAGTCACTCTCTCTTGCCTTTGTCTCACCATCTCGTGTGAGAGGAAGGACCTTGGCTCAATGGAGTCAGCCAGCACAACCGCTCCCAACCCGAGAGACACGACAGTGTCTTTCGAGGATGGCTCCGGGCTCTCTTCCCGCCCGGCAATGGGGGGGAACGACACCGTGCAAGCAGACGATGAGGACGATGACTTTTGGGCAGGAAAGCTTCTTACTAGAGACGATGAGGAGTTATTCGAGCGATGGTCTTCTGATCTCTCCCGGGATGCCAACGAGAAACGCCATCGGCAACAGCAGCTCGTCCACATGCGGCGGGCCGAGCTCATCACTTGGCACCCCCCCTCCGACGACCTCACCGCCCTACCGCGAGGCCAAGGCCAACGCCCCGTCAAACTTCCCTTCTTCGAGGGGGACACCCTCACCATCTTGGCTGACGAAATCCGCTCCTTCGGCGGCGATTCCACTTTTGTTCGAGGGCATCTCGCCAATGATCCCGAAACCAAAGTGCACCTCAGTCTCTCGCGGGGCTTCCCTACCGCAACCATCGAAGGACCGGAAACTCTGTATTACTACGAAAGCTTCGCCGACAACGTCATCCTCCGCGAGGACGAGCCCGGCTCTCAATATGCCGACTTCGAATGCGATTGCGACTACCATCGCTCTCTCTAGCAGAATCCACTAAGAAACCCGTAGGAATCCCGCCACCACACATCAGGCTTAAAGGGTAAGTCTCATGAGATGGCGCGACTCTGCCTCCCCTTTTCCCATACCTAGACCGTTTCCCAAAAGTTCGTTCGTTGATCGCCGAGCCATTGGGAAAAGCCGACCGGAATCCCATGAGCCTCTTTCGTAAGAAACTAATTCGTAAAATTTCAGAAGACCTGATAGACGGACAGACTGTTGAAAAACGGCCCAACCTGTTAGACTTCAATGAAAAAAACCTCCCGAGCCGGTCAGGCTCGCGAGGCTAGAATGGCAATCATCATCCGGTGATCGGGCGATGAAAGACGGGCCCGAGTGATTCGGACACTCCCGCCAACCCTATCGGCGGCGGCGGAGAAACGCCATCATCCCCAGCCCGCCAAGAATCACGGCCGAAGGCTCGGGAACGGTCTGGATCACCACGTTGTCCAGGTAGATACCCTCGGCACTGGAATTCGATTCAAGGGCAACCGTCAGGTAGACACTAGAGGCTGAATCAGGCACAGCAATCGAACCATTGATCCACGCACCTTGAATACCTAGATCATCAATATCGCTCCCCGTGGTATCGAGGATAGAAAGCAAGCCCTCGTTCGTGACAACCGAGATGATGAAGGAATCGCTCGTCTCCCACCCGGTCGACGTGATGAAGTAGTCAAGGGACACCTGCACGTTACTCTCACCGCTGATGTCAACCGTACCGAAGGTGAGCACCATTTGACCATCTGTGTCGCTCATTTGATAGCCTTGCGAACCATCGGTGAAGGAGCCGACTGTTCCGGTGAATCCTGTCACCCCGACGAAATCACCGTCACTAAAGCCCGATCCCGGCCCCGTGCTGACAAAAGCTGCGTCAAAAGAAAGGTCCCCGGCGGAAGTCGAAGAGCCAGTGGAATCAACTGTCCCGTCATCGGTCACAGTGCCCCCCGAATTAACCAAATCATGGGATGTGACATCAGTATCTGTGTAAAACCCCCCATCAACTTCGTTTTCGAAACTGGTTGAGGCTAAAACGGCGGAATGGCTGGGAAGGGCCAAGGCGGCCCAGCCTGACAGAAGGAGAAGGTTCGGTTTCATGATCTCGAGTCGGTGCCTTAGCAAGCAGGTTCCCTGCCACTTAAGCCATTCACATTCAGTGACGATTTTGCTAGGAAGGATTCTCGTCAGCCTAATAGCCGGCCAAGCGGGATTGTGAGGAAGGCTTTACTAGCCAAGGGGCCCGTTCGCTATCGAACCTCGGCGGCAATCTGGAAGCCGAATTGGGAGGGGAACTCTGTCGTGAAGGTGAAGCGGACAGACACTCTTTCGAGCGTCTCGTCGATTTGCTCGGTAGCGAATTCTTCGACGAGAATGTCTTCCTCGTCTCTCAAATCAACCCATTCAGTCATCCCTGCCGCGCCAAGATAAAAGTAGTCCAAGTCGGCGGAGAATTGGGGACGTTGATAGGAAATCTCGATAGTTTGACTGGTTGGGTCCACCGCCGTGATCGTGAATTGGCTGTTGTCGTCTGCGACCAGCGGATTGCTGCCAAAGGCATACTCCGCCGTATTTGTTAACTTGTCTCCATCCGGATTGGCATCGAGACCGGAAATGTCCACGTCCGCCAGATCGGTTGCGGAGAAATAGCGTTGACGCCATTCGGTGAGGAAATCGACCCGACTGGAGAACTTGGCGATCAACTTGACCGGCCCCCGCACCGTGAGGGTGAGGTCGGGATCACTTGAGGACGAACTTCCACTCCACCGCACGAAGTGCTTGCCCTCGTCAGCGACAGCCGTGAGGGAGATGACCTCACCCCGCTGAACGTAGTCGCCGATTGCTTCCAGCCCAGTCACCTGCCCGGGCCCTTCCACGATGACCTCCACAGGATAAGCTGCTGAGAAAGGTCCGACACCGTAGCTCATCGTGATCGGGGTGACTTGACGAGCAACCGGAATCGGATTGGCCGGACCGAACGGCGGTCCTAACGGGGGGCCCGACGCTTCGGGAAGCTCACCCAGCACCAGAGTCTCCGGGCTATAATAAACGCTCGCCGTCAAGGCTCCTGAAGAAGGAAAACCCTGGCGAAAATCCAAGGTCGCACCATCCTCCGCGAAGACCTTACCAAAGAATGAGCCCGCAGCCGACCACCTCAGGACAGCGCCTGCCTCGACATAGATTACTCGAAAGTTGAGCCAGCCACTGGCTTCCAAGAGCGAGCCAGCTTTCACGATGAGCACTTCCCCTTGTCCCCCGAGGCCTTGCAGAGGGCCGATGCCTTCAAAGACGGACGCCTCTTCAACGCTGTAACCACTCGTCACCGTCGTGCCCTGCGCGGTCTCCACCATCAGGTCGTGGTCCTGAAGACTTAGCTTGCCCTCGTAGCTGATTTCCAAGCTGCTATCGCTCACCTCAGTGAATGCCAAATCCTCTTCGGCCCGGCTCCACAAGAAGCTCGCCTTTGTTGTATTGGTGAAGCCATAGCCAGTCAGCGTGATCGTCTCTCCCAAGGGAACGGCAGTGGCATCCGCCGACTCAATTCGAGGCAAGCTCTCTTGCTCGGTGGAGCGGAAGATGGGGATCACCAGCTTGTCTGCATCCATGAGCAGGTCGACGCTCTCCTCCTTTCCGCTGGCCTCTCCTCCCCACGCGACGAACTCGAAACCATCCGCTGCCTGAGCCGTAAGAGTCACTACCGATTGATCGGGGTAAGCATCCAGCTCTGGCGAGCGAACCACAACGCCACCCAGCCCGGTGATCAGCTCAAGTTGGCGACCGGAAGAAAAGGTCGCGGTCAACGGCGCCACCGGAAGGCTCACTGTGATGGTGGCATCATCCGAGGTGCTCCCTCCACTCCAGCCGGTGAAGTACTGCCCGTCGCCAGGAGTCGCGGTCAAGGTCACTTGCTCACCGCTCGCATAGTATGGCCCTGGCTTGTCACGCTCCACGCTCCCATCGCCTATAACCTCCACCTCAAGCTCCGATCCCTGCGTGAAGGGACCGAGACCGAAGCTAAGGCTCAGGGAGGAAACCTCCTTGGCCGCCAAAGAGCTGTCGACATCGCCCAGAGGAGGAGCCTGGATGCTCGGGATCTCCCCCAGCACCACCGTGCCCGGGCTGTGATAAACGGATGCCGTCTGGGTGAACGAGCCCGGGAAGCCCTGCCGAAAATCAAGCACTGCTCCGTCCTCCGCGAAGATATAGCCTCTGAACAGGTTGGCGCTCTGCCAACTTAAGACGCCGCCAGCCTCGACATAGATGAGCCCGAGATTGAGAGAAGTCACCCCTTCCAGGATCGCGCCCGCCTTCACGATGAGCACTTCACCTCCACGAAAGACGACAGGTAGATAATCGCCCACTGAGTCGAAGACCTCTGCCTCACCAGCCCTGTCCCCAGTGACGATCACTGAGCCAGCCTCCGCCTCCAGCAGAAGATGATGCTCGGCCTGCGGCCTTGAAGCCTGATAAGTGACCTCCAGCGAGGTGTCGCTGGTTGCATTGAAGGGAGCCTCCATGACGGCGCTCGGCCCCAGAAAGCTCGCCCGTGACATTCCGGTGAAGCCAGACCCGGTAAAGACGAAGGACTCGCCCTCGGGAACGTAAGGGCTTTCCACTCCCGTCACTTCAGGGAGCACGGACGAAACGATGGGTTGGAAGAGAGGCACAACCCGCTTGTCGCCGTTCATCACCACATCCATCACGGATTCCGTCCCAACCAAATCACCGCCCCATCCAACGAACTCAAAACCCTCCTGCGAATTCGCCGTTAATGCGACCGTGGCCCCCTCAGCATAAACATCCAAGTCCGGCTCACGGACAACTTCGCCTCCCCAAGCCTCATACACTTGGAGCACTCGCCCGCCAACAAAGGTTGCCGTGACAGGCCCGCTGCTCCCCCGCACCGAGATCGTTGCCTCAGTGGACTGGACCGCTCCCGTCCACCCCTGGAAATATTGTCCTTCCGCAGCGATCGCGGTCAGCTCAATCACCTCTGACCGTCCATAGTAAGGTCCGGGCAGACTCCTCTCCACCTGACCATCCCCCACCGTGTTAACTATCAACTCATAGCCACGGGTGAATGGGCCGACGCCCAGAGAGAGCGAGAGTGGCGACACCTCTCGCGCGAACGGATTCCCTTGATTGAAGGGTGGAACGGGGCCGGTGTTTGTCGGAATCTCCCCGAGAATCTGCGTATTGGGACTATAAAAAACCCGCGTGTGAAGACCAGCCGTCCCTGAGAAACCGCGGAAATCAAGAATCGCGCCGTCCTCGGCAAAAAGCATGGCAGTTCCCAAGCCGGAAAAGTCAGAGAAGGCGCCCCCTGCCTCCACATAAATGGCCGAGAGCCCTGGAGCCTGCAAGGCCTCCACCACCGCGCCCGGCTTCACACGCAGGAGATGATCTGAACTCAGAAAAAACCCGCTGAAGGTCCCGACTTCCTCGAAATCAGTAATCGATGCCACGTCACCATCAAAAGTGACCGTGGAACCTTCGGCAGCCTCAACCAACAAGTGGTAATAAGATCCCGGGCCGGCCACCGCGAAATCCACTTTCAATTCTTCATCTGAAATCTCATTGAAGGTCGCTTCCACACTACGACCTGAGGCAAAGAACATCGCAGAAGATGTCCCCGTAAAACCCGTCCCCGTCAGGGTTATCGTCTCCCCTTGGGGAATATTCTCGAAATCCGCTTCTTCGATTGTCGCTCCGCGAACATTCGAGCCAACTAACAGACCAAAGATTAAGGTCTGAATACAGAGGTAGGCGAGCGACTGAGGCAGGCGCGGTTTCGATATCTTCATTCTGTGCGACTACTCATAGACACTCTCCGCGAGATGCAAAGGACGAAACTTTCCCCCAGGCCTCACCGAGGAGAGCCTGGGGAAACAAAAAAGCGGCTGTGTGACCACAGCCGCTCAAAATAGGAAGCTTAGCTAGTCTCCCACTTAGGCCCGCTTGCGCCGGAGCAACCCGAGAGTTCCCAATCCCAGCAGCAATGCACTGGAAGGCTCCGGAACAGGAAGAACGGCAAGAGAGAAAGCGTTAATCGTCGTCCCTGACCCCGAGTTTGGATCAATGGCAAAAGAGATCTGATCGGTCAATCCGTCCGCTGCGAAGGTGAAATTGACGAAGGGAACGGAACCTACCGCACTGTCGCGAGACTCGCCTGCTCCATTGTAGAGAGTCGACTGCGTGTTGGTCACAGACTCCAGAGAGATATTTCCCCCGTAAGTCACAACGAAGGTTGCATCTTGTCCAAGATTGTCACCGATGCCCCACATCGAGAGAATGATCGTGTCTCCGAGGGAAGAATTGGCCAACAAGCCATCAATGGTAACCACTGTGTTCTGAGCATTGAAAGCGTATCCCTCCGTAATTGGGTTCAGGTCATTATGTGAGGCATCCCCCGCATTGAATCCAGAATTCGTGCCATTTCCTCCATCCAGATCATCTTCGCTGGTCGTCACTGTGAATCCATCGAGCAAAACACCACCGGAGAAGTTATTTCCAAAATTGGAAGCATTTCCGGTCCCCGTACTATTAAAAAAGACACTGGAAACGGTCAGACCTGAAGCAGGGTTTTGGGAGATGAAATCATTGATTGTCGGGACACCCGCGTCGCCATCTCCCCGAGTGTCCGGGACATCAATATTGACGGCAAAACTCGCACCGTGAAGGGCGCCAACAGACATCAAAGATGCCAAGGATATGTAAGTGACTGATTTTTTCATGGGTATTTTATCAAACGACCGGCGAACTCGAATAGGAGCCGAGGATTCACCATCTAACGTGCGAGTAAAAAGTCCCACTTTCTCTCGACAAGTCGAAAAGGCTTCCTGCCTTTCTCTTGTCGTTTTTCATCACACGTCTGGTCCTAAACACACAGAAACAATAATCAGAACAGCAAACATCGGAAACCAAACGCAAATTACGATTGATACATCAAAGAGCGCCATCATCTATCAATAAGACATTTTAAGTAGCGCGCCCCAGTCTTCATCAATGACCATTCGGGTAAAGCAAACCGATAAAAAGAGACTTTCAACGCGCCAACGCGCGAAAGAATTAGTAGGAGATTCATCCTCCACTTCCTCGTCTTTTCCCCCAATTCCCATCCCGCTCAGGCTTCTGTTTCGATCACGGGGAGAAGCGTAAAAAAAGCCCTCTTCCCTGCCCGGGAATGGCAGGAGAGAGAGCTTGAGCGTCAGCTATTGCTCAGTTCATTCAGTCGTTTCGAGAAGCTCCAGCAGGTGCTCCGCGAAGGCCTCACCCATCATCAACTGGCCTTCGTGATTGTAATGCCCCTTGTTGATGCGGGGGAAGTCGTCCGTGTCGAAGCACGCCACCTTCTCATCCTCGGCAGCCACCTTCTCCTGCGCTGCCCGCACCATCGGACCATTGCCTTCCGGCTTGTCAAAGGTGGGAAGAATCCGCCCCATCACGAAGGGCATCTCCCTGACATCAAACTCCTTCCGCATCGCCTGAATGAATTTGAGCAAACTCTCCTCATAAACCGCCCCTTGGCCTTGAGCCGCATCGCTTTCTCCCTGCATCCAGATCATCCCCTCGATGCTGTATTCGATCCCCTCATCTTCCAAATTCTCAAGCGCAGCGTTGGCAGTCTTGAGGAACCGCTTAAGCAATGGTCCTTGCCCGTCCCACACTTTCCAATGCTTGTACATCGAGGTGCCACCTGCGGCGGTCTTGATGAGGTAGATGTCGTCTTCGGGGAAGGCCTCCTTCATCTCCCGTCCGAAGGAAAGCTCGGGGCCGAATCTTCCCTCGTTGGCTGAGACTCCCGGGCCGATGTCCTGCCACTGGCCCTTGTGCCAAATTTGCACCCCGGCGGTGGGCTTCTTCTCGGATTCCTTGAGTTCCTTCCAAAGTCCTGCTCCAGACATGTTCGATTGCCCTGCCATGAGGAACACGCGCGCCTCGGCAGAAAGATCGGCCGCCATTAAACCGAGACAGCCCAAGATGGACCGCGGAGACCTGAAAACTGATGTGATTGCTTGAATGATCATCGTCCGCTAAACTACTGGGCTCCCCATCTTTGGCAATCGCCAAATAAGGTCCATTCTTTTCATTTTTGCTCCAACTCGAGGCCTGAAAAAGACCTTCCTCCAACATCGGTTATGCACAGCAGCCCATTTGCATATCATTCCTAACGAGGGGTTTGGTCAAGTTCTCGTTTCTTTATCTCATTGCTGCAACATCGACCCCAAGGTCTCCGTCTATTCCTTCCCATGTGTCAAAAACCCACTTTCATCCTGACGCTGCTCACTTGTCTCCCGCTCGTCGCTGAAACGCATCGTGCCGACCTCATCGTCTATGGCGGCACCTCGACCGCCGTGATGGCTTCCGTGCAAGCCAGCAAGATGGGCAAGAAAGTCATCATGGTGAGCCCGGACAAGCATTTGGGCGGACTCAGCAGTGGAGGGCTGGGCTGGACCGATAATGGTCACGCCAAAGGTATCGGCGGGCTTTCCCGCCAGTTCTATCAACGTATCAAAGCTCATTACGAAAAACCCTCCTCCTGGCGTCAACAAACTCAGGAAGAATATCGCCAAATTAAACGAAGCCAGAGCCGCAATCGCCCCCATGACGATGCCATGTGGACCTTCGAGCCCCATGTGGCCGAGAAAATCTTCGATGACTATGTGGCCGAGAATCAGGTCACAGTTATCCGCGATGCTTGGTTGGACAGAGAGAACGGCGTGGAGAAAGACGGGCCTCGGATCGTCTCAATCACCACCCTGGATGGTGAGAAATACGTGGGTGAGGTTTTCATTGACGCCACCTACGAGGGCGACCTGATGGCCGCGGCCGGGGTGAGTTATCACGTTGGGCGAGAGTCCAATAGCGTGTATAACGAGACCATCAATGGAGTCCAGAAAGCGCGACGCGATCACGACCATTTCTTTGATACCGCCGGCTTGCAGATTTCACCCTATCGAGTGCCCAATGACCCCGAGAGCGGCCTCTTGCCCCGCATCAGTGCCGATCCTCCGGGCGAGGACGGTTCCGGCGACCATCACATCCAGGCTTATTGCTTCCGCGCCTGCCTCACCAACGATCCCGACAACCGCATCCCCTTCCCCAAACCAGACAACTACGATCCCGAGCAATACGAGCTCCTCCTGCGAGTCCTGCAGGCAGGCTACTCGGAGTTCTTCCGCAAGTTCGATCCGATGCCGAACAAGAAGACGGACCAGAACAACCACGGCCCCTTCAGCACGGATAACATCGGCATGAATTACGATTACCCGGAGGCGAGCTATGAGCGCCGACGGGAGATCATCAAGGAACACGAGGACTATCAAAAGGGGCTCATGTATTTCGTCGCTAACGACCCCAGGGTTCCGGCGGCAGTGCAGAATGAGCTTCGCCAGTGGGGATTACCCAAGGATGAGTTCGTTGACAATGGGCACTGGTCCCACCAGCTTTACATTCGCGAGGCTCGGCGGATGATCGGGGAGTATGTCGTCACCGAGCATGATGTGAACGGTGTCACCCACGTGACAGACAGCATCGGGATGGGCATCTACACCATGGACTCGCACCACACCCAGCGTTACGTGACCGCCGACGGATGGGTCGAGAATGAAGGAGACATTGGCTCGCATATTCGCAAACCCTACGCCATCGCCTATGGCGCTATCCTGCCCAAGAAAGCACAGTGCACCAATCTCCTCGTGCCTGGAGCGATCTCCTCGTCGCACATTGCCTTTGGCTCCCTGCGCATGGAACCCACCTTCATGGTCCTCGGCCAAAGTGCTGGCACCGCTGCCTCGTTCGCCATTGAGCAAGGCATCCCCGTCCAAGAAGTGGATTATGACTCCGACCTTCGACCCCGACTTTTGGCCGACAAGCAACGCTTGGAGCCTGGCGGACACCTGAGGGGAATCATCATTGATGATAACCAAGCCAAACTCACGGGAACCTGGAAACCGAGTCGGGCCGTAAGCACGAAAATTGGCGAACACTACTTGCACGATTCCGCTGGGAAAGACGGCCGCGCGGTTGCCGTTTTCCCACTCGCCGTCCCGACCCCCGGCACGTACGAGATTCAATTCGGCTACGCCGCATCTAGTAATCGGGCGACAAACGTTCCTGTGACCATCACGCATCTCGACGGGGAAACCCAAGCAACCATTAATCAGAAAAACGCCGGCGAAGTGGAAGGGCTCTTTACCAGCCTTGGCTCCTTTAAGTTGGAAAAAAGCGGCACTGTTACCATCACGAACGAGGGCGCGAACGGCCATGTCGTAGTCGATGCCATTCGTCTCCTCAAAACGAAATGACGCCCCGCGCATAGAGATACTAGCAACGAAAAACCGACCCCAGAGCCAAACCCTTTCTCCCTCCGGCTCTCCCCACCCTTACCGTCCCCGGACTGCGTCAGCCTGCTGACGCTCAAAGAGCCTCTCAGCCTGCTGAGAGGCGTGGTGACCGAACCGAAAGACTCTCCCTCCTCCCCTCGCCCGTCGTCGCCCTCTACCAGCGCTCTACTCAAGCCC
>JAUTCR010000024.1 GCA_030673895.1 Verrucomicrobiota bacterium JB023
CTCATAAATCCTCAAACTCGTCTCATCGAAGCAACAAAAGGTGATATCCATCTTCCCCGCAAACGAACGACAAACCGACACCGCGATGGCCGCCGCCTTTTCCGCCGGATAGCCATAAACTCCTGTCGAGATGCAGGGAAACGCCACCGACTGAAACCCATTTTTCTCACAGAGAGCCAGGCAGTTCAGGTAACAGGACCGCAGGAGGTTCGGCTCATTGCTTTTCCCATCCCTCCAAACCGGGCCCACCGTGTGAATGATAAACTTCGCCGGCAGCCGATAGCCCTTCGTCAGCTTCGCTTGTCCCGTCGGACAACCACCGAGCAATCGGCACTCGTGCACGAGGTCCGGGCCTGCCGCTCGATGAATCGCCCCATCGACCCCTCCACCACCCAAAAGGCTTGAATTGGCTGCGTTCACAATCGCATCCACTGCCAGCGTCGTGATGTCCGCGCGAATCGTCTTCATCCCAGGATTCTCCGGCTTGTTAGCGAGCTCGGAGAGAAAAGCAGGCGGTACCTCATGGGTCAGCCACACTCCGTTTTCCGAGAGAAAAAACTCATACCCCGCGCGGCTCATCGCATGGGCATCGACCTCCAGCACCACGACCTTGCCATGACGACTCCCCACCATGCGCGCGGTGGTGAGGTCCTGGCTGAGGTGCACATGCTGGCGACCTCGCGCATCGAGCCCTCTCTCCAGAATCGAGTCTAGATAACGCGTCGCCGTGCCATGATAGAGTGTCTTGGGAGGATTCTTTCGCTCCAGCTGCAGCTCCACCTTAACGGAATGCCCCTGACTCGCCCGAATTTTCAAGCCATCCTGCGAGATGGCAAAGCGCTTCTTGTCGTTCGTTGCCACAAGCTCTTCCAGCTGATCGCGAGACGTCGGCAACCGCTCCTCAGCCAATCGCTGCAACAGCTCATCAATCTCCGTCCAGCCATGCTCATCGAGCACAATGCCTAGATGCTGAGGCTTGTGCCGAAGAACAAGCGAAAGGAGCTTACTTCGTTTCTTGAGCTGAGAGGGGGTCATGGTGATTGGGGAGATGAAGTTCGAGCAATCGGTATCAGGCGACGGAATCCATGCCCGAGGACAATGAGAAGGAAGGAAAGATTTCTAAGGAGAAGGGAGAAAGCAAAGGACGGGCGAATCTTGGCCGGTTGACCGGCGCTGATAGATTCGGCCAATTTGCCAAGGTCCGAAGTGGAAACTGGCCACTCACAAAACGCTTGTGACCAATTCTGCGGAAAGGAATCAGCTCCATGAAGGATTCCGCAGAGAGCACCTAGAATTGCGCCGGTGGTATCTGTATCTCCACCCGCTGACCAGATGGCCGGGAGAGCCTGCTTGGGGTTCCACTGGTGTCGGATTCCGCAATGTAGAACCGCGGCCAGCGTGTGGAAGCAGTAGCCGGAAACGCCTCTTTCCGGGCGACCGCCAATCATCGAAAGCAAAGCGTCGAGGTTATCTCCAGATGCCAAGTTGTTGCGAACGCAATTTATCAACTCCCGGAACTCACCTGATGATTCTGGCGCTAGAAGAGTTTCGAACAACTTGTCTTGAGAGGGAGCTTCATTTGACTGACAAAGCAACGCAGCCAATTCGACGATGGCCCGTGCGCAGTGTTCTGCTTTTGGGTCGGAATGGGTAATGCGGGTTTGGAGACGATTGTAAATGAGGCGGTCTTGGTTGCTCTCAGAGAAGAGGCACCCGATTGGTGCGGCGCGCATCATTGGGCCATTGCCTGCTGAAAAGACTCCTGAGCGGTCGGGTGAGATGCCAAGCCAGAGTTTGAACAGCGAACGCGCGGTCGCGAGCCCAACTCCCGCCGGGAGCATGGCTAGCCAGTAACGGAAGTCGCGGGCGAGGAGCTTCTGAAATGCCTTTTGAACCGAGCCGGACGCAAGCAGCGCCTGAGTCAGAATGATGGTGTGCTCCGTATCGTCGCTCCACATGCCTCGACCCAGAAAGAAACGCTGTTTCCACTCTCTATCCCAACCTCGCTTGGTAATACCGCGGGGGGTGAGTCCCTCGGCTGGCAATCCAACAGAGTCCCCAATGGCAGTACCTAGAAGGAGGCCGTGGAGTCGTTGTTCAGTGGTCATGGTGCAGGGTGAGTTTTTGTGCCGATTCGTCATTATGTAGTTCACCGATTTGCTTTCTGCGCATTTCGATGTAGCGGTCCAGTTCGCTCCAAAAGTGGTCGAAGGGTATGAATGGGAAGCAAGTCTGCTCTTGGATCAGTTCGTCACCTTTATTGATGTCGAAAAGGGTGCAGTTATTACCCCAAAAGGGAGTTTCTTCGTGGAAGGTTGAATAAACCAAGGTGCTCACGCGAAATTTCAAGCGCGCTACGGAGAGCCCGAAGTTGACCTTGTCGATCACTAAGGTGTATTGATTGCCGTAGAGCACATCGTAGCGATTGTCTGTGCTGGTAAAGATATTGTTTCTCCAGTTTTGCCCATTTGCTCGGAATAGTTCTGCTTTTTCTAGAGTTGTGTAGTTGACTCCATCGCAGCTCATTTGGAGTCCCAAGGCTTCGCCTCGATAATCCCAATCTGGGCGGTTGAGGGAATAGGTGATTTTTCGATGTGTGAGCCGTTTGGTTTTTCGTTGCCCCTCTGGAGGAAAGTGCTTTTCATATTCCTCCATCAGCTCTCGAGCCGTGACCCAAGACTTGCCAACTAGAAAATTTTCCTCGGGGAGTTCTTCTCCCTCGTGGTAGCGTTCGCTGAGTCTCCTACCAACCTCGAAAACAGCTTGCTCCTCAGTTGGAATCCAATTGTTAGGTTGCTTCATGAAGGTGAACGGGGATGGGGTTTTCGCTTTCCGAGAGGATATTTTAGTCGGGGGTGCGCTCTTGAGTGCTGAGGACTTTAGGGCCTTTGACAATACGGCGGGTGCCGTTGGTGTTCCAGATAGCGACGGCTTGTCCGTCTTTGATAGTGGTTGGGAGAATCATGCTGTTTGGTCTTCTACTAGGGTGGGGGTTGGGTGAGGTTGAGTGAGCTGGCTCCGGGGCGACAGTAAAGGTTGCTGTTCCAGAACTCACAGCAGGGTGAGGTCGGGGTTGGCCGAGAGGAGGTCGTTATAGGATGATCGGTCGAATTGATAGAGGCGGGCGGCACGGCGGGCGGCGTCTTGTTGGACTTCATCGGTCTCGATGAGGATGCCGAGCTTGAGGAGTTTTTTGCGGAAGTTGCGCTTGTCGAGGGTGGTATCGAGCACGCGCTCGAAGAGGTGTTGGGCTTCGGGGAGAGTGAATTTCTCTGGGAGCAGCTCGAAGGCGACTGGGCTGTACCGTAGCTTGGCGCGAAGACGTTGGCGGGCAACGTCAAGGATGTGGCTGTGGTCGAAAGCGAGCTGGGGAATCTCATCGAAGGGGAACCACGCGGCGTCGATGGCATCGGTGTCGGCGGTGGGTGGGTGCTCCAGCAGATTGACGAGAGCGAAGTAGGCGATGGTCACAACGTGTTCGCGGGGGTCCCGCTTGGGGTCGCCGAAGGTGTAGAGCTGCTCGAGGTAGATTCCGCGCAGGCCGGTCTCCTCGGCAAGTTCACGGCGCGCGCAAGCGTCAGGGGCTTCATTGGGTCGAATGAATCCGCCGGGCAAAGCCCATTTGCCTTTGAAGGGGGCGAGCCCGCGTTTGATGAGGAGGACTTTTACGTCATCGTCATCCAGCCCGAAGACAACGCAATCCGTCGTCAGAGCGGGGCGGGGATATTCATAAGTGTGGGCCATGGGTGACTTATAGGTGTTAAAATTACACCGAATAAGCCAAAAGGTGTAAGGAGGACACCCTTTGAGAAAACGGCTAGCTGGGGAAGACTAAGAAGGCTGAAGGCTCCGGTCTTTTTGCTGCGGGCCTAAGAGACCTGGGTGAGGAAATCCCTTAAAATGAGCTCGTGGTCGAAGGCGAGGGGTGGGAGTTGGTTGAGGGGCCACCAGCGGACGTCGGCGGCGTCGTCTTCGGCCTTGGGATTGACTTCAGATGGGGTGGCGTAGCCGGCAAAGACGCAGGAGATGCAATGGAAGCGGGGGTCCCGTTGCGGGTCCCCATAGAAGCGGAAGGGGCTGAGCTTGATTTGCGAAAGAGAGG
>JAUTCR010000025.1 GCA_030673895.1 Verrucomicrobiota bacterium JB023
TATCTCGCCGTCGTCATCGACCTCTGCACCCGTAAGATTGTGGGTTGGAAGCTCGACACCCACATGCGGGCCGAACTGGTCACCGAGGCCATCCTCCATGCCGCCCAAAGTCAAACCATCCGCCCCGGGACGATCTTTCACAGTGACCGCGGGCGCCAATACGGCAGCCGTTGCTTCCGGGATTTTTTGAGCGAAAAAAAGCTCCGCCAAAGTATGTCCGGCCGAGCCAATCCCTACGACAACGCTTGGACAGAATCACTCATCGGCACCCTCAAAGCCGAAGTCCTCCAAGGCGGAAAATTCGCCGATCTGCCCGATGCCTACACCGAACTATTCGACTACATCGAAAGCTATTACAACCACCACCGCAAACACTCATCGATCGGCTACCAAACACCAGTCGAAATCTAGACCAAATTCTACAAAAACTAAACTAACAGTGGTCCAGAATTCCCTTGCACGTCACTCCATCCTTCTTCCTCTGTGGCAAGCCTTGGCAGCACTCGTCTCTGAGGTATTGAATAAGGTCCTCGAAATGAGAGTAGTTGGGACGACAAACAATCCTACGGCCTAACCTTTCCTGAGAAATGAGTCCGACATGGGACATCCGAGAAAGGTGATGGGATAAGGTGGAGGCAGGCAAATTTAAGTGTTCCTGAATCTCGCCAACCGTGGCTCCTTCGGCGCCCGATTGGACCAAAAGTCGGAAAGCCGCAAGCCGATGATTGTTACCAAGCTCTGCCAAACTCGCTACCGCATTCTCATGATTCATAGTTGATTTAATCTCCCTTCTTTTATTTCGAAATTTCTAGAATAATAGTTTGACGGATCTCGGGCGCAAGCATATTCCGTCGTTACCAAATTTCTAGAAAAATGGAATTCACAACCGCGCTCTACATATTCCTGTTTTTGGCGGTTGAACTCTTGGTGCTTTTTTTGGGAATTAGTCTTCTAGTTGGTGCTTCACAGCGCCACATTTCTCCCGAGACCATCGAATCTCGTCTAAATGCACGAAGTAAAGCCAGTTGCTTCATGGCGGCTGGACTGGGTTCGCTCACCCCCTACTGCAGTTGCTCGACGATTCCGATGCTGAAAGCGCTCTTACGAGCTCACGCGGGATTCGGACCAATGATGGTGTTTATCTTCTCCTCGCCGTTACTCAATTCAGTCGTAGTTGTTTTGCTAATAGCGACTTTCGGCTGGCAATTGACCGCTATTTACGTTCTTGCGGCCTTTCTGCCTTCTCTCGGGGCTCGCTGGCTCTTTTGGGGCCTTAAATTCGCACGCTCTATTATCCGCAAAGAGTCTGAATCGGAGGAAAAAGACATGGCTACGTCGTGCTGTGCAAGTGCAACGGATAAACCGAGGGACGTGCTCCCCAGACCCGAAGAAGATTCTTGCAGTGAAAGCCGCCGCCTAGAGGATAAGAGAATCTTCGTAGCGAAGAGAAACTCACGCTATGACGGCCTCTGGAAAGAGAGTTGGGTGGATTTTTGCGATGTTTTACCCTATCTTCTTCTCGGTATCGCTGTCGGAAGTATCATTTACGGTTTTGTCCCCACGACATTTCTGGAGAAATACACAGGTTCTGACAATGCCCTAGCCATTCCTTTTGCCGCTATTATCGGTGTTCCCCTTCACCTCCGAGCGGAGGCTGTCAATCCATTGGTGGCTTCTCTCCTCGCAAAAGGATTCGGAACCGGCTCGGTGCTAGCCCTTATCATCGGTAGCGCGGGGGCCAGTCTTACTGAGCTCATCCTTTTGCGTGCATTGTTCGACACAAGATTGCTAATCGCCTTGGCGTTCGTCATCTTTTCCTTGGCTATCATCGAAGGCTATGTGACTCATTTCTTCTATTCAGGATGGAGACATCCTTAATAATACTATGAATATAGACGAATCTAGTGGTGATTGTGATTGTTCGGCGACGGGACAAACAAGTGGTCACTCAGAATTGAACGAAACATTCCCTTCTAAGGGAATTTGGCTCAGTTCTGGAGCGGCTGTTATCGCACTCGTGAGCGTTGTCGGTTGTTGCGGCCTCCATATTCTCAGCGGAGTCCTTGCTGCCTTCGGCTTAGGATGCAACTTTTTCGCCTCACTAAGACCCTTTCGGCCTTCTCTTATTACAGCAACCATAGTGCTCCTGGGTGAACTCACTAGCCTCATCCTATATATTGAGTTTCGGTCTAGCAATTCACCGACAAAAACATTCTCCCAAAAAACAAACTATTGGCAATATGAAAAAAATAGAAATGCGCTCCCCTTACGACGAAGTTGGTGGTATTGTCTACTTCGGTCGGATATTGGATAAAATTCGACTCTATCAAGATGAGCGACTTCCCGAGGATTACCACGAAATGTATGGTGGCGGATTTGATGAGAGAACTTGCGACTTTCTCGAAGTGAGTTTTCCATCCTTGTCTAATCGTGTTTCAGAAGGGGGCACCGATAAAGAAATTCTCAATTGGTGCTTCTCCATAGGGCGACAACCTACTGCAGACGAAATCGAAATATGGAATGGATTCTTGAGCAAGCGCGGGTGGCGAGATTCAATGGCTGCCATGATTCGAGAGGAGCTTGCCGCAAGGGGCTGGTCTGCTCGAACCGACATTAAAACTTTGTTTGATTTTTTTGATGCGGATGAAGGACGACCGCTTCGTTTCATGGACTGAAATTCTTTCTGGAGCCCTCCGTTTTCTGAACCGACGTTTATGAGAATTTTCGACGGGGTTTAAGTCGTCACTTTGCTTCGGAGCGACAGCCGGAGGACGAAACTGAGAGGCTCGGCGAATCGCAACTCTCGCCGTGGTCAGGTCTCTCAGCTAGGAATGGGTCGTGAGTCGGGTTAGTCCGGGTGGACAAATTAAAAGCTGCTAAAAATCAATGAATACCGGCACTCTGTCGCTGGTTTGAAAGGTAAAACGACAGAGATGCCGGACGTGCTCTTTGAGCAGGTAAAAAAATTAACTCGAGGCCGAACATCGTCGAACTAACATTATGGAAAAGGGTCGTAAACCGGCCGAACTTTTCAAAACGTTGAGTGGAATCTGGTGGATTTTGAAGACCGGAGCCTATTGGAATTAGCTTCCGCTGTGTTATGGGAAGTGGAACAGCGTTTATCGTTTCATCTCCGGTGGGCCAAGAAGTGTATCTTCGAAAGAATGATTGAGCAGACCGAGAGAATGAAAAACCGGGACCGATTCAAAATCCTAGATGGGTCTCACGTGAAGGCCCCTCAGGATGCTTGCTACGCCCTGAGAAGCCTTACCGAACAAAGGTTCGGCAAGACCCAGGGCGGCCGAAACACGAAGCTCCACGCCATGACAAACGGCGGAGGGAGACTATTAGGCCTACGGTTGGTTTCTGGAAATGAACACGAGCTGATTAGCGCTCATGAACTTTTGGGAGACGTTCTAGATTCAGTTGTTTTGGCAGACCGGGGATACGACTCGGATTCGTTCCGCAAGCAAGTTCTTAACGATGGCGGGTTGGCTCTTGTGCCACCAAGAAGAAGACGACTCAGAGCGGTACTATACTTTAAGAAAATCGCAAAGGGGCGCTACGTCTTGGAAAACTTCTTTTGTCGTATCAAGAGGTATCGCCGAATTGAAACTCAATACGATCGACGGCCAGATACCTACCTACGGTTCGTATTCCTCGCAGCCTTAATGGATTGCCTCAAATAACCATTTTGTCCATCAGGACTATTTTTCTAAACAGAATCATTCAGATATTTTCATGAGAGTTCGAAGGTATTAATTCCTGTTAATTTAGCGGAAAGATCCCAAAGGCGTAATGCATCCTGAGGATTTAGTGCATAATCGCGAACTCCAACAAGAGTATCGGTCCCGTTTGTAGCGCGAACAGCTATATCGCAATCCTCGCAATAAAGCCCTCCCAATCCGTTGAGTTGTTGAGAGGTTGCCGCCCACACTTGCGTCGCGGCTCCCTGTTGGACAGTCTTGAAGGTGGAGTCCGCTAGGTTTCCAGCCTTATCAATCCATCCCGCTGCTATCATCTCTTCCTTCTGCAAATGTCGCTGCAACGGAGTAAGTATTTTTCCTGGATGGAGTGCGAAGGCACGCACTCCGCGATCTCGTCCATATTTGTCACATTGGACCGCAAAAAGAATATTTGCGGTCTTCGCCTGTCCATAAGCCAGCCACTTGTCATAACCTCGCGTAAAGTGGGGATCGTCCCAACGGATTCCAGAAAGGTGGTGCCCTGCTGAAGAAACCGAAATAATCCGAGCACCGCGCCCTGAAAAGGCAGGCCAAAGAAGATTCGTCAAGACGTAGTGTCCTAGATGGTTTATGGCAAATTGGGCCTCCCAACCCTGACCAACCCGAGTTTCTGGGCAGGCCATAATTCCAGCGTTATTGATCAACATGTCGATGCTGCGTTGCGAAGACAGAAAGCGCTGACTGAAGCGGTGAACGCTTCCGAGGTCGGCAAGGTCGAGCGCATCCACTTCGACCGAAGCGATGCCAGAAAGCACCTCCTTTGCTATAGAGGGCTGCCGAGCAAGAACTATGACATGAGCGCCAGCCTGGGCCAGAGATCGTGTGGTTTCAAGTCCAAGTCCCGAGTAACCACCAGTCACTATCGCAAGATTTCCTGATAGATCAACTCCGCGCAGAACATCTTCTGCCGTGCTCCTAAAATTGAACTCTGAGTTAAGTTTTTTCTGAAAGGGGTTCATAAAGTGGGAGCCGTTTGAGGTTATCCGTGGCGGAGTTTTAGAATCAGTATGATCACAGCCAGAAGCACGGTAACAGTATTGGCCAACGTCATCGGCACAGACCCAATCCCGATCGCATAGATGAGCCAAAGCGTTACTCCCGCTGTGAAGATCACGTACATCCCCAAGGAAATTCCTCTAGTTTCCCGAGTGCGGATGGTTTTGACAGCTTGGGGAAGAAAGGCCCCCGTACTAAGTAGTGCGGCGACATAGCCCAAGTAATCGAGCCATTCTGCTCGGTTGGAATTGCTTGCCGCTGCGATAAGGGCCACTAGGTGAAGAAGGTCAACAGGATTCACGAAATGACCCTAACTTGAGAATCCTAAGACCTTCTTTTGAGCCTTTGCTCATTCTGTCGGATTTTTGCGCAGAAATGGTCGAGTAGGCCTATTTACGGCCATATTAGTCGCGATAACGCGTTGGTGAGACTCCGACCTCTCGCCGGAAAGCCTGAGAAAAATGGCTCGCGCTACTATATCCAACCTCAAGTCCGATATCAATGATGCTAAGGTTGGTCTCGCGCAGCAAGCGACGCGCTTCAACCATTCGCAGGTGGATAAAGTAATGGGATGGTGAGAACCCAGTCGCCTTTTTGAACATCCTGGAAAAATGAAAATCGCTCATCTCCGCTACCCGGGCAAAAGCCGCAAGATCAAATTTCTCACTTAGCCGACCTTCCATGAGTTCAGTGACCTTCCGAAGTTTGAAAATTGTAAGTCCGGAGTAATGGCTGAGTGTGTCCGCATGAGGATCGGTATAAGTTCGCACCAAGTACACAGCCAAACTTTGCACGATGCCCTGGACGAAGAGCTTACTGGGAGGCTTCCGTGTCGTTAACTCGTCGCGAAGTTGGGCCATAATTACTGAAACCACCTGATCCTGATGTCCAGAGATTTCTTGCAGTGGCCGAGTTCGAGCGGTTTTCCCGAATACCTCTCGATAAGCACGCTCAAAGAGGGGCAGGCTCAAATAGAGATGCATCGGCTCGAATGGCTCCGTACCGACTGCCCGCCAACGGAGTTCATAAGGCGTAGGCGACATCGTGAGTAAAAAGTCTCCAGCAGAGATTCGATTGGTCTCCCATTTACCCCCTATATCACGTTCGTCGAGAATCACTGTTCCAGAAGTGATCCAGACGAGAACCGGCTCGGCCACGGCGGGAACAATAACGCTGTCCTCGAATAGTTGGCGTGAAAATATCTGTACAAGGACATCCTTCCAAGCCGGTCCACTGCTGGATGCAATGAGTCGGCCCGGAAGATGCGCTGCGAGTCCTTCAGCTGAAGTTCGTTCGTGAGCGGCCATGGAATTCTACTACGAGTGGTTTAGGATGATGTGGAGGGCCCCGCTTTTGAAGTGGGCCTCAACGTACGGACAGTAGAGAGTCTAGCTAAACGGCAGTGAACATGTCCTCAGAGGTAAACTGGCAGCCTCGGTCGGCAGCGGAAAAGGGTTTCTTAAGCGCTTCCAGACAGAGACGGGTCTCCATGGTGCTGGAGAGCGACCACCACAGGATCCGGCGCAAATACCAGTCCGTGACCGCGCACAAAAAGGCTTTGCCATGCGGCATGGGGATTTGCGTAAATCGGCGCACCACTCTTGATCGAGGCTCAACACGGTGAGCTCGCGCAACAGGGAGGGGTCGCTGATGTAAAGTTTATTTAAGTGACGCCTTTTCCGTAAGCGTTCCTCACTTTCCGTCACTTCCTGATAGGTCCCCGTGGAGCGTGCCGCGAACAAGAACTGGCGCTGTCTTCTCATGATCAATCTGGGATGGTAGGCTACCAAGAGCTCGATACGCTCCCTCAAAGAGCGAGATTTTTTGATTCTTCCGCAAGTATTTAATCTCACTGTCTTGCAGGCCGATATAGGCTGGTGTTTTTCCTTCTCGGCTTCCCGGGCCTCTTTGGAGGTCTTCTTTCGCCCTTCATTTAGGGGTATGAGTTTAGCGTCTTTCCCGGTTCCTCACTACCAAAATTATCGTTTAATCCCTGGTCCAATTTTCGCGGTCCACCTCACTCGCGATTCGACATAAATACAGTAAGTTTTTGGGGATTCCGAAGGGCAAAGATTTGATCAATTGTATTCCTTGTCACCGAGAGGCAGAGAGCAACTGCAAGCTGGTTGTTTTGATAGATAAGAACTCCCGGTTGTCCATTAAACCATCGGTTTTCAATAATAATACTTGCGCGTGAAGGGACATTTGCGCGCCAAATTTTCAGAAGAAATCCGGAGACAACTTCACGGCCACCCAACACCGCAGGTGCTGTTTCCACTCGGCCTCCTCCATCGGCGTGAAGTTCAACAGAATCTGCCAGAAGTGCCTTCAGATTTTCTAAGTCACCGTCATGCACCGCCTCAAAAAAAGCTTCGAGCAATTGTCGATGGAGGTCAGGACTTGTGTTAAATCGCGGTCGGTTAATACGCAGAGCCCTTCTGGCACGGGAGGCTGACTTACGGCAGGTCGCTTCCGGCTTTCCAATGATGCAAGCGATCTCACCAAAACTATAATTAAAGACATCGTGCAGCAAAAAAGTGGCCCGTTCGGAAGGGGTCAACCTCTCCATTGCAACCATCAATCCCATAGACACGGAATCGTCAATTTCAGCCTGTGCGTCAGGGGAATACTCATGAAGGTCCAGAAAAGGCTCAGGAAGCCATACGCCTACATACTTCTCCCTACGAACGCGTGCCGATTTCATCACATCCATCGCCAAGCGGCTGCACACCGTGACCAGCCACCCCCGAGGATTTCTGATCCCGGAACGATCGGCGGAACACCATTTGATGTTAGTCTCCTGCACAATGTCTTGTGCGTCGGCTAATACCCCACACATCCGGTAGGCGAGGCCTACCAGCATGGTGCGGTGTATTTCGAACTCCTCTTGGGCAGTAGCTTGCATTACCCCACGTTCTCAGCTTCAAAAAAGATCATCAATCGCGGATCGGGCCTTGCTGATGCGTGAATCCAATTTGCCATCAGGGATGCGAGTACCTTCCAACGAAATCCAGTCGGTTTTCTGAATCCCGATATACTCAAATACCGCTTTCAAGATGGGATATTGATAGTCTGGACTTCTTTCCGGGTTCCCCCCACGTGCCGTCAGGAAACAAGCTCGTTCATTTGAAAGCAATCCCACTGGCCCTCTTTCACCGGGGGCAATGGTGGATCCGAAGCGGACAATATGATCGATCCATGCTTTCAAGGCGGAAGGCATACCGAAGTTGTATACCGCACTGCTGATCACCACCTCGTCGGCGTCCTTCAACTCGCGGATCAGCTGATTGGACAGGACGATTCCGGGCGGAATCATCCCTTCTGGCGGTTCACCTCCGGTATAAAGTAACGCAATGGTGGCCTCATCCAAATGGGGAATCGGCTCACGGACGAGATCGCGCGTGACTACCTTCCCATTCGGGTAATGTTCCTTCCAGCGGAACTCGTAGTAATCTGCTAGACTGCGTGAGTGAGATTGCATCAACTGGGAACTGGCATCGATTCGTAAAAGCGTTTTCATGTCAAAGTAAGTGACGAGAGAGGATGAAGGCGTGTGACCGCAAATGGACATTTTTTTGAATCCTGAAGCCAAGGGTGCCTTTAAGCGTTACCTCAGTGGGCTCGTCCGCTCCTTATTTTCATGAGTTTACTTCAGACCACACGAGAAAAATTGAATTGAATTTTGGGGTTCCTACCCAAAATGATGTGGATCGGTTAGTTCGGCAACCGCAACATGGGAATCGCCGTAGGCGAAGTCCCGCTTTGAATTTCCCCAAGAGGCTGAAATCCATAGCGTTGGTAAAGGGCGATATTTCTAGGGTTCGAGGATTCGAGATAGGCCTGGCAGCCTTCATTATCACACCTCTGAAGAGCATGGTCCAACAAGGCAGAGCCGAGCCCATGTCCTTGATACATTGGATCAACTCCAAGTAAGGGAAGGTGCCAGTGAGGCTCTTGCGGATGAAACTCCTCCATCATTTCAAACACTTTGAACAGTTCGTGGTGGCGGGACTCAGGGATGCTGCTTTCAACGAGTGAAATCATTCCTTCTTTATTTGGATGATTCTCCGGTGGCAGCCATAAGGCCACCCCGCGTGATTTTTTGGTCAGATACGCGCTACCACAAGAAAACGCCTGACCACCAAATGCCTTAATGAATCGTGGCATGATAGCCAAATAGTCACTTGGGTCAGGCCATGTCCATCGCACCATTGGATCTGTAGCAAACGCTAAGATCAGGGTATCGATGGCAGCAGCCTCGTCGGTCATAACAGCCGGACGGATGAAGTGAGATTTTGTCATAGGACGCATTCAATCTCCGCAGCAAATATTTATCCCCTTTCCAGTCTCAAGGAACGATTTCAAACTTGAAAGCACCATGGGCCATCCCTTGGAGACTTTTTCTGGCATTGCTGAGGTCGCCTTAAAGTTATCGTGGACGACCGTGAGACAGACCGTTCCGTCGAGGGCTTCAATTTCATAAGAAATGCGCGAAACATCCTCTGGTTCATCAGGCTCGAACCAAGTTAGCGTGAGTTTTTTGTTGGGAATGGACTCTACGACTTCTCCCCCGACCCAAGCCTCATCATCTTCAGTGACATGTCTCCATTCAGAACCTTTCTCCCAATCTGAGACATTTGCCATTCCTCCCCATTACTGACGTGTAAACTTTGGATCCGTGATTGCCTCCCATGTCTTCTCAGGCGTTGATCGGATATACATTTTATAGACTAATTCTGGTGCATTCATGATGTTATCTTTCTGTTGTTCAAGATCTGTTTTCAGATTGCTCAACGCCTGAAGGTGCGGAACCTCGTATTTGGCAATCCAGCGGTCGTAGATCTCGTGCAATGGCACTGGATTGAGATAGTGAAGATTTTGGCGCCAGTGCCACCTGATTGCGACCAGATTTGCCGCTTTCAGCAAAGCCAAGTGTTTGGTGGCCGCCTGTCGGGTCATGTCAAGAAGCTGACAAAGCTCACCCAAAGTCTATCCGCCTCGCTTGTGCAGTGCGTCGAGCAACGTTCGGCGGTTGGTGTCGGGCTAATGCTTTGAATACTTCCTTCAAGACTGATCTATTTATGCAACCAAATGGTTGCGCGACAAGAAAGGTTAAGTGCGCGTAGTAAACAACAGGGCTTTAAATCGTCGGGTTTGGAGGGAGGGCACGCAAAATCTTCTCAGAAGAAATCTGCTAGATCATCTAAAACGAAGTCACTTATTCATCCCCGCGATAGGCAGCTTCGAGTTTCGCAATATCAAGCTTCTTCATCGTCCAGACGGCTTGCAGCACGCGAGCCGCTTTCTCCGGCGTGGTGGGATCGAGGAATTTCGGCAAAGCGGCGGGGACGACTTGCCAGGAGAGACCGAACTTGTCGGTAACCCATCCACATTCCACCTCTTCTCCCCCTTTGGACAAGGCGGCCCAAAGCCGGTCCAACTCCTCTTGGTCGTCGCAACTCACAGATAACGAGAATGCAGTGGTGAATCTCCAGTCCTGCCCGGCATTGAGTGCGGAGACCGGAAGACCACCGAGCTCGAATTGAACGACCAGCGGATCGTCCGTTCCAGGATTTTTGGTGATACTGAGAATTCGGGAATTCGGGATGATGGAGGTGTAATAGCGAGCCGCTTCCTCCGCCTGATCGTTGAAGCCCAACCAGGGCGTGACTTTGGTTTCTAGTTTCATTATTCTAAGGTTCTTGTTTGCGAGATTTCTGGGTGGGTCCCATGATAGCGCGATAGACCGAGGGGGTTGCGAAGTGCCAGAGCGGTCCAAACCAAGGCGCCGAGCACAATCGGGAAGTAAAAAGCATCGCCAATCCGGACATGCGTCGCAGTGGCACCTCCCAAGTAAGCCGTCACGAGAATAGCTCCAATGACGCTGAGGCGCGGGATGAGAAACAGGATGCCAATCAGAACTTCAACCATTCCAATGGTCATCATGACATTGATGTCCCACCCCATCTTCGTAAACATTTCTTCTTGGCCCTCCCAGTCGGTAAATTTGCCGCTGGCGCTAAAAATCAAGAAGGCGACAAGGACTCCACTGAGACCCCATCCTGTGATTTTTGTCTTCGATTTTCTCATTGTCTTGGAGGTCTATTTTTTCCGTCGGTGACCTTGCCATGTGCCAATCTCATCTCTCAAAATCAACGGTCAGCAGCAGACCGCGAGACGAAATTTTGGAAGCCGCCATAGAGCATACGTTTGGAGTCAAAGGGCATTTGCTCCGGTTGGCTCATGCCTTCGATCCGGGGGTCTTTCATGACCTTGGCATTCACGATATCGCGGTGCTCACGCGACTCGTAGCTAATCCAGGCGAAGACAACAACTTCATCAGGGGCTACTGCTAGCGAGCCAGTAAAGGACGCGCCGCAGTCATCATTTTCAAGATCGTCACCAAGGCATTCCTGATAATCGAGGGCTCCGTATTCAATCCAGACCTCGCTGGCGAGTTCGGCCATTTCTTGATAGTCGTCCCAATTCTTTTTCGGAACGATGATCACAAATCCATCTGTGTAAGCTGACATAGCTGGTACTTAGTTTGGTGTGTCTTCAGTTCTGTTTGCGGACTTGTCGCCGACTTTATCCCGCTCTGGTAGCGGAAAAACAGGCCGAATTTCTACCGTTCCTTTCTTCGCTGGGGGCAGCCGTTTGGCGATGCTAATCGCCTCGTCAAGATCCTCGACCTCAATGATAAAATATCCTCCGAGCTGCTCGGTGGTTTCCGCGAAGGGGCCATCGGTGACCTCTACTCTTCTATCGCGCAGGCGCAAGCTGGTAGCGGTGGACACGGGGTGCAGGGGTGAGGCCGCCACATATTTCCCTTGCGCTTCGAGGTCGTCGCAGATGGCCATGGACTCGAGCATGCAATCTTCTTGTTCTTGCTCCGTCCAAGCATCTTCGGCTCCGTAGATTAGTAACATGTATTTCATAAGAATTTTCTCGGGTTTGGGTTCAACATCCTGCTTGCTGAGGATCCGGCACCATCACCATCCAGCCGACGCCGAATTTGTCAGTTACAATACCGAAACAGGGCGACCAAAAGGTCTTCTCGAGGGGCATGATCACCTGACCCTCTTCCTCCAAAGCCGCGAAAACCCGGCAGGCTTCCTCATCGCTGGGCAGGGTGAGAGCCAGTTGGTAACTGTCTCCACTCGTTTCTGCAGAGGCACCGCATCTGTCGGAGGCCATGATCTTGGCTGGGCCCACCGTGAACTCCGCGTGCATGATTTTGTCCGCAAAGCCCTCCGGTGCGGGTTCGGGACTTTCCGAGTAAGGCATGACGACCCCGACCTTGGCGTGTAGAACCTCTTTATAAAATGTAAGAGCTTCTTCACATCGCCCTCCGAAAAACAGGTATGGTTCGACCTTGGCCGATTGCATCGAAATTTCTTCCCGCAGGGAGGCCTCGTGTTGACGCATCTCGCCGGTTGGATCGATTTCAGCGAAATCGGAAAGCTCATACAGCGGTCGAATCTCAATATCGGAATCTTCGATCATCGGGTTCGGACAATGCTTGACCCAGCCGATGGCCTCCTCCATGGAGTCGACCTCCCAAAGCCAGTAACCGGCGATCAACTCCTTGGTCTCAGCAAAGGGACCATCCGTGACGATCCGTTCTTCACCGCTAAAACGAACGCGCACGCCCTCGGTGCTGGGCTTGAGACCGTTCCCCGCACGCATAATTCCTTCGGCAACGAGCTCTTGATTGAATTTCCCCATCGCCTCCATTAACTCCGGTTGAGGCATCACTCCTTCTTCCGAACTCGGAGTAGCTTTGACCATGACCATGACTTTCATTAAAAATCTCTATTTTGCTGTTTTTGTCAGATTCACTCGACGCTGAAACCGTCGAGCGAGATCCTCTTTCACCTCCTAGTCGTTTACTCAGCCTCCCGTTCGACACGATAGGCCAATTTTTTTGGCAATCAGGTGAGCGATGCGATGCGGCGCTCCAAGAGACGGCGCTCGGGAGCTTGTTTGGCCAATGTCAAAGCGTGTTGGAAAGCCTCCCGGGCTTCGCTCACCCTTCCCAGCCGTCGCAACAACTCCCCTCGCGCCGAATACGCCAAATGGTAATTTTCTAAACCTCCTTCACGCAGCAGCCGATCCACTAGATCCAGTCCAATTGTGATCCCATCAGACATCGCGATAGCAATAGCGCGATTCAACCTAATCACCGATGTGGGCTGAATCTGAACCAGTACATTATAAAGGGCCACAATTTGCGCCCAGTCCGTCTCCTCCGGCGTCTGTGCCTCAGCATGAACGGCTGCAATGGCCGCTTGTACCGAATAGAAACCAATTTCCCGCATCTCTAGCCCCTCCGAAACAAGTCGGCGGCCTTCCCCAATCAAAGCCTGATCCCAGAGCTGGCGATCCTGGTCTTCCAACAACACAATATCGCCCTGCGCATCCGTCCGCGCCAATCTCCTCGATTCGTGAAGCAACATGAGCGCGAGCAAACCTTTCACCTCAGAATTTGAAATGAGACCAGCGAGAATTCTGGCCAGCCGAATCGCTTCCTGAGACAGCTCCGCTCGCAGCGCTGAATCGCCTGTCGAGGTAGAATAACCCTCGTTGAAGACAAGATAGATCACAGATAGAACGGCATCCAAGCGCTCGGGAAGGGCCTCGGCATTAGGAATGACGAAAGGGATTTTTGCCGCCAGAATCTTCGCTTTCCCACGCACAATGCGCTGAGCCATGGTCGCCGTAGGCACCAAGAAGGCACTGGCAATCTCTTCCGTAGTCAGGCCACAGACCTCGCGCAGCGTAAGCGGTACCTGCACTTTCCGGTCAATCGCCGGATGACAGCAGGTGAAAATCAGCCTCAATTGATCGTCTTCGATGTCCCGCTTCGCAAAGGAAAGGTTAGCGGACTGGATGTCATCGATGCGACGCTGCACCTCTGGTTCCAGCTCATCACGCCGCGCACGCTTGCGAATGGCATCAATCGCCTTGAATCGTCCCGTGGATATGAGCCATGCCACTGGATTTTGCGGAATTCCATTGCGCTCCCATGAGGTGACCGCTGCCACAAAAGCCTCCTGCGTCGCTTCCTCTGCCAGATCGAGGTCCCCTAATATCCGCACCAAGGTGGCGAGAACCTTCCCCGACTCCTCCCGATAGATCTGGTCGATTTGAGTGTTGGTCCCTGACGACATGGAATTGACATTGCTAACGGGAGAAACTCGCATCGAGAAAATTGTCAACCGGTGGATTCCTGTCCTTGGTTCAACGATATGACAGCGTTGTATGGCGCTCATTTAAGCCCCTATTTCACTGAAATTGAATGACGAAATGCCGACCGAGGTCCGATTGTAATTCGTGACGAAAACACCCTAGGAAGTGCGATAATTACTTGGACCAAGCCTTAAGCAAATGAAGACTGAAGCCATGAAAGGCCGTAAGCGCTATACCGAGCGTGGCGGAGCCCGCTCCCTTTCTCAAACAATTGCTTCCTTCTGTTCGAGTTCGAGAGGAGTAATCTGGATATCGAAGAAATTCACAGGATCTACTCTCCTTGAGCTCGTCTGAGCACCCAAAGCCGTCTTCAAGCAGCAAATCTAGTATTATGGCTGAGTGGTGTCCGTATTTGAAGAACAGCAAGTGAGTTACAACTGGGGTTACAAGCTGCAGATCCTAAGCTTGCCAAATCTCTGTAAGTCGCTAATATAGAATACCTGAGAGAGATGGAGGCGGCGGGCGGATTCGAACCGCCGAATACAGGTTTTGCAAACCCGCGCCTTAGACCACTTGGCCACGCCGCCGTTGTTTCTTTGCGAAACTTCCCTCGCTTGCGCGCGGGGCGGGATGATTACTGGTCGTGGGGTGTCCTGTCAATGCTGCTTCGAGACAGATTGTCACAAATCGAGCATTTTGAGGAGGCAGCTTGCTTGAGGTCGCTTTTGCTCTCGGCAATGGCCGGAAATTGTCTGAAGGCCGAGCGCGCTGGTTTTCGCCCAATACACGATGATTCGCGGCAAACAAAACTCGTGCGCGTGAGGCGGGCCACGTTAAGGTGCGCGCGGAATGGATTCTCCCACGTCAGACTCACCTCCTCCCTCCCCCGCTCTGGGGGCTTCGATGCATATCGGCGCGTCTTCGGTCTCGATGTTGATGACGGATTTGTCCTCCGGGTCTCCGCAGCCCATGGAGTTTCTCGAGCAGCCCCTGCCTTGTGCGCGGGATATTTTTTCCACCGGCAAGGTGAAACAGTCCACGACGGAGCGGGCAGTCGAGATTCTGCTCGGGTATCTTGATTCCCTTAACGAGCTCGGAGCCGGCCCGAAGCAGCTCACCAGGGTCGTGGCGACCAATATCCTCAATGAGGCCGCCAATCGTGATGTGGTGATGAATCGTCTCACCATTGGGACAGGGCTGCCTATCGAGATTCTCGACGACGGAGAAATGACCCGATTGGTCTACATGAAGACCCAGCGGCGTTTGCAAGAGATCCCCGCGCTGCAAAAGAAGCAAACGCTCGTGGTGCATGTGGGCCCGGGTAACACCCGCGCTCTTCTTTTCAATAAAGGGAAAATCCTTTTCTACGCCTCCTATCGACTGGGCACCCACCGCACGGCGGAGGCAATCGACGGCAGCCTGGCTGAGGGTGAGGCCGAGTTGAGATTGATTCGCGAGAATGCTTCCGGCCCCATCTCCCGCATCATCCATGATTTGCGGGGCCACCAGGTTGATGAGCTGGTTCTCATCGGTTACGAAATTCAGTTGATGGCCCCCTTCTTGCTGAAGTCCGGCAAGCGTTCCTTCTCTCTCAGGACGTTGAAGTCCCTCTGCCGCGAAGCTGCGGAGATGCCAGAAGACCAGCGTCCGGTCTCCTATCAGATCGACTTCAATGCGGCTGAAGCCCTTCTGCCCGCGCTGGAAATTAATGCGGCGATTGCCGAGGAACTCGGGCTCAAGGCTGCGAATCTGGCCACCTCGGATTATGAGCGTGGTCTGCTTTATGATTTGCCGGCGACGGCGCAGTTAACCCGCGATTTCGAGGCGGAGGTGATTCGTTCCGCCCAAGCATTGGCCGATAAGTTCCAGACGCACACCGTCCACGGTAAGCAGGTGGCCTATCTCGCGGGTCGTCTCTTCGAGGAGACCCGCTCTCTCCATAAGTTGAATGAGAAGGACGCCTTGCTGCTGCAAGTCGCGGCCATCCTGCACGAGTGCGGTGGATTCGTCTCTCCGCACATGCACCACAAGCATTCCCAGTATCTCATTCTTCATTCGGAGGTCTTCGGTCTCTCTCTGTCGGAGCGCACAGTGGTCGCCCTGGTAGCTCGCTACCACCGCATGTCACCGCCCAAGCCCTTGCATGAGCCTTATGCGAATCTCGGACATGACGTCCAGATCCGGGTGAACAAGCTGGCTGCCATTCTGCGGGTGGCTGATGCATTGGAGCGCACCCATTCCGCCCGGGTACGCGATCTCTCAGCGCAAATTGGTAGGAATAAGTTGCGGCTCAAGCTGGAGGGGATTTCCGATGCCACCGCCGAGCGTCTTGCTCTCCAAGGCAAGGCCGATCTCTTCCAAGATATCTTCGGGCTGGAAGTCGTTATCCAAGAATAATCGAATAAGCTTCAAGACTTTGCCGTCTTCTCTAAGGGCCTTTCAATTCCCCTGACCTCAAATGAAAACGATCTCGCTCCTCTCAATTTTCTTCCTCGGTTCTCTCCTCGCGGCATCAGCCCAACGGCTGCCGCGAGAAGCCCAGTCTCTTGTTAATCGCAAGGAGGCCGAAATCTATCGCATCAATGCCGAGTTCGTCTCGGACCTTCAGAAGCTCGAGGATCAATACCGCCGCAGGGGACAGCGCGAGCAAGCTCGCCAAGTGCGCAAGCTGATTGAGGAGACGCCCCTTGGCTACGCTGGCTATGAAAACCTGCGCGACGATTTGGCGAATGGGCGGCTCGACGAGAGAATTACCACAGGCTTCCCCGTCGTCGGCATGGCCTACCGCCTGCCGATTAAGAAACAGAAACTCGCGATCAATCGCGAGCACGGCCGCCGCCACATTGTGCCTATCGCGACCAGAGGGCTGCGGCGGATCGAGCTGACTTTTTGGAATGCCGATGACAACAGCGGAGACAAGGGGCTGCATTGGCGGATTGAGGATGCGCTCACCTCGCGCATCATTGCCCGGGGCTTTGCCTCCAAGGAGAAGGCCCAATCATGGAGCGTGGAAGGCTTGCACACTCATCAGGTCAATCTGATTATCGAAGACCATGACAGCGACTTCTCCGGCCACCTCTCGGGCAATGGATTCATGCTCGAGGTCAAGCCAGGGCGTTCCCGCTAACAACCCTATATTCTCTTCCGAACAAGCATGCATCATCTGACTCTTGGCACCCGAGGTAGTGCCCTCGCCCTTCATCAGGCGGAAATGACGGAGGCCGCCCTCGCCGGCCATTGCCAACTGACGCGCGAAGTGATCCTGACCACTGGTGATCAACGCACGGACGTTCCCCTTGCGCAAGTGGCCGCTGCCGCCGGAGTCGTTGACAAAGGAGTCTTCATCAAAGAACTCGAGCTGGCCCTGCTTGATCAAAGCATCGACTTCGCCGTGCATTCCCTCAAGGACGTGCCGACGATCTTGGAGCCTGAGTTCGAGGTCTGTGCGGTGCTCCCCCGGGCGGCGACGGGAGACATCCTCATCACCAATGGCCCATCTCTCGCCGAGCTTCCGGAGGGAGCAGTCATCGGGACCTCCTCGGTCCGCCGCAAGCTCCAGCTGCTGCGTCTCCGGCCCGACCTCCGGGTCGTTGATATTCGGGGCAACGTCCCCACTCGCTTAAAGAAGGTTGCGGAGGATGGCGATCTCGATGGCACGATTTTGGCCGAAGCCGGACTTCTCCGTTTGGGCGGAGGCAGGGTGGAGACCCTGCCTGAGGCCGCCGGATTGAGTGCTCATCTCCTCGACCGCAAGGAATTTCTGCCGGCCGCCGGACAAGGCGCGGTCGCCCTCGAAATTTTGAAAGCTAATGGCCAAGCACGTGAGATTCTCACCCGGATCAATGACGATGAGACGATGGCCCGGGTGACTGCGGAGCGCCACTTCCTCGCCCTCCTGCAAGCTGGTTGCGATACCCCCGTGGGGGTGGATAGCGTGCGACGCGACGGGGAGCTTCATTTGGTGGCCCGAGTCTTCGAGGACAATGGCGAGGTCAAGTCCGCGCAGGCAAGCCATGAGGATCCGCAGGAGGCGGCACGGTTGCTCTTTGAAGGGCTTGCGTGATGGAAGCACGAATTGGTCACTGAAAACCTTTGCGTCCGACCGCGTCTTGGCGGTCAATCCCTCCCGAACACGAATGAAAGGAATTTGCTATCTTGTCGGCGCCGGGCCCGGAGACCCGGGCCTGATCACGCTTAAGGGGAAGGAGGCCATCGCAACTTGCGATGTCCTCGTTTATGACGCCCTGAGCAGCCCGGAATTTCTGGGCTGGACCAAGCCAGGTTGCGAAAAAATCTATGCCGGCAAGCGAGCGAAGGATCACGCCATCCCGCAGGAAGGTATTAATGCGCTCATCGTCGAAAAGTCTCTCGAGGGCAAGGCCGTCTGCCGTCTCAAGGGAGGCGACCCGATGATTTTCGGCCGTGGCGGTGAGGAAGCCGCTGAGCTTGCGGCTGCCGGGGTTCCTTTCGAGATCGTTCCGGGCATTTCTTCCACCATCGGAGGACCTGCCTATGCGGGCATCCCGGTCACCCATCGGGACCATTGCTCCCAGCTCACCATCTTCACCGGACACGAGGATCCGTCGAAGCCCGACACGTCACTCGACTACTCCCAGTTGGCGACAGCTCCCGGAACCAAGGTCTTCGTGATGGGCATCGCCCGGCTACGGGAAATTACGACAAATCTAGTCGGTCACGGAGCGGACCCGGCGACCCCAATCGCCCTGACCCGCTGGGCCACCACGGGACAGCATCGCACTATTTCGGGAACCCTCGCCGACATCGCCTCAATCGCCGAGAGCCAGAACTTTCAGTCGCCCGCCGTCGCCGTCATCGGGAACGTCGTGAAGGAGAGGGAGAAAATCAATTGGTTTGAGACCAAGCCCTTGTTCGGAAAGCGCGTCGTCGTCACCCGCACCCGTGAGCAGGCAGGTAAGCTATCCGTCGAGCTGAAGAAATTGGGAGCGGATGTGATCGAACTACCGACTATCCGCATCGACCCTCCGGAGGAGAAGAGAGAGTTTGCCGAGCTTGTGCGTGATGCCCACCGCTACGATTGGCTCGTCTTCACCTCGCCGAATGGCGTGGAGAAGTTTTTTGAAGGCTTTTACTCCATCTACGAGGATGCTCGTAGCTTAGGAGGACCAAAGATTGCAGCGATTGGTCCCGCCACGGTGGCCAAGATAAAGGAGTATCGCTTCACCGTCGATCTCGTCCCGGAGAAGCATGTCGCGGAGGGGTTATTGGAAGCCTTCAAGTCCCAGGACGTCGATTCCCAAACTGTGCTCTGGGTCAAGGCGGAGGAGACGCGCATGGTCATCGCTGACGGCTTGCACGAGATGAAGGCGATCGTCGATGTTTGCCTCGCCTACAAGACGGTCCCTGAGACCGGGGACCCGACGGGAGCGCGGGAAATCTTGGCCAAAGAAGGGTCGGACATCATCACCTTCACTTCCGGCAGCACTGCCGAGCATTTTTTCAATCTCGGCATTGAGTTACCCGAGGGGTGCCAGTTGGCCAGTATCGGCCCCATCACCAGCAGCGTATTGAAAAAGCTGGGTCACCCACCCCAGATCGAGGCGACGAGACACGATATCCCGGGCTTGGTCGAGGCCATCAAACGTAGCTTTTGAACGCCTCTTCTTCGCAGAGAGGTCAGATGAAAATCTGACCTATCCGGCTCGCCGGCAAGGGCGAACCGAAGCTTGGTGGATCGAGGTGACCACCGGATGCTTACTTAATCTTTTTCGACGGGTGATTGAACCTCATAGCCCTCGTCTCTCAGCATGTAGCCACCGGCCGCGCCAGCTGCGAGTGGCACGCAAGAGGTCGACAGACCAGCGAGAAGAAGGAGAGAAGCGAGAGTGAGTTTGTGCAATCGGTAATTTTTCATCGCCTCATCTTTTGCACCCTTTGGGCCAAGATGCTCGTTGCCAATGCGAGAGCGGGAGCGAAGGAGGGTTAACCACACAGCTCGCTTTCTAGCCTTATGAAATCTAGGAAAATTGGCTCTGCCTCCGTCGTCTTCAGCTGGAGGAATAGATTTGCCAGACTGCTCCGCGAGGAGAATGGTCATGCAAGTCGGGCAATGGCCGAAAGTAGTCATCATGCAAATGGCATGAACCCATTCCTGCCTCAGAGATTGGAAAAACTGACAAACTGTCAAACTCCCCCGACACGCTCGCCTTGCTTCAATGCTTCCGTGCGTTGGCTCTTGTTCATCCTCCTCCTGCTCTTGCCATCCTGCCAAGAACGCGATCCTTGGGAGGGTGATGCGAGCTTGCCGAGTGAGATCTCGTTCAATCACCACATCCGCCCCATCATCGCGACCAAATGCCTGGACTGCCATGGGCCGGAGGAACAGTTCGGCGGCCTCCGGCTTGACAAGTCATCCCAAGTTGCAGCCATCACCACCGAAAATAGCCCCCGCAAGTCCTTGCTTTGGGAACGCATTGAGGAAGGCCACCCCGCCCCATTGCCGGATCGGGAGAAGGCGCTTCTCTGGCGATGGATCAAGCAGGGGCTTCCGGAGGAAGGGCATTGGGCGACCTTGCCTATCGCTGGAGAAGCGCGTTTTCCCGCCCTCGATCCGCGCGTCCCGGCTTCATTGGAGGAAATTCAGCAGTTCGCCCGCAGCCTGATCGGGCAAGAGCTTCCTGTGGAGGAAGCGCTCGAATTAACCAACCGCCACGCCACCCGGGATGAGGTGCTTGACCACTTGATGAGTGCCAAGGCCTTCGCCCGCTCGCTGGAAACGCGCTTGCTGCTGCTCTCTGGCATCCGGCCTCCCAGTCCAGACTCTCTCTTCGCCCCCTATCTACGCTGGCTCGATAGTCAGGTGGCCGCTCTCGACTTCTCTCTGGCGACCTTCTATCGACAGTCCCTCGCCGGGGACCTCATTCCCGATGCCGGGCAAGAGGGAGCCTTGGCGACGGCTTGGCTACGCATGCCTTTGGCGGAGAAAAAGCGGAGCCTTGCCGAACAAATTGGGCGCACCTTCCTGGCCCTTGATCTGACAGAGGAACATCCGGCTCTATGGCCGGATGCACCAGCGGTCGTCCCCCGCTTCTTTCCCGATCATTTGCCTGCCCGGAGCGGTCCCTACCCCGTTCCACCCTTCACCGCGATCCAGACTCCACAACAGATCACCAAACTAAAGGAGCTTGAGACAGGACTTCGGCAGAACGAACTGCAGCTGGAAGCTTACCGTCGGAATGGGAGCGACAGCTTCCAAGCTTGGATCCGCAGCCCAGAACCTGCGACTCCAATTAGTGACCTCGCAGCCTCCTTTTCATTTGATCAAGCTCCGGTCGCCAATCTCGCGCTGAACCCCACTGGCTCGCTCGCCAAGCCGCCGATCTTGGTCGAGGGAGCCCGCCAACTGGCCGCCTTGGCACCGGCGCAGTTCACTGGCCTTACCCTCTCCCTGGCGACGCCCTATACGGTGAGCTTCTTTCTCCGAATTGATAAGCTTCGGGCGGGCGAAACCACTTTACTGGCATCAACACCGCCGGGGAAAGCTCCTCTTGGCTTCAGGCTTTCACTCTCCAGCAAGGGAATGACCATTGGCCACTATGCTGGCAGTAGCCCGAATTCTCTCTCGATCGCGGCCCCCGTGATTCCTTCTCCCCGTTCCTGGCACCACATCGCGGTGAGCTATGATGGCACACGGCAGGCCAGAGGGATCCGCCTCTTCATTGATGGACAGAGGATCGGGACGACGGTCCTCAATGATGAGGTCTATGGCGAAGGGAGCGAGCAAGACGGACGCCTCTTTCTTTTGGAGCCCGGTTCTGCCATCGATGAACTCACCATTCATCAGCGAGCCCTCCATCCCCTCGAGATCGCGCATCTCCGGGACGGCCGTTCGCTTGTGGAAGCGGCCAACCAAGAGTTTCCTCGTGAGGATCTCCTGGAGAGCTACTATCTCTCCAGTATTGACTCCACCTGTCGCGCCTTCCTTGCCAATCGAAGCCATCTCACAAGCGTGATTTGCCGCATTGAAGACGCTTCGCTCAAGGTTCCCATTGCCCGGCAGCATCCTGAATTGGAGCCGCGCCCCGCGCTTCCTTTCGTCCCCCTCTCCTTGGAGAGCGGAGCCAATCGCTTGGGCTTCGCTGACTGGCTTTTCTCACCCGAGAATCCCGTCACGGCGCGGGTTCTAGCCAATCGGCTCTACCTCTCCATCCACGGCTATTCGCTCATTCCGGATCCGAACAATATTGCGGACCCTTGGAAAGTTCCTACCGAACCCGTTCTGCTTGATGTCTTGGCTCGGGACCTCTTGCACAACAACTGGGAGGTCCGGCGAATCCTGAAAACGATCATCCTCAATCCACCTTCCTCGTGGGAAGGCCAGATTGGCTGAAGTGGCCGGGAGAGCAATTTCGAGGCTCCTATCGAGACGAGAGCAACGCTTCCGCCATCCTGAGCGCATCGAGATTCTCCTTCACCTGATGCACGCGATGGACGCGGGCCCCGAGCCCTCTCGTCCAAGCGGTCAGGCCCACCGTGGGCCAATCTCTTGCGGCGAGTTCGGTTTCACCCAGGAGCTTCCCGATGAAGCTTTTGCGAGAGATGCCCATCATGATCGGGCGGTCACCGACGGACAATTGCCTGCCCCCCCGGATGAGCGCCGCATTGTCTTCCAGTCTTTTTCCAAAGCCAATGCCCGGGTCCCAGCAGAGGCGCTCTGGTGAGATGCCAGCAGCCGAAAGAGTTTGCAGACGCTCGGCGAAGAAATCGGTCACCTCCCGGACCGGATCCTCGTAGCCAGGATCGACTTGCATCGTCTTCGGGGTGCCTCGCATGTGCATCACCACGACGCCACAATCACTGGCCGCGCAGACCCTGACCATCTCGCCATCGCGTAAGCCGCTGACGTCGTTGACAACCGAGGCTCCCAGAGAGAGAGCCTCACGCGCGACTTCCGCCTTGGAGGTATCCACGGAGATGGGACCGTTCCAGCGATTGGCGAGCGCTTCAATGACAGGGAGAACTCGCCGTTTCTCCTCATCCAGAGCCACCGCTTCAGCTCCCGGGCGGGTGGATTCCCCGCCAATGTCGATCAGTGTTGCGCCCTCTTCGATCATCTCCATGGCCCTGCCGAGAGCCGCTTCCTGCATCGCATAGCGCCCGCCATCCGAGAAGGAATCCGGTGTCACATTGAGGATGCCGGCAATGATCCCTTTCTCGCTCAGATCCAACTCATGGGAACCGCATCTCCAGACCATTTTTCCCCTGCCTTGCGTCATTCCGTCCACCATCTTCTCGCTCAATTCCATTCGCTCTTAGAAATCCCGTCTCTGAAATATCCAACAGGCCCCACCGAGGCAGACTGCCTGAAAGAGGATGGAGGGCAGGAAGATCTCACTTCCCTCCATCCGGCTTTCCCCGGCAGCTTGCGCTTTCTTAATTAATCGGTCCGGCCTCTGCCCCGTCATGAGGGAGAGGAGGTCGATGCCGGCGATCTCGTCGAGCTCGTCCTCGTATAGCAGCAGCTGCTTGAGATAGAGAGTCGCTTTGCGGGGCTTGGGCAGGAGCCAAGTGGTCTTCCGCAGACCGTCGTAAAAGGCCACCAATCCTCCCACCGGGTCCAGAGGTTCATCATGATAGATGGGCTCCGGCTCGCCCAAATTGACCTCTTGGCCCGCGGCGGGCGCTTGAATGGCCAAGGCATAGAAAAGGCTCTCGGTGAAGTGGACCAGGTAGCAGGTGCCGTAGAGAAGCACCGCACTCAGAAGGGCAAAGAGCGTGGAGCGCGTCCAGACCCCCACCAGGACCGCGAAGGAGTATAAAATGCTGAAGACAAAGGTCAGCAACGGGACGGCAAGGAAGATCCGTGGACTCCACACACCCACTCGCAGTCCCATTGCGAAGAAGACGATGAGACAAAACAAGGTTAGAGGCAGCGCCATGAACCCGAGAATGCCGATGTATTTAACGATAAAAATTTTCCAACGCGGAATCGGCTTGGACAGGATGTTTTCAATCGAGCCCTCCCTCATCAGCTCGGGAAAGACCGAGCAACTGGCAATCAGGGAGAGCAGAACCGCGAAAAACCCCAACCACCAGGGTGAGATGAAGTTAGTGAAAAGCAGCAGGTAAGTCAGCCGTTGCAAGCTAGGGTCCGCCATGAGGGGATTTTCGAAACTTGAGATCCCGAAAAGCATGCTGATCCCGTCTTGGTCGAAACCAATCGACGCATAGAGAAGCCCCACGAGCACGGAGATCCAGATCACCACCCAGAAGAGCATTCTCGCCCTCAGCAACTGGAGAGAATCCCAGAGAATTGTCAGAACCGCTCTCATGATTGCCCTCCTTTTCCAGCGACCGCCCCACCCGGCCCATCATGGCCGACGGCTTCGAGAAACAGGTCCTCCAGACTGATCGCCTCTTTTCTCATCCCTTCCAAGATGACCCCCCGCTCCCTCAGCTTATCAACGATGGGCATGACCGCCGTCGCCGAAGCCTCTTCCACGATAAGCTCGTTCTCCTGCCACCTTCTACCCTCCCCTTCCACTAAAGCTTTCGTCGCAGGCTCCACGGACTGACAAGTGAGCCGGTAGCTCACCTTTCGACCAGTTAGGTCCTTAAGGCTGCCACTCATCTTGACCTCCCCTTTGGAAAGGATTGCCACGGAATCGCAAAATGACTCCAACTCGCTCAGGAGGTGGCTGTTCACGAAGATGGTCTTGCCCTCCCGGCTGAGCTCCTGCAGGAGAAGCCGGATCTCCCGTCGACCGGCTGGGTCGACTCCATCAGTCGGCTCATCAAGAAAGATGAGGTCCGGGTCATTGACAAGGGCTTGGGCGAGCCCGATTCGCTGCTTCATCCCCTTGGAGTAGCTGCGCAGACGCTTAGTCTTCCATTGGCTGAGCCCCACCCGCTCCAGCAGGGTGCCCGTGCGCTCGCGAGTCGCCTTCGCTGGCACGCCCGCGAGACCGGCCATCATCTTGACGACCTGCTCACCAGTCAAATAATCCGGAAAGCGGGCATGCTCCGGTAAGTAACCCACCCGGGCCAAGGTGGCTTTGTGACCCACCTGTTCACCGAGCAGCAATCCTTCCCCCGAAGTCTTGCGAATCAGGGTCATCAGGATCTTCACCAAGGTGCTTTTGCCCGCTCCATTGGGTCCCAAGAGGCCGAACACGCTGCCCCGGGGCACCTGCAAGTCCACCCCGCGGAGTGCCTCGACGCGCCCCGAATAAACCTTCCGCAATCCGCGCAGATCCACAGCCCAGTCGCTCACGAGCCCATCATCCTCGTCTGACGCTCCACATCAAGCCCGGAACCAAAACCAGAAAATGGGCAACGGAAGCAAAAGAGCAACGTCTGCCAGCACCCGCAGCAAATTCTTTGAAAGTCGATTACGGTATCGGTCCAGCATGAGCAGTGCTGCGGAAGCGACCAGGATCGAGTAGAAGAAGGGCTTGCGGTAGGCATCCCAAAAGTGGGCCGCCAGCAGCGAAAGAAATCCAATGACCAACAGGGGCAAGGTGAGGGCAAAGTCCCTCACACCAATTCCCTCTTCCTGATAGCCATCCTCTTCCTCCCAAATGTCAATCGCGTTGAGATTGAGAAGGCAGACGAAAGCGAAGGCCAGAACCTCAAAGGAATAGAGCATGGGGAGAGGCCCGTGGAGCTGGTAGAAATGAGCTCCCGATGCGGTCCCAAAGGCAAAGGTTAGGGCCGCGAAGACGTTCTTGATCACTGCGTTCTCGACCCCTTCTTCCGAGTTTTTGCCGACCAGAAAGAATGCGGCGGTGAAGAGCAGCACGATTCCGCCATGAGTCACCAGAGAGATGAAAATCGCGATCAATAGTTGGAGCCCCTGCGGATTCATCCCGTCCCCGGGATAGCCGCGCGGCCAGTTCCAGACCATCGTGGTTGGTATTCCAGTCAGGAAACCGAATACGCAGCCGATGAAGACAAGCGCGACGAGGAACAGAAGAATCTTCCGATGCCGCCAATGAAACTCGTGCCGCAGCTCGCCCTTGCCGCCCTTTTTCCAAGCGTCGCGGATGCGATCAACGACGTAGATCATCCACACCGAGCCGAACAGGACCCAATAGACAGCCGGGTCAATCACCCGGATGTACCAGAATTTCGTAAACATCCACAGCCACGCTACCGCGATGAGCGGTGCGTCGAGACTGAGGAGGTTCGGCCAAAGCCACCAAGGTGTCCGGCTACGGTTCACGCAACCAATGTTGCAAGGGTCACTAACATGACAAGTCCGGAGTCACATCTTGGCCGTCACAATCCTCTGAGCTGGGCCGCCCTCTGTCGTGCGGAGAGGATGAATTTCTCCGCGACGGGTTTGAGATTCCCTTGCCACATCGCACCCAGCTGGAGAGGTGAGAAATCATCCAAGACCAGACTGCGCACTCCGTCGGGAATCGCGTCATAAGGAACCGAGATCCCCAGCCCTATCCCGAAACCCCGCGCCACGTATTCCTTCACCGCGTCCAGCGTGCTCACCTCGACACTGACCGGCCAATGGATGTTCCGGCGATCAAACTCGTCCTGGACGCGCGTGCACAAGAGCTCATGTGCGGGTAGCCCCACCAGAGGTAGCCGGCCCACTTTTCCCTTCTTCCAGGCATCATCGTCCAAGAGATCATCCAGGGTAGTGGCCTCGCATCCTGGAGGCAGATGGAGCGCGAGAGGCAGACTGAGAAATTCCTCCCAACGCAAGCCCTCCGCAAGTCGACCAGCCAGGATGGTGACCGCGATATCCACCTTTTGTCCCACGATGAGAGCCGGGACATCGGATGGCTCAGCTTCTTGCAGCGTCAGCCGCATCCCGGGTATTGTATCGCGAAGCTCCCCCAGCACATCAGGTAAGTGATTGCGGAGAACGCTCGCCGAGGCCGCGACACGCAGATGACGGCTTTCCTCACCTTTGAGGCTCTCCTCTACCTCGCTAAGACGGGAAAAAAATGGATAGGCAAAATCGTAGAGTTTCTCTCCCTCTGGAGTGAGCGCAAACGGTCGGCGATTGAATAACTTCACTCCAAGTTGTTGTTCCAATTGGAGAATCTGTCCGCTCACCGCTGGCTGCTGGATGCCATAAGGCATCTTTCTCACCGCTGCAGTTATCCCTTCATACTTGGCGACAAAGTAGAAGAGCTCGAGGTGGTGGACATTCATGAGCAAATTGTTTCTATAAAATCAAAAAGCTCAAGTCGCATTTTGCACGACATCTATTTTATTTATTTTTTCGACAGCTCGAAATCTATCTCCCTATTCAAAACTTCCTCGCCCTCAATGATATCGTCAGCAACTTATAAAATAACAGGATAATATGAGAGATTAGCACGATGTCCCACCTTCTCTTAGCCGATGCAAACGCCGCTCTATTACTGAAAAAATGTACCAGCCGCTATCACGAACAAGGCGGAGTCATCTCATCGATAAAGATGTCCCACAGAAGTGATTCGTTAGACCACAGCACGTCGTCCAATCCTTCGGCCAAGACCCCGGCGTCTTGCTGTTGCTTCTTGCCGCATCCGGTCCCATGATATCCCTCCCCTTGGCCAGCAAGGGTGACTCGCAGGCTCCCGCTCCTGACGGCACCTCACAACGACCATGAATCCCGACAATCGACTTCCCCTCCTCACCTCATTATTCATCGCTGTCGCTTCGGCAAACCAGATTGCCGCGGATGAAGTCATCTTGGCTGGATGGCATGATTTCTCGAGTGCTCACCAAGCCCACCGATATCAAAATTCGGCCAAAGAGCCCGACGATGCCTATCCAGCGGTGGGAGGAACGCTCTGGGGAGGCAACGGAAGTCGGAACGCAAACCAAGGGAGTAACGACGGAACTTATGGAGGAACTTTCGCGCACGGGTCGAGCAGTCTGGATGGCGCAATGAGCGTGCGGACCGATAGCGCGGGCATCACCTTCACGATCACCAATCAAGGCGTCCGGGCCATCGGCCTGCATCGTATCTTATTCGATTTCGCGAGCATCAACGGCAATTCTCCCGCAAATCTGCAACTCGTCTATCAGCAAGGCGACTTGGACGATAATGGAGGAACCATCGTGTGGTCCGCGCAAGGGATCCACAACGGCATTGGCGCGGCGGCTGACTACGAAGATGTGGAAATTCCCCTCACGGCGCTGAGTGACCGCTCTTTGGCAAGAGGAGAGACTGCCCGTTTTCTCCTCACCGGAGATGCGGCAAGCAATCCGACTCAAGCCCTCTTCTTGGATAATGTGGCCATCACCGGAGTGGTCAACGAGCTGGCCGTTCTCACTTACAATATCCATGGCGGGTATGGACCCAGCAACGAGGGCAATCCCAACGACAACCTGACCGCCTTTCGCGACAACTTCATGCAGGGCCAGGACGTCCTCGGTCTGCAGGAGGTGGGTCAAGGCTCTACCGCAGCCGACGAATACCAAGCCGCACAAGACGTCTTCTCCGCCGAATATCCCTATTCATTCCAGACGATTTATGAGGCGACAGACCGGAGTTGGTTTCAGTCTCCACTGGAGAGTTCTCTTGCTATCTTCTCGAGGTATCCCTTTGTATCAACCCACAGTCAGCTTATCCAGATTGATCCCGGAGGTGATGAGTGGTCGCGTTACGCGCAGCATGTGGTCATCGAAGTGGCCGGAGAGGCCATCAACATTTTCAATTTTCACAATACCTACAACTTTTTTGATAATGATTACGAGTGGGAGAAAGCCGGTCTAGCGAAGTTCAAAGACTATGTTTATGAACGGCTTGGCATCTCAGACTGGTCGGAGGCGGATGCCTCCAATGTCATCATGCTTGGGGACTTCAATCTTCGCAACGGGTCGAATTTTTTGGATGTGACCGAGGTTCTTGCCCCGCCCGTTATCGTTAGCAATTCCTTGGACCATATTGCTTCGGTGGAGGACTACTCAAGCAGTGGCTCTTATGCGACCGTGGCCGCCGACCTCTCGGACCATCCCTCCGTCTGGGCGAGCTACGATTTCACTCCGCCGAGCGCCTTGCCGATGACGTGGGCAGCTTCCCCTGCGGAGTCGGCTCTCTGCGAAGTCAGCATGCAGGCCGATTTTGTCTCGGATTCCAATAACGTGGAATACTACTTCACGAACAAGACGGTCGCCGATGGCTCCCACGATAGCGGCTGGCAAAGGGATAGAAGCTATACTGACACCGGGCTCGAGCCGGAGACAACCTACGAATACACCGTCAAGGTCCGGGACCTCTCTCCCAACCTGAATGAAGGGACTGAGTCTGCGATCGCCTCAGTCACGACTGCGCCGCTTGTCGCACAGACCCTGCCCTACACGGAAGGCTTCGAAACAGGGATGGGAGCTTGGAAACAATCCGCGGACGACGACTGGAATTGGAGCCTGCAGAGCGGAGGCACCCCAACCGGCAATACCGGCCCGTCCGGAGCCTCCGAGGGAGCCCACTATCTTTATGTGGAGAATCACGGCTCAGGCGCTCAATACAAAACCTCCTCCATCGAAGCGCTGTTCAACCTCGCTGATACCTGGCAGCCAATTCTTGCCTTCGACTATCACATGCATGGCCCCTACATCGATTTCTTGGCCGTCGATATTCATGATGGGACCACCTGGAGTGAAGCCGTCTGGCTTCGGGAGGGGCAACAGCAGGCGAGCAGTGAAGCGCCTTGGCTAAGAGCCACGGTGGACCTGACGCCCTTCGCCGGTTTGGAGACCGTTACGGTTCGATTCCGCTCGAAGCAGGAACAATGGCACGCGGCCGATACCGCCATTGATCAGCTGACGGTGACCGACACCAATCAAGCACCGCAAGCAGAAGAGCAAAGCCTCATCATCAATGGGGAAACCTCCCTCACCTTGGCCGGCAGCGATCCCGATGACGATGCCCTCACCTTCTCTCTCGAGTCGATGCCCGCGCACGGCTCCCTGACGGGCACGCCACCTCAGCTAACCTACTCGCCGGAGAATGGCTACACGGGTCCAGATGAATTCAGCTTCAAGGTTAATGATGGAAGGTTGGACAGCGATGAGGTGAAGGTCACTCTCTTCGTCGGCAACGTCTTGGTGAGTTACGCGCACCCGGGCGGGGCGACGACTCCCAGCTATCAGCTCGATATTCTCGACTCCACCGCCTCATTGGGCGGTGTGCTATCCGGCGGAGCGATTGCCTCGACGGTTGATCAACTTTCCGCTGCAGAGGGCACGGGCCTGCCTGCGGATATCGACACGGATGACTTCAGCTCCTACTTCTCTTACCTCGTCACTCCGAACGAAGTTACGATTGGCTACGAGAGCTTGTTCGTCGACGCTTTCGCCAAGGCTGACTCACGGCTTTATCAGGTGAGTTATTTGGTCGATGGCAGCGAGGAAGTCTTTCTTTCCCCAGCTCCGGTGCCTGCGGGCACACCTGATGAGGAAGGGAATTTCGATAGCTACCCCATTCCGGATCTCGTCACGGATGCCGAGGTAGAGTTTCGTATCTATTGGCAAGGTGGCCCGGCGAGCACCTCCCAGGCTCGCGTCTATGTGGACGACTGTGTGTTGACCGGGCAAGTTGTCTCGCCCCTCGAGCGTTGGCGTCTTTCCCATTTTGGCACCAGTCCGAGCGCGGAAACGGCAGCTGACACTGGCAACCCCGATGGCGACTCCATGGATAATTATTCCGAATTCATCTTGGGCACCGACCCTCTGAGAGCCGATTCTCCCCTGAGCCTTCTATCGTCTAACAATGGCAACATGACGGTCGCCTACTCGCGGCGAAAAGACGCCGAGGCTCGGGTCTATGCGGAATGGTCGCCCGACCTGCAGTCCCCTTGGGTGACTGACGGACTTCTCGCCAACTTAAGCTCCGAGGAGGGTGAGTTCGAGCACTGGACCGTCACCGTTCCCGTGGATGCGTCATCACCACGGAAATTTGTCCGGCTCGTTGTTGAAATGGAGGAATAAACCGCCAACGCGTTCCTCTCAGGGTAATGTCCCGTCCATCCCTGGAGAACCGCCTGTCGCTTGACGACCGCCATCGTCGCCGCTCAGACCATCTCGCTTTCGCTAGAATCGGAGGAAGATGGAGGAGAAAAGACTTACCAAGTCGCCCAGTTCACGCTTGAAGTGAGACTCAGTGAACGTTGCGCTAGTCCATTATCATCTGCGAACCGGAGGGGTGAGCCGGGTGATCAAGAGCCAGTCGGCGGCGCTCACCCGGGCCGGCATCGACCATCTCGTTCTTTCGGCCGGCCCGCTGGATGATGAAATCCCGGGCGCGATCATTCCTGGACTCGATTATTCGCGAGAGGCATTTTTGCCCAGCCGCAACCTCTATCAGCAGCTACTCAGCTGCTGTGAAATGCACTTCGGAGGACCGCCGGACTTATGGCATTTTCACAACCCGACCCTGGGAAAAAGCGTTCACTATCCAGAGATCGTCGCGGCTCTAGCCAAGGAGGACGCCCCTCTCATTCTCCAACTACACGATTTGGCCGAAGACAATCGCCCGGAAAATTACTCTTTGCTGAAAGACGATCTGACTTACCCAATTGCCCCGCAGATCCATTATGCCTTCATCAACCAAAGGGACAGGCGCCTCCTTACGGAAGCCGGAGTAGAGAACGCCCATCTGCTACCTAACGAGGTTTCGCTTCCTTCCATGGGGCAAGCCCTGCAGCGAGACGGAGAGAATCTGGTCTTCTATCCGGTGAGGGCGATACGACGTAAGAACATCGGCGAGGTGCTTCTCCTTGCCGCTCTCGCGCCCGCCCAAACCACTTTTGCCATTGCCCTGGCTCCGGAGAATCCGGAGTGGCGCAAGGTTCATCAGGATTGGGTAGAGCTGGCCCGCAAGCTGGAGCTTCCAGTCCATTTCGATGTGGTCGACCGCCTGGCCCCCGCGCAAGGCGCCGCCAAGGATTATGCAAGTTGGCTGAGCCACGCCAGTCACTTGGTTAGCACGTCCATCGCCGAGGGCTTCGGCATGACCTTTCTCGAACCAGCTCTCATCGGCAAGCCGCTGTTAGGACGTGATCTTCCCGAAATCACTTCAGACTTCAGCTCGAATGGAATCCAGCCCGGTCGACTCTATCAGGCGATTCCCGTTCCGATCAACCGCTTGGACCTTCCCGAATTGCGTCGGCAATGGGTCACCGGTTTGGCCACCGCATTCCAATCCTACGGGCAGCCTCTGTCGCCCGAGGCTTGTGAGGAAGCTTGGCAGAAGTTCATTGCCGATGACGTGGTGGACTTCGGCGAACTCCCGGAGAGCTTCCAAGCCCAGCTCATCTCGCAGGCAAGCGAGGATGCGAGCTTATTCCATGAACTTCGCCAATGGCTTGAGCAAACACTGGCGGAGAAGGAGCCAACCGCTTTCCCCAGCCAACTCGAGTCCCATACCCCGGCAGCCAATGAGGAGCGGCTTCTCGCGCTCTACGACCAAGCCCGCTCCTCTGTCCCGGCGCCTCCGACATGGCTATCGGGGAAGAAGATATTGGCTCAATACCTGAAGCCCTCGCGCTTTCATTTCCTCCGTAGCTAGCGTGCTCCTCGCATCGACTTTCGTTGGCTGCTTCATCGATCGACCTCGTCTCGAGCCTACGGGCATCGCCGGCTATTGGATCCCGCGCGGGAACCGAACAAGGCGAATCATGCAAACTCACTCGAGTCGCTCGCGCCTGAGGCGAACTTCCTGCACGGCGCCATTGCCGGTGAGCCCATGTGGGGTAACCCAGTTTACCCCCCGAGATTTTCCGTGATTTCTCTCTCCCCCGTGGTTCAATTTCAGACATCCCATGAAACTTGATACGATTTGCCTTCACGGCGGCCATCAACCAGACAGCGACACCAACTCCCGGGCGGTGCCAATCTACCGCACCGCCTCCTATGTTTTTAATTCAACGGAACACGCGGCGAACCTCTTCGCACTGCGAGAGCTGGGCAACATCTACACGCGCTTGATGAATCCGACCACGGATGTGCTGGAGAAGCGTCTCTGCCTTCTGGAGGGTGCCCCCGAGATGGGCGGTCTGGCCCATGCTTCCGGCACTGCCGCCATCTTCAATACCATCATCAATCTCGCGGAAAGCGGGGACAACATCGTCTCGGCGCGTAACCTCTACGGCGGCTCCTACACCCAGTTCAATGACATCTTACCCAAGATGGGCATCGAGGTCCGCTTCGTTGACTCTCAGGATCCGTCTGCCTTCACCGCAGCGGCTGACGAAAAGACGCGCGCCTTCTTCGTGGAAACCGTTTCCAATCCCGCGCTGGAAGTCTCCGATCTCGAAGCGATCGCCACGGAAGCTCATGCCCTAGGCCTGCCATTCATTGTCGATTCCACCTTCTCCACCCCGGCCCTAACGCGACCAATCGAGCATGGTGCGGATATCGTCATCCACTCCCTCACCAAGTGGCTGGGCGGCCATGGCACCAGCATCGGCGGTCTCGTGATCGACGCCGGAAAGTTCAACTGGGCCGGAGGAAAGCATCCTCTCTTTGACGAGCCAGACAGCTCATACCATGGCCTTCGCTGGGGTCATGACTTACCCGAGCCGTTGGCCCCGCTCGCCTTCATTCTTCGGATGCGCACCGTGCCTTTGCGCAATCTGGGGGCCTGCATTTCTCCTGACAATTCATGGGCCGCTCTGCAAGGCATCGAGACCTTGCCCTTGCGAATGGAGCGCCATTGCGAGAACGCAGCCGCTGTCGCCCGTTATCTGGCCGATAGCGAGCTGGTGGAGTGGGTCCGCTTCCCCGGGCTCGAGGGTGATCCCGAGTATGCCAAGAGTCAGAAGTATCTGGCCGGAAAAGGCGGTCCCATGGTCGTCTTCGGCATCAAAGGTGGGGCCGACGCGGGGAGAAAATTCATCGAATCGCTTCAGCTCTTCTCACACTTGGCCAATGTCGGTGATGCGAAAAGCCTGGCCATCCATCCCGCGACGACGACACACAGCCAATTGAACGAAGAGCAACAATCCGCAGGCGGGATCACACCCGAACTCATTCGCTTATCAGTCGGCATCGAGCACATCGAGGACATCATCGCCGACCTTGAGCAAGCGTTGGCAGCAGCGACTCGTTAGACGTCCTTCTTTCAGGAACGTCATTGGCTGGCGTTCCTGTGCTGACTTATCGGCAGGCCGTGATCGGTCTGCCGGGCTTAATCAATCAAGCGCTCGCTCGAGGAGTCCTCTTCCGGCTCGTCAAAGAGGCCTCCGCCCTCTTCTTGATAGAGCATCTTGGTCAAGGCATCGAGGACGTCCTTCTTCTTTTCGACAACCTCTCGCTGGGCAGCGATTTCAGCCTCCAGTCGTTGTAGTTCGGCCTCCGCCTCAGCCACCTGTTGGGCGTTGCGCAGAGTGAGATAAGTATCCGCCAGAGTGGCTGCGATGCGTTGTGTGAGAGCCGAGTCGTTCTCCCGCACAGAGAGGATGAGCAAATCGTTACCCCACTCGGCGGTCATTGCCGCTTGCAAGCGGGTGCGGGCCTCCTCCCGCGACGAAGACCACTGCTCCTCCAAGGCCAGCTTTTCGATCGCCACATCGAGAACCTCGGGAGACTCCAAATATAGCTCCTCCCCCTTTCTCCACTGCTCTCGCTCATCATCCTCACCCTGATAGGACACATCCAGCACGGCCGAGCTTTCCCAGACCTTGGGCTCTTGGAGTTTGGCCTGAATGAAGACGACCCCTCCCGCGCCGAGAAGAAGGGCAAGCCCTGCGAGCAGAAGATAGGGCGGACGGTTCATCATGAAAAAGAGTTCGACGCTGGGGAGAGAATACTAGAATCGTCTTCGCCTAAATCTCGAGCCAACTACGACAACCGCCGTACTTCCCCTTCGTGTAAGTGAGCTCAAGTGGTTCAGCCAGCTCCCGGGTCTCCACGAACGCGGCGTGGATGCTCTGCCCTTTCATTCCTTTCATCTGCCAATCGAAGCGTTCCCGAACCGTCTCTTTTGTCCAAATATGCTGAGGTTCGAGCGCTTCAACCTCACTCCAATCCTCCAAGGTCACTGCCCGTGTGACGACACACTCCCATCGCACGGGGACCAGGTCGCCCTCGCTCCATTCCGTGAGACCGTCTTCCCCGAAGCGAGACCAGTCCTCAGCGCGGACACCATCGCTCTGGGCATGAAAGCGGGTCGGGAAGAGCGCGAATCGCTCATGGGCCCAAGCAAAACCTTCCCGCCCCTCATGGATCCCTCCTTTTCGTAAGATTACGGTCTGTCTCCCCGCTGCGAGAGCCTCGCAGACCACCTGCCATTCTTTAAACGCGATCATCTTTTAAGAAACTGTCTGGGAACTTCGTCCCGTGTAGATGGAGGCAATTCCCCCACTCAACGGAATCCAACGGGTATCGACCAGACCGTTCTCCTCGAACAGTTCCTGCATCGCCGCCCCGCTGGGAAACTTCTCAATGGAGCCAGCCAAGTATTCGTAGGCTGGCCCCTGCCCTGTCAAAGCCCCCGCAATCTTGGGGAGCACCTTGTTGAGATAAAAGCAATAAGGCTTCTCCAGCGGACCTTGCGGCGTGGAGAAATCGAGAACCAATACCTGTTTGGCCACCCGGGCCATCTCCCTCAATCCCTTTCCCCAGTCCGCCATATTACGCAAGCCGAAGGCGACCGTCACGACATCGAATTCCTGGTCTTCAAAGGGAAGCGCCGTGCCATCCGCGACCATCGTCCGGCTGACTCCTCGACGAGTGGCATGGGCCAACATTTCCTCACAGAAGTCGGTTCCGATCACCTCGGCATTCGGGCAAGCCTTCTGGATCTCCAGCGCCAGGTCACCCGTCCCTGTTGCCACGTCGAGCACTCGCTTCGGTTCCCACTCGGAAACAATGCGGCCTACCTTCTTCCGCCAAAGGATATCCGTACCCGCGCTCAATACGTGATTCGTCACCACGTAGCGGTCGGCTATCTTGGCAAAGGCCTCCTTCACGAAGCCCGCGTCCTGGCCTCCACTTCCCGCTTTCTCACGTCCACTCATCGTCATACTGGCTCAGGCAGAATATCCACGTAGATGCCCGGATCGCTACCGGGAATTTCCACCGCGCCACAGGCCTTGGCATAAAATTCCTTGGGACCCACCCCGCCGATGAAACCGTAGGCATAGCCTGAATCCCGCAAGCCCTCGAGCGCCTTGTAGAGCAAAGCCTTCCCCACCCCCTTGCCGCGGGCGGCCTCCCCGACCCCGGTCGGTCCGAAGTAGCCCTTGCAGGTGGTATCATAACAGGCGAAGCCGATGATCTCTTTATCCAAGGTCGCGATGAAACAGCAGACTGGCTGCCGGGTCATCGCCACCTCGACCTCACTGACCCATTTGGGAGAAAAGTGCTCTCCCACCCACTTCGCCACCAAATGCTTCTCGAAAACGTTGGGCCGCCGCAAGATGATCCCGGCTTCAGCCACCTTCTCATAGGTTGGCTCGACCTCAGGCAAGTCATAGAGCCTGACCAGCATGTCAATCATGCCCCCAGCCTAGCCATCCCCCTGCCCGCCGCAACGCCATTCCCCGCCATCTCCACCAGCTTGCTTTTGCCGCTACCGCTCGTATGATTCACCCAACATGCAGGAGGAGGACTTTCAAGAGGAACCGTTGGATCCCGCCGTGGATCGGGCCACCCGCACCCTTGTTCTCCTCATCCTACTCTTCGGCGGAGGTTACGCCCTGTTGGAATTTGCCCACTGGCTCACACACGGTGGTTTCAGACCCTTCATCGTCGGCAGTGCCTTCGCGGCAGCTCTCATCTTCTTCCTCGTTCTCTGGGCCAAGTTGTTGTCGCGAGGGGTCGAAGTTCTTCGTTCCAAGCCTTTTGTGATTTCCCTCTGTGGCTTGGGAACTGCGCTGGGAATCCTCGTCCATCATTTCCTCATCGCGTGAAGTCTTGTCAGACTAACAATCGAGAGGTGTTCAAGCCTTCTCAGCGTGACAAATCCGCCACCTTGTCTTCTTGACCTTTCCTTATTTTTAAAGGCAGAGTCTCCATCCTGCTCGATTTTTTCCATCCCCCGCGAGCGTTTCAACCCATGAATACGAAACACACGTCTAGCGTTGGGGCGAAGTTGATTTGCTGCGCCCTTATGTCCCCAAGCCTCGAAGGTGCCGGCTTCCAACTTGCCGAGCGATCCGCAAGCGGTCTAGGCCGCGCATTTTCCGGTGAAGCCGCCATCGCCGACGATGCCTCAGTCATCGCTTCGAATCCTGCTGCCATGATCCTCTTGGGAGGCGGATGGGATTATTCCATCAGTGCCTCCTACATCCGCCCTTCCGTTGACGTGAGCGGGGTGGCTACAGCCCCCGCCAGTGCGGGTGGGGTCGCGCTTTCCCCAGCCAAAGACAAGAGCGTCATCGATCAAGCCGTCGTCCCTTCCGTTTACTTGAGCAAGCGCTTGAGCGATGACTGGGTCGCGGGCCTTGGAGTCTATACGACCTATGGTCTCAAGACGGATTACAGCGACAACTTCGCCAATCTGGCGGCCACCGATCATAGCGAACTTCTCTCCTTCAATATCAACCCAGCGGTCGCTTGGCGCATGAATGACCAATTCAGCTTTGGCGGCGGCATCGATTTCTTCTACGGCGAAGGCACCCTCAATTCCGCTGGCCCGCTGGCCCTCCGCCTTCCGCCCTCTCCCCTGCCTGTGGGGAACTTTCTCAATTTGGAGGGTGATGATTGGGCGGTTGGTTTCAATGTCGGGCTTCTCTGGGAAGTCACCGATAGGACGAGAATCGGCGTTCATTACCGCTCGCCGATTGAGTTAAACCTTGAAGGCCATGCGGACGTCGGAGGAGCCTTCAGCGTCATCGGTGCGAGTTTGCCCACCCCTGTTTCGGTCGCTCCGGGGCGTTACGATGCCTCACTGGATGTCAAGTTGCCGGATACGGTGGAGGTGAGTCTCTATCATGAGCTGAGTGACACCTTCGCGGTCCACGCCGACGTGCTTTGGACGAACTGGAGCCAGTTTGATTCCCTCGCGCCGCAGGTGCAGGGCACGGGGGCGGACGCCTTTGTGAATGCAACGTCGCTCACCAATGAGGATTGGGAGGACACCTTCCGCTACTCCATCGGAGCGACCTGGAAGGCGCGGGAAGACCTCACCCTCCGGGCTGGCCTTGCTTATGACGAGTCGCCAGTAGGAGACGAGAACCGGACCCTGCGGATCCCGGATGGCGACCGCTTCTGGGTCTCCCTTGGCTTCACCTATCATCTCAGTGAGAGCTACAATCTGGACTTTGGCTACACCCACATCTTCGCGGATCCGAATCAAATCGACGCAAACGAATCGTTCTTCACCGGAGAGGCTGAGGGTGACGTGGACCTCGTCTCCATTGGTCTGAGCGGCTCGTTTTAAACAGTCTGTCAAGGTGTGCGGACACATTTTTTCATTTTCTCAAGCAATTAAGGAGTCTTAACTGTTATGCCTCAGAGCGACGGCGACGAGTCCGCTACAGGGCCCGTCCGCCGGAGCCAGACCTTCGAGTAATAGCATCACGCGCCTTCGATTCTCATGAAAATGTCACCTATCCGCATCCTTGGTTTGTCGCTTCTGCTTCCTCATGCTGTGGAAGCGAACGGCTTCTTCGTCACTAGCCAGAGCACGGAAGCGACGGCCCGGGGGGGAGCCTTCGTCGCGACAGCGGACAACGCCTCGGCCGTCTACTACAACCCGGCCGGCCTCACCCAGCTCTCCGCCCCGCAAGCTCAGGTGGGCGTCTATTCGATTCAGCTTGGCAACACCTACACCAATGGCTCGACCACGCTGGATGCCGACCAGGATCTCCAAGCGATTCCACATCTTTACTACGCCACCCCGGTCACCGATCGCCTCGCTGTCGGCATGGGCCTCAATGTCCCCTTCGGTCTCGCCACGGATTGGGGATCGGGTGCCAACAATCCCTTCCGCCAAGTAGCCACCACGAGCAAATTCAGCTATCTAACAGCCAGTGCGGTGGCAGCCTACGAGGTCACAGACCAGCTCTCCATTGGCATGGGAGCGACGGTGAGCTTCGCCAATGCCGAGCTATCTCAATACAGTCCCTTGACGATGAGCGAGTCCACCTTGGAGGGAGATGGAGTCAATGCCGGAGCAATCTTCGGCCTTCGTTATCAACCGCATGAGCAGCACTCCTTCGGCGCGGTCCTGCGCACCGGCGGTCGATTCGAGCTTGATGGCTCAATCTCTGTTCTCGGTTCAGCTAGTCTCGCCTTTGATATCCCGACCACAGCGGCGATCGGCTATGCCTATCGCCCGACTGACAAGCTCATCATCGAGGCAAACGTTGAATGGGCCGATTGGGATTCGCTCAACACTTACGACCTCAAGGCCAATACCCCGTTTCCCCTCCCTTCGCTTGCTTTCGATTGGCGCTCAGCCTTTATCTACGAGATTGGTTTCACCTATCAGCTCACCGATTCCTTCGCAGTCCATGCCGGTTACGATTACAATGAAGGAGCGATGACCGATACCTACTACAATCCGGGAATCGCCGACGCCGACCGCCATTGGCTGAACCTCGGCTTCACGCACACCCTCGATGACTTCGAATGGAGCGTGGGCTACCAATTCGGATTCTCCGACCACACCGTGACCGAGTCCGTCATTGGCACCAATGGGGATTATGAAGCGCGTCACCACGCCTTCTTCCTCAGCTTGCAGAAAACCTTTTAAGCTCACGAATTCCCGATGAAACGCCAGGAAACGAACTCCATCACCGTGGCTCAATTCCTGCAGAATCATCAGGAAGAGCTTCAGCTCCAACCCTTTGGCGAGCCCATTGGCTTGGATCGAGAAATCCGGGAGCCCGCGCCGAACCGACCTGGGTTGGCCCTCGCGGGCTTCTTTACTTATTTTGCCAAGAAGCGCATCCAGGTCCTAGGCAACTCAGAGATTTCCTATCTCAAGAAGCTTGACGACAAGACGCGGGCCAAGCGCTTTGAGGCTCTCTGCGAGCAGGAGCCTCCTTGCCTGGTCATTGCCCGATCGCACGGGCTCTCGACTGACCTGGCCCAGATCACCGCGCAACAGGGCATTCCGATTTTCAGCACGCCCATGGTCACGATGAGTTTCTGTAATGCAGCCACCCGCTGCTTGGAGCGCGACTTTGCCCCCCGCACCACCATCCACGGCTGCATGCTGGATTACCGGGGCATCGGCGTCCTGATCATGGGGAAATCTGGAACCGGAAAAAGCGAGACGGCCATTGGTATGCTGGACCGGGGAGCCGCGCTCGTTGCCGATGACATGGTGCGCGTGAAGCTTCTGGGGGACGAGCTGATTGCCAAATCGAACGAGCTATCACAGGGCTACATCGAGATGAGGGGCATTGGCATCATCAACGTCGCCAATCTCTATGGACTCTCCGCCATCCGTCCTCGCAAGAGACTGGACCTCGTCGTCACTCTGAGACCCCAATCTGACCTAAACAACGTGGATCGCACGGGCATTAAACAAAAGAACATCGAGATCCTCGGTCAGAGTATCGCCAATGTGGAGATCCCCGTCGCCCCTGGTCGCGACACCGCGCGGTTGGTCTCGGTGGCCGCTCTCGATTTGCAATTGCGCAAGCTAGGCTACGATATGGCGGATGAATTCAATCAACGTCTTCTCGCCAAGATGAACCCTAATGGGTTCTGAATTGTCTTGGACGGATTCCAAAGGCGGCACCAACATTCACCGGTGGCGACTGCTTCGTCTTTCCCTCAGGAAAAACCAAGCGGACCACCCCGCCGCCACCATGAGACCGAGAGCGGGAAACCAATCGCCAAACCGTGCGTAGATGGTGCGCCCGCCCTCTTCTGGGACACGGACGGTGGCGTGAAGACTCCCTCTGGCAAAGGGTTTGCCCTCGTCATCAAAGAGAGCCTGCACTCGGCCCGTTTGGTAATCGACCAAGCTTCCGGTTGCGGAAACGACTCCAGTCACTCCCCGATTGGCCGAGCGCATCATCGGGCGCCTCAATTCAATCGAACGAAAGAGCGCGTTCGCAAAATGCTGGGCCGAACCTTCACTCGTCCCGAACCAGCCATCATTGGTAATGTTCACAATCACCTCGCGAGTCTCCTTGCTGAACTTCCGCGTGACCCGGGGAACGGTATCTTCGAAGCAAATGGACGGAATCACCGCGACATCCCCCCCAGCTCCTCCGAGCTCGAATCCTTCCGCGCCGACTCCCCGCCCCATGTTCCCCGGCCAGGCGATACCGGCAACTAGCTCGTAGATCTTCCCCGGGATCGGCGATGACTCGCTGAAGGGAATGAACTCACCGTAGATGACGAGATGCTGCTTCCGGTAAGAGGAGAACTCATCGCCCTCGAAGGCTGCCATCGTATTATACTGCTTCCCGCCTTCTATCGGCACCGGCTGCCCATCCCTCACCTCCGCATCCCACTCATTCAATCCTGCGATGAAGGTGCGCACACCGAGCGCGTTCAATCTCGTGACGACCTCCTCGGTCGGGATCGTCAACCAGCTGCGTTCGTCATTGGCTGTTAGAATCGGATAGAGGACCACCTCGGGCCATATCACCCAATCGACGGACTCCAGCTCGACCTCTTGTTCCACCTGGGCGATGCGCTCCTCGTTGAGTTTCTCCACCGCCGCGAGTCCGGCCACGGTCTCCTCCTCTAACGCCTCAATGATCTCGTCCGGAGTCATCGCGGGATTGAAGGCGCTCTGGGGGACATCAGCCTGCACCAGTAGCACCTGCAGGGGCGAAGTCTCCGCCTTGTTGATGCTGCCGATCCGCAGCATTCCCAAGACAAAAATAATGGCGAGAGAGACCACGGTAACGAGGAAATCCCAATGCCGTTCGGTCCTTCCTTCTTTAGCCGTCCGCCAGACTCTCTTCCCGGCCTGCACGAGCACGGCCCCCAGAAAAACGGGGAGAAAGGACAGACCATAGACGCCCACCAATTCGGCCCCTTGGGCCATCGGCAACTTGTTGTGGAAGGCCACCCCCAGACCATTCCAACCAAAACCAGTGAAAAGCCATCCCCGGAGCCATTCCAGCCCGGACCAGACACCCGCGTTCAAGGCCGCGAATCCGAGGGACCGCAAGGCCTTTGCCGCGGGCGAAAGCTCGTCCGGCTTGTTCGGGCTACCGGCCCGCCTCGCGAAGGGGTTCCCTACCGTTCCCGCAAAGAGACTGAACAAGGCAAAATAGACCGAGAGATAAACACACAAGACGAGATAGCCAGCCCCGGCGACCGTCGCGATCCACTTCAAATTCAGGCTCCAGAAAACCATCCCAGACAGGAAGCCCAAGGCGAGAAGCTGACGCTTGCGCGATGGCCGACGCTCGCTCCAGAGAGGAGCGAGAAGGAGCACCGGAGCAACCCAGACGAAATCACTGAGCTGAAAGGGCGGAAAACAAAGAACCATGGCCAACCCGGCAAGAATGCAGGACAGCCATGGCCAAAATCGCGTGAGAAAGGTCATTGGGAAACGAGGTCGACGGCCATCCTAGCCCCCTTACCTGCCCTTGTCGTCTCTTAATCGAGCCGGCTCGGTGGCGGGCTCTTTCTACCCTTTTAGCTGAAGAACGATTTGCCTAAGAGCAGGCCTCCCAAGGCTGTGAGAAGACAGCCTCCGAGCGTGCCAAGGGTGAGCGCGGCAACCCCGCTGCTCCCCTCCCAGTCGATGAATCCTGCCGCAGCGAGCAGCAGGATTCCCACCGAAAGGAGAATGATGGAGATAACCCGTTGGGTCATGATTTCTCTTCGCGCACCATCTTAACGCTTGTGCTTCCTCGCGAAGGAGGTGCGTTTCTTCTCCTGCTTCTCAATGGCCAGCTTCTCATTCTCAACCGATTGTTGGATAGCGCGGCTTGATGGCGTCAGGGCATTGAAATGGGGATGTTGATTGACCCCCGACTTGGCAGAAGGCGCGGGAACGACAGCCCGTTTTTCCAAGGGGAAGTTCCTGGACTCATAAGGACCTGCCGAGAATTGGGCGCGCACCTCGGGACTGAAGTTGCTACCATAATCGTAGTAGCGCTGATATTGATTCACCGCATCTTGTCCGGAGACGAGAGTTGGCCGAATCATGATCACCAGTTCACTCCGTCCGGCAGAGTCGCCCGTGTTCTTGAAGAGATTACCAAGGAGCGGAATTGAACGGAGGACGGGGACACCGGAGTCATCCAAATTCTCAGAGTCCTCAATCAAGCCGCCTAGCAGAACAGCTGATCCATTGGGAATGGTAACGATGGTATCGAGCTGATCCGAGAAGAGATCGGGAATGCTAATATCCGTCTGCTGGACGCTGCTCTCGTTCCCCACCGCATCGCGGACGAGGGAAATCTCGAGGGTGATCTCATTGCCGTCATTCACGAGAGGGCGAACGAGTAGCTCGAGGGCGACGTCGCGGTATTCGATATTGGTCGACAAGCTGTCACTGAGAGAGCTCTGGTAAGTATTGGTCGGAATCGCAATCTGACGACCGGAGGAAATGCGGGCTTCCTTGTTATTCGTCGTGAAGATGGTCGGCCGCGCGAAGGTCCGCAGTGACGAGACGGACTCAAGGGCATTGATGAAGACCCCGAAGTCTCCCGCATAACCTTGAATCGAGAGTCCCGCAGGGGCTGCGAGGTTGGCAAAGCTCGAGATGGTCTCCGGCTCGATGATGCCATTGCCATTGAAGCTCTGGAAGGCCACTCCGTTGCTGCTCATGATGCGTGCCAAGTCGACTCCGAAGGTGAGGCCTTCGCTGACCTGATAGCGCCCGAATACTGCGGTGATGGCGACTTGATCATTCTTCACGTCAAGCTCGCCGATGAGGTTCTCGACCAGCTCGATGTGGTGAGGTGGCCCCTGCACGATGATGCTGTTGGAGACGTTATCGCTAACAAGCAGAGTGTTACCAACCTGAAAGGCCTGTGGCTCCGTGGGGCGATCGCTTCCTGCAAGGGATGCGGTTCCCGAGCTGCTTCCGGAGGTGGTTGAGCCCGTGTTGCCGAAGCTGTTGCTGCTTTGTGAGCTGGTCGTTCCTCCGGCGTTGCCAAAGCGGCTGCTTGAGCCAGTCGTGTTTGTGGTGCTCCGTGCCGTTGAGCCAGTGCCTCCCGATGCAGAGGCTGCATCACCGAGCGTTCTCGCAATAGCGGCTTCCGCAACCGGGACGAACTCATAGACAGGGAGGTAGCGCAGCTTGACGCGGAGGAAATTCCGCTGGTCGCTGGGCACGTCCCATTTGGAGACGAGCTGCTTGATAAAGACGATATCCTGCGGACGCCCCATCATGAAGATTCGGTTGGTCCGGCTGTCCGGAGTGATGGTTGGTGGCGTCTCTTCCCCTACGGAACCAGCCTGCTGACCGGCCGCGTTCGTCAGCCCCGGGATAGGTGGCGTATTGCCTGCCGGAGTGGTCTGCTGAGCGCGCTGGACGCGGGCTGATTGGTTGCTTGAGCTCTGGGTATTGAACATTTCGTTCAAAATCTCCGCCAGCTCGACGACATCGGCGTATTGGACCTCGACGAAGTCATGAGCCACCTGAGCCGAGGGAACATCGATTTTTTCCTTCAGCTCGACCATTTTCTCAATCAGTTCAGCCTTCTCCGTGATGATGAGGGAGGACGCATTGCGCACTTCCGCGATGGTTCCGCCGGGCCGGAGTTGGGAGAAAATCTGGGTGAAAGCCCGTTGGGCTTCCTCCGGCTTCAGGTATTGGAAGGTCATCACATAGGACACCACCCCATCGTGCAGCGAGAGCGAGGCCGGATTATCCACAACAGGTGTCGGCGCCACTACGCTGGCCGCACCACCCGGCTGGGTTGCCGCCACCAATTTGACGATGTCGCCATCCCGGGTCGAGGGAGTGATCTCGTATCCTTCCATCAAGAAGGTCTCTTCGAGGAGGCGGGCGGCCTCGGCATTGGTCAAGCCGGGAGCTTGCACGAAGGCAAACTGGGCTTGCGCGGCCGCAGAGCTGAGCAACACACGCTTCCCTGTGAGAGCCTGATAAATGCTCGCGGCGGAAAATCCGTCCATGTTGAGGAAATTAAGCTCCATCTCCACTTGAGCATCCGGATCGGGTGCGGAGATCGCCTGCGTGAGATTAGCTGGGCCAGGGTTTTCATTCTCAGGAGTCCCTCCTTGCACCCCCGGAAGCCCCGGAATGGGTGGCGGAGGGTTTTGACCGTAAAGGAGACCAGGCAGGACGAGCGCCATGCAAATCGAATTGAATGTGTGGGACATGGTAAATTAGCGGGTGGGAGGAGTTGGGACGCGGCGGACGCGAGGCTGGCGTTGAGTGTTGTTGTTGTTCCGGTTCGTATTGTTCCGATTGGTGTTGGTCCGGATGGTAGTCGGCGTCGGGTTGTTCGTCTGACGGGTGGTGTTTCTGTTCTGTTGCTGCCTAGGCTGCGCGGCGGGCTTTTGGAGAACGAGGAACTTTTCGTCGTAGCCAATCCATTTTTTCTGGGAGCCGACTTGGACGAGCACTTCCCCACTACGGAAGTTCATCGGATTACTGCGCACATCAAGGACCTGGAAGTTCGCATGCTCAAGCTCCTTGGGCGCGATGACCTGTTGGGGTGAGATGATGATGCGCTGATTGCGATCCTTGGTATTCATCAGGCTGACGATGTAGCCTTGCTGAGTCTTGGTCCAGCCACCGAGGGTGTAGTCGTCGAGAGGCGTCACCACGGGAGCTGCTTCGACGGACTCAGCAACTGGCTTGTCGGTCACGATGGAGTCGGTCCAAAGCTGCCGATATTTATTGAGCGATTCCTTCTGGGGAGCGTCCGCGTGCAGCGACGCTCCGAAGCAGGCGGAGAGCAGAATGGGAATTAAGATTTTCATCACGTTTTAAGCTTCGGGCACGAACCACTGATCAATGTAAATTTCCGCATCCGCCTTGGTTCCGTCATCGCGGTTCGCGTTGAGACGGACGTAGGTCACCGCACGGAATTCGGCTGGATTGTGAAGGCGGTCAATCCACTGGAAGATCGAGCTTTCCACACCATTGACCTCGATCTGATAGCGAGCCCGGTGATAATTGTAACCCGGCTCCACCATGGTGGAGCCAAAGTCTTTTCGCTTAATGGTCAGGCCACGGCGGCGGGCTTCGTTCTCCGCCAATTGCTGAATCTGCGTTTGGGCGGAGCCCACCGTGGTTGGCTCCGGCTCATTGCGAGCCAACCAGTCACGCTGGTCTTGCAGGAACTCGGCATCAGCGGCCGCAATTTCGTTTTGCTCCACCTGCAGTGACAAGGAGCGCTGGGTGCGCTCCATCTTCTGCATCTGGGGCTCATACCAGACCTTGTAGCCTAGCAGATTGACCGCCAGGAAGGCCATCGCTGCGAGGATGATCAGGAGATTACGTTCGCGGGAACTCATTGGGTTGCGGTATAGTTAAAGCTCCAGCGGTCATTATTTGTCGGATTCGGACTCGGAATATCCTTATTAAATCCGTCAAAGTAATTGCTCCGCTGCAAATTCTCTCCAAAGACGACCGCCTGTGAGGCTTGTACGGACTCTCCCGTGAGCTGAATATTGCGCCGTAGCATCTGCCCCCCGGACTGGACTTGATACTGATTGTTCATCTCCGCGCGAAGGATCTTGAGGCCCTCCTTGGGTGCTGCCTGGTAGGCATTGAAGAACATCTCGATAGGATAATATTCGTTCTCGACCAAGGGCTCGAGCTCACCCCACTTGGCCATATGCTCCTGCACTGCCAAGGCCTCGGGAGAACTGTTGGCCAGCTTGGCCTCCAATGCCGCGACCACCTTCTTCTCCTGCATATACTGGTAGCCGAGGAAGCCAATCCCAGCCAAGTAGGCCACCAGAGCGGCCGCGATACCAATCTGAACCTGACGGGCTTTCTGCTTGGCCACCCGCTCGGCGCGCACGTCCGCTGGAAGAAGACTGCTCAGCGCCGAGGGCAAGACCGGGGAAGGCTTGCGAGACAATGTTCCCTGAGCCCCCAGGAATGCGGCCACGCCCTCGACCGCCTCGGGAGCGGGAGGAATCTCCCCCTCTTCGCTCCAGACGATGAGATGTTCAGGTGATTCGACAAGAATTCCCTGCATCGCAAGTTGCGCAATCCCCAGCTTGATCTCGCGAGCCAATTGCTCGTCGATCATCGCCCCGGGCAGAGCTTGAAAGTAGACCATCTGACCACTGCGATCCGTGATTGCAAACACCCACCGCCCAAACTCCCGCCAGAGAATGGTGGCCGATGCCGGCATGGGTAGACATCGAGCGGAGATGTCGAAGCCCTTGGGTGATTTTCTGGGCAATTCCCCTTCCTCCGGCTGAGCCAGCAGAACGGGGAGGAGCAGGGCCTCTTCCTCTTCCTTGCGTAGCGTGAAGCAGTCGGTAAGGCTCCCCGCGTCTTCCCCGCCTCGTAAGCCACAACGCTCCAAATGCAGGTCCGCGAGATCGCTGAACATGCCCGCGTCGCCAGTCGCCGCGATAAAAGGGGCAGCCGAAACATCCCGCACGGGGAAGGCCATGATCAGCTCCCCTCCCGGGATGCCATCAACTGAGAGAGCCTCCCTCTCATTCGTGCCTTTGACCAAGCGCATCTCGCCCGATCCAGACCATATCTCCCATCCCGCCGACCCCGGCATGAACAGGACCTGCTCGTTCTTCTTCGATTTTTGACTCACTCCTTCTCTCCCCTTGATTCTACTGCACGATTCGCTCGAAACGCTCTAACAAAGTCGGGTTTCCTTCACGATTCCTAATAATCAAAACTATCTGCCTTTTAACATCTCCTGACCATCCCGTGCTCTCCAGCCGAACGGTGCTGCCATTGGCAGAAACACGATGCTGGACCTGCGCGAGCTGCTCCTCAGGTAGGTAAAGCAGGCTTAGGGCATCATCGACGGATTGGAAGGGGACGTCATCTTCCGTGCCCCGGATGCCATCAGGACCTCGCACCGTCTCCGTGATGATGTCCGCATCTTCGATAGAGATGTTCAGTGCCAAACTCAGGATGTCCGCATCGGCCTCATTGACATCGACGCCGCTCTGCGTCCACACCGTGAACCAGTCCTGCCAATTGGGATTAACTTGCTCCAAGAGATTCATGCCCCGCACCAGACGCATCTCGTCCAAGCTGTAGAAGGGGCGGTTGAAGGGGCGGTCGATGTAACCAATCGACTCGTAATACTCGGTCTCAGCCCCATTCATCTCCTCAAGGTCATTGGTATCCACCCAGTCGACGAGGGCATCGGCCAAATCCTGAGCGTCCTCAAGCTCCATTCCCCAATCAAAAAACAGCTCACGCAGCCATCCCTTGTCATCCGCGATAGGGTCCTGATTGCTCAACAGCAGATTGATATCGAATTTGTCGGCTTCACTTTTGATCCGACACATGAAACCGCCGCGACCTTCATCAAAAACCTGCTGGAGAATGGGATCATCCCTCTCCACTACCGGATTGGCTCCCACCGCGATGCCCATCTCGGCATAATGACGGGCGCGCGTGCCCTGAGTCTGCGAGATGGTCATGTCACTCTCGAACTTCAGCAAAGTGATGGCGGAAAAGAGCGCCATCCCCAGAATCGACATCAGCCAGAAGACAGCGACCAAGGTCGACCCCCGGCGCCAACCCCGTGCCCCGTTAGTTCCTCGCATTAGGCTCCCCCTCTTCATTGTCCCACCTCCGGTGCCTCGTTGTCATTATCCTCGCCCTGATTGCGTCGGCCCCGCTCCGCGCTCTGCTCACTGAGATTACGCATCAGGTTCGCCGGATTGGTTTTGGGCGGGATCCAAAAGAAGTGCACAATCTCTTCGCCATCCGAATCAAAAACAGCATTGAGTTCAAACTGCAGGGGCAGACGACCACGAATGTCCCAATCGCTCACCCACTCCATCGTCCGTGAATCCAAGGCCCGAAGCTCGAAGCGCCAGATATCGCGATAGAGGATGATGGAACCAACTGGCTCCGGACGGACCGCAGCCACATTGTCCTGATCATCCAGAAGAGCCTCCTCATAGTATTCCAGCACGACGTTCACCCCTCCGCTGGGGGAAGGGACGGTCGTGAGCACAATGGCCTTGGCCGACACCGTCTGGCCAGCAAAGGAGAAAGCCGTGGGAGCATTTTGGATGGTGAGCGTGGGAATGAAGCGGGCTCCTGTGTCCCGGGTGATCAATTCCACCTCAGCGTTACCAGGCAACGCCTCAAAATTACGCTCGAAAAAATTCAAAAAACCCTCCCGCCGGGCGTCCATGCGCCCCTCAGTGACTACCGTATTCGCCAAGCTCAGGGAGCCATTGGCGATCATGAAGACGCCCGAGAGCACCGCCGCCGCGATCCCCATGGCCAACACGACCTCCATGAGGAGGTATCCCGGAAGGAAGCCTCCCTCACCTCTCTTACCCAATGCCGGAGCGAAAGCCGGATTAGGGGAGTTACTGACGGTAGAGATTCGCATAGCGCCAAGTTTCGGTGGATTCACTCTGCCAGGCTCCGTCCGCCCACCAGACAGCAGAAACCCGGATCAAAAACATATTCTGCAGGACCTGCCCGTCCTGATTTTCCATCTCCTCAATCGCTTGGATCAAGGTCTCGATTTCAACCCCCAGCTCGTCCAAAGGTCGCGTATTTTTTCCCTCTTCGAGAGTCGGCAGCGACATCACCTGCCTCAACTCGCTATCAAGGATTCGGGCCAAACGGCGATCACGGTTGAGCTCGAAGGTCACATTGCCCACCTCATTGAGGGCAACCACCAGAGCGGTGCCTGCGGAGGCAAAGAGAGCCAGGGCGATCAAAACCTCCAGCATCACAAAACCTTGGCGGGGCTTAGTCATAGATTTCACTCCTCTCTTCATTAATGCGACCAGTCAGCGGGTCCATGTCGATCTCGGTCCAGCTCTCATCCCGCTCAAGGCGGATCGAAATTGGCTCGCAAAGCCCGGTGGACTCAAAAGGCCAAGTGATGACAGGAGCCTTACTATCTTCTGGATAATACCAAGCGGTCACCTTCGCCCCCCAGCGTCTCACGAACAGCTTGAGATCATTGGGAGGACGATACTCACCGTATTCCTCGATGTTCGAAGGAGTCATCAGGATCTCCCCCTCCATTTGCTCCTCAAGCCATTGCTCCTCCTCCAACGTGTTCAAGCCTACGCTCTCCAGAGTCGCGCCTCGCAGCACCACCCGGTCAGCCTCGAAAGACAGCCAGAAGGGCTTCTGGTGGAGCACTGACATGGCATGCCCGCGAGCAGCCAATGCCTCCAGCTCCACCGTGGCCTCCTGCAAGACAGGGCCAGCCCCGTCCGGCTTGAAGGAAACAAAGACCATCGTCAGCAGCAGCCCAATCAGGCCGATGGCGAACATGATCTCCAGCAGGGTGAACCCCGCTTTTCGCTTAGGTGCGTGGATCCTGACTGCTGATGTCGTCATCGGTGCCAAACTCCCCATCGGTGCCTGCGGAAATCACCTCGGGGCGGTTCTTATCCTGGCTACCTGGATACTTGTATTGAAATTCATTGCCCCAGGCGTCTTTCGGCACATTGTCATAAGCCTTCGTCCAGCGCCGGGGGATCGGCGCGGTGGAGGGCTTGTTCACGAGAGCATTAAGCCCTTGGGAATCAGAAGGATAATTTCCACCCAAACGACGGTATTCCATCAGCTTGGTCTCAATGCCTTGCACCATGGCCTCCGTCGTCGAAATGGCAGCACCTTCGCCTGACCTTCCTACCACGACTGCGGCCGCCCCCAGAATCAGGGCAATGATGCCCAAAACCGCGATCATCTCCAGCAACGAGAATCCCCGCGCGGTTCCAGGTAACGTCTTCCGTGTCTCGATTCCTTTCATTGTCTTCTTCTTCGTTTTCGGCTCGCAGCGAGCTTACTGAGGAGGAAACGCGGAAAGAAAGAAAACTTGTCGGGAAAACTCGCCCAAATCTCTCCCGAGCCCGTCAGCAGGCTCTCCCGCTTTGATGTTCTAGTGCACTTACCCCATTCGGTCCACACCAACACCGCGAGGACCGCCTTCGCTGAAGCTAAATGGCCGAAATATGAAAAAACACAAGCACCTTACCGATACCAACATCGAAACCTCTAACAGTTAGTCTAATTCGTGACGCATCCGTTGACAACCCGACCAACATAATCAAATTACTACATCCCACGACAACGCGATGCTTGAAACACTCCATGTTGAGCAAAATGATTTTGTCTTTGCCGTCATTGTGGCGAAGACAGCCTTTATCACGTGCCTTTGCTCTCTTCTTCTCTACCTGCGTAGGCAACGGAAGTAAAAATGCCTCCTGAACTGCTTGCCTAGGCTACAACCATTCCAGTCAGGTTAAGCACCGATAGGAGCCGTTTTTTTGATAACACGGCCTCGCTATTTCACCGACCCGCTGGCTGTCTCACATCTGAAACATCTCCTCCATTCCGGCCCCATCGACCGGTCCAGTCACCTTTCGAATAGACCGCCTCAGCGAGAATGGCAAAAAGCGCGTTCCGTCTTCGCTAGCAGCATGGTCGATTGACGAGAAGGAGAACGTCTCCCTCTCGTCGATTTTTTAAACCAATGATGAAAATTTATTCGCCCTCGCTGGAGCTGCCCAAGGCGGCTGCCCGATCGGCCTCTGGCAAGGAGTTTAACCATTGGTTGGCAGCCTCCTCGTCCTGGCCTTTCCAGGTCTCGTAGAGGCCTTCATAGTTGGATTGTCTTTGTGAGTCGTCCAAGACCTGACCATACCATTCCGCCGCTCTTTCCGGCTGGCTATTAAGGAGCTGTGACCCGGCCTGCTCGTAGACCGCATCGGTATGAAACTCGTCCCCCTGATTGCGCAACCAGTCCGAGGCTTGGGCTTCGTCGTTGCCAACCCATCGGGCGAAGGTTCCGGCAATTTCATCTCCCGCGTTCTCCTGACCTTGCAAGGTCTCGCTTTGCCACTCCAACGCGGCAGCCGGATCGTGGCGGCCCCAAGAGCTGCCGAGTTGTTCTTCCAGTTCAGCCCGGCGTTCCGCTGCTGGATTGAACTCGTCCAGCAGGGCAACGGCCTGCTCCGGATCTTGCCAGACCAAGCTTCGGACCATGGTGTCCTGTGCCTCGTGGAGCGTCTCCGTATTCTTTCCTTGCAGATAGGAGATTAGCTGGGCGCGCTTTTCTCCGTCAGACGCGTAGTTCTGGGCCAATTGTTCAATCACGGTCGATTGGGTGCTTTCGTCGAGACCCTCAATCTTCGCCATGGTGCCGTCAAAATCGGTGCGAGCCTTAACCGCATAATACATGGCCTCGAATCGTTCCTTACCCATGCCAAAGCCACCCGCCAGCTTGTCGCCGTTCTCCTCGATCCAATTGTAGGCATCATCCGGGGCATTGCGCATCCACCCCATCATCGCGCCCATGAGTCCGGACATCTTGAGCATCGGTTGCTCAATGCCCATCGCGACCTCGACGGCCGCAGGCCCATCCTTGGCAGCGAGACGATTCAGCAGGATCATCCGAACCGCCATCATCTCTTGTCCCCCGCCCGCTTCCTCAAGCGACGCGAGAAGACCTTCGATCTCGTAAGCATCCAGATACTGGACCATGTCCCAGATATTGAACATCGACTCGAAGTCCATCATCGCCATGGGAGAGCGTTTGAGCTCTTCAATCAGCTCTTCCAGTCCTCGCTCGGGATCGCGTGATAATTCGTAGCCTCGCGTATTGACGCCAGAGGATGTTGCCGTGAGTTCGGCTGACTGGCGGCGCTCCATCTCTGCCTTGAGCGCGGCCAGCTCCCGTTTCGCGGACTCTGCCGCTGCATCGTCAGCGCCGGAGCTGCCTGCAAAAAAACCGAGCATACCGGTGATCACCCCAAAGGCGATCATGATCCCCATTTCCTTACTTTTCATCGTTCTCCAAGGTGGAACATCTGCTGATTTTCGCCAATCGGAAAATCACGCACCTCGGTCAGTTTCCTCCCAGCGAGCAGAAAGCCAGAGGAAATCGGATAAGCGATTGAGGAACAGACGCACCTCAATCTGCGAGGCTTCTTTGCCCAATTCCAAGACCCGTCGCTCCGCCCGACGGCAAATGGTCCGGGCTTGATCCAGAAATGCCGCAGCCAAGCTCCCCGAAGCACCGGGACGTGCCCAGCCCTCGAAGCGGACTCCTGCCTTTTCAATATCCCTTCCCCAATTTTCCAAAGCCAAGACGTCGTCCTGGGAGACGATGGGCATGCCATCTTCCTGATATCGCGTCCAATCCGCAGGCAGCACGGCCAGCTCTCCCATCAATCCCACCAAGCGCCCTTGGATCCAGTCGATGCGCTTGACGAGCTCTTGACCGGAATGACACCGCACGAGGCCAAGCCCCGTGTTGAGCTCGTCAATTGCGCCCAGTGCCTCGACCCGGGGAGAGGCCTTCGCGACCCGGCGTCCGTATAGCAAATCGGTCTCTCCGGAATCACCCCGGCCAGTCATCACACTCATCGCCGGAGCCTAGCCTCCCCGTTCAGCGACGTCCACCCGCGCTTGCCAATTCCGCCCTCGACATCATCAAGGCGGCCCGCCAGCCTCTCGCGCGGACATGAAAAACACATTCCTTCGCCTGTTCGCAGGCATTGTCGTCGCCAGCCCGCTCTTTGCGCAAGACGCTCCCGTCGCTCCTGAAGAGCCTGTCGCTCCCGCGGAGCCTGTTGCAGAAACTGACCCTGCCGTCATCAAATCCGATTCCTCCTACGGATTCGGTTACAACAACGGCCAGCAGTTCAAGCGCATGATGAGCCAGTTCGGCCTGACCGCCGAAGACATTGACACCGATCGCTTCATCGCGGGATTCATGGATGCCATCGCGGAGAAGGAAGCTGAAGGCGGCCAAGAAAAGCTGAATGCAGCCATGCTGGGCCTGCGCAACATCCTCCAAGAACGTGAGCAGAAGGTAGCCGCTGAGAACCTCGAGAAGGCCAAAGCCTTTCTCGCGGAGAACAAAGAACGCGAAGGCATCAAGACCACCGAATCCGGCTTGCAATATGAGGTGCTCGAAGAGGGCGAGGGCGACGTCTATGATGGCACGCAGAACGCCCGTTTCCTCGTGAACTACAAGGGCACCTTGATTGACGGGACTGAGTTCGATGCCTCTCCCGAAGGACAGCCGGTTCCCATGACTCTCAGCGTGGTGCCTGGTTTCAAGGAAGCTCTCACCACCATGCCGGTCGGTGCCAAGTGGAAGATCTACCTCTCGCCCGAACTCGCTTACGGCGAGCAACGTCGCAGCGATTTGATCGAGCCAAACTCCGTGCTCATCTTCGAACTTGAGCTCGTCGAGATTCAAAAGCCTGCTCCCAAGCCGAAGGCAGTCTCACCTCCCATCCAGATCCCACCAGCACCTGAAAAGGCTCCCGAAAACGCCACTGAAAAAGCGGCCGAATAATCAGGCAGCAAATTAGGAACGTCAGAGGCCCGGAATGACTCCGGGCCTTTTTTGTGCCAGCGAGGAGACGCTAGCGAAGGCCTTAGAGTTCGACCTCAAAGAAGTCACGCATCACCTTGCGATAGACCTCTTGCTTGAAGCCCGGCAGCCAGTCCAACTGAAACTCCGCCGGATCAATCCACTTGTAGGTGCGGAACTCACGCGGTTGCTGATTCACATCGATGACCGCCTCTTTGTCCGTCAGCCGGCAGAGATAATAGGTCTGCTCTTGTCCGTCGAACCAGCCGCGACGTTTCTTCTTCTGCTTAATCTCAGGCGGATAGAGGTAACGGTAGCCACCCTTCATCTCGACGACCTCGTAACTCTCGGGCGTGAGGCCGACTTCTTCCCTGACTTCGCGCAGGAGAGCCTCTTCCAGAGTCTCTCCGCGGTCGACTCCTCCTTGGGGAAACTGCCAGGCTCCCTTCACCTTCATCCGCTCGCAAATGAGCAATTTGCCGTCATCACGGACTAGCAGGATCGCTACATTGGGTCGGTATTCGAGCATCTCCGCGTCAATTTGGCAGAATTGCGCAGCCACTCAACCCTGTGGCTAAAATTTAACGTCATTCACGGAAAAGGAAGGCAGCACAATCCCCTGCCCGAGCCCGGTTTTTTCTTTCGCGCCGGATCAGGCACCCTTAGCTTGCAGGCATGAAATCACTTCCCGTCATCTTGTGGCTGCTGGCCCTTCCCTGCCTTTCGCTTGCACAAACGACCGGCGACACCTCGGCAACAGAGGATGAGGACCTTCCGGAGGAAACCCAGAACGCGACCGATGAGGAGGATCTGCGCCGCTTTTGGCAGCTCGCTTTGCCGGAAGGCAATTTCCTAGTGAGCCTCGACCGTATCGCCTCAATCTCCAAGCACAGCTACCTACTCGATGGAGGCCTTGTCGTCACCGAGGTGACCATCGACACCATCGGAAATGCGCTGTGCCGGATCTATCAGATCACTCCCGCAGGAGAAGACTCCCAGCTGAATATCGCTCAGCAGGCGACGCAGCGGGCCCGTGAGCTGACCAGCCGGGGCGAGAGTCTCACCGGAGCCGATATCAATACAATGGTGCAAAAAACTTACCCCCACACCACGCACGCCAAAACCATCGAGTATCGAGTGAAAGAGAAAGCCACCTTGAATGCACTTTATTCCTCCCTCACGACCGCTTTGGTGCAGGGCAAGGGTCGAACCTTCACCATTGCCCAATAGTGTTCCATCGGGGCTCCGTTGGGGTCTCCCTGTCGGAGAGGCCTTCCTTCAGCACAACTCGGCGGGATGACAGAAGGATCACCGGATTTATTGTCAGATCTTGCTTAGGTCGTTGGTCCCCAAGCTGGCCCGGCCTTCGTGCTTCCCTCCCCTTTCTATATTTCTCATGAATCTACCAAATTCCATCACCGTCGCCCGCTTGGTTCTCACCGCGGTCTTTGTGGCCGCTGCCTCGGCCAATACAACGACGGGCAACTGGATTGCACTTGTTGCTTTCATCATTGCGGCCATCTCCGATTTCCTCGATGGCTATCTGGCGAGGAAGATGAATCTCGTCACTTCGCTGGGGAAGCTTCTCGATCCATTGGCGGACAAGATATTGGTGGCATCCGCATTCGTTCTGCTCTCTGCCAAGGGCCTCTGCCCGGTCTGGGTCACCTCCGTCATCATCGCCCGGGAGTTTTTGGTGACCGGTCTGCGCCAGATCGCGGTGGAACAGGGCGAGGTCATCGCGGCCGACAATCTGGGTAAATGGAAGACGACCTTTCAGCTCACCTTCTGCATCGCCGGCCTTGTCTGGTTGCTCGTGGCCGCAGCTCCAGAGAATCCCCTCCATCAACTCACCGCGCCAGGCGGGTGGCTACAGATCATCAGCCTTTGGGGAGCCTTCGCGCTCACCGCTCTTTCCGGCTTCAATTACACTTGGAAGGGACGTCATCTCCTCAAGGGTTGAGGTGTCGGCTTTCATGGCTTGGCGAGACCGAGCAAGGCCTCCGGCACACCATATTCTTCTGCCCAGACGAGGTAGAAGACATCACTGTGCCCCGCACTCCAGTCCACGAGGATCCAGCCCTTTCTGGTCTCTAGCCAGAGGGCGCAAGTATCGTCATTCCCCATTGGCTCGAAGCTGATAGAGGTCGCCCCCTCCAGGGAACGACCAGAGAAAAATGCCCACTTCCCCTCTCGTTTCAAACTGCCTTGGAACTTGACTGCGCTCGCAGCTTTGCCGGCCTGGGTCGCAATTTCCGGACGGAGAAGGTCGAACATCACCTTCCGCAAACCTGATTCCGCCGAAACCTCCCGTACCTCGCCCTGCACGATAGCTGCCAATCCGAGCAGCATGAGTATCACTTGTTTCATCGACTCTTTCTACTGCTTCCCGCCGAGCGTTTTTGCCAAGCCGATGGCGCGCATCATTCCAGCTGCCTTATTGCGCGTCTCCTCATACTCGGAGGCGGGCACACTGTCCGCGACCACTCCGGCACCGGCTTGCACGTAGGCCTTGCCATCCTTGAGCAAGACGGTCCGCAGGGCGATGCAGGAGTCGTGGCTGCCATCCCAGCCAAAGTAACCGACGGCTCCCGAGTAGGCACCGCGCTTGGTCGTCTCCAGCTCATTGATGATTTGCATGGCCCGGATCTTGGGCGCTCCGCTCACCGTCCCCGCAGGGAAGGTCGCTCGCAAGACATCATAACTACTATGACTCCCGTCGAGGCGTCCGCTCACATTGGAAACAATATGCATCACGTGGCTGTAACGCTCGATGATCATGAAATCATCCACCGAGACGCTGCCATGCTCAGCGATGCGGCCAACGTCATTGCGGGCCAAATCAACAAGCATGAGGTGCTCGGCTCTCTCTTTCTCATCGTTAAGAAGGTCCTCGGCCAAGGCATCGTCTTCCTCCGGGGTTTTCCCTCTCCACCGCGTCCCTGCGATGGGTCTGATATCGATACGACCATTGATGGCACGCACGTGGACTTCAGGAGAGCTGCCCACCAGGGAGAAGTCACCTAGCTCGAGAATGAAAAGATAGGGCGAGGGATTAACGTGCCGAAGAGCCCGATAGAGATCAGTCGCCGCGCCGGGGAATTCGGTCTCGAAACGTTGGCTGGGAACCACCTGGAAGGCATCGCCTGCTGCAATGTATTCCTTGGCCGCGGCCACATTGGCCTCGTAGCGCTCGCGGGTGACATTGCTCTGCGGTTCCGGCGAATCAAATTCTACCAAACCATTGAGGGCTCGAATCTCGAGAGGTCGTTCCAACATTTCCTCCATCGCCGCGATCCGGCCCCGCGCATCCGCGAAAGCCTCTTCCGCCGACTCATGTTCGTCGATGAATGCATTAGCCACGACCAACAACCGGCGCAGCTTGTGATCAAAGACTAGCACCTCTCCCGCGAGCATGAAAAGAGCCTCCGGCAGGCCGAGATCGTCCTCTGGAACCTGCTTGATACTAGGCTCGAACACCCGCACGGCATCATAGCCGAGGAAGCCCACCGCGCCTCCATAGAACGGAGGCGCATCACCATGCTCAACAACCTCGAAACGCCCCATGATGCGCTCAAGAATCGCCAAGGGATCACCCTCTTCTTCTTCCACTCGACCATCGGCCCAGCGCATGACCGAGCGCGTCCCCCGCGCCTCCAAAATTCCTCGTGGATTGGTGCCGACCAGCGACCATCGCCCACTCGCATCCGTGCTCTCGGCACTTTCTAACAAAAAGCCGAACTTCCCATCCCGTATTTTCAGATAAGCGGCCAACGGAGTTTCAAAATCCGCCGCCAACTGGGCATAAACGGGCACGACATTCCCCTGCTCCGCCAATTGACGAAACTCTTCCAACTGAGGTCTTACCGCTACTTCGCGCACCCCGCGACCCTAGCTTTCCCGCTCCATAGCGCAAGGCTGCTGTCGGACCGTCTCACGAAGCCGATCGGCGCCCGATTCCTAGCTTCGCAACCAGATCGAAAAACAACGCCACCGAAGCCAGCCCGAGAAAGGCCCCGGCCACGGTCATCATCTCGACTTGCCCGGTGGTGCCCGTGAGCCCATGGCGTATCCGCTCCATCATTTCATCGGGAGTGAGGGCCTCATCCCGTGCGGCTCGCCTGGCCATCTCAATGCCCGCCTGCGCGTAGCTCCCGCAAACCAGCGAAAAGAAATAGCCCATCCCTCCCAAAACGATCAGTGCTGGCACATAGAGTAGACTGCCAACCGCCTCCCGGATCCGGGCATTCGGAAACTGGACACAACTGCGGGCGATGATACCAAGAATCAGAGCAACGGAGAGACACGCGAAACCGCCCACATTCCAGCGAGCCAACTCGACGAGCCACGAAATCGTCGAGAGGCTCGTAAGATCTTCCCCGAAACCTGATCGCCCAACCGCCGCGTCCATCAACTCGAGAAGCTTATCAACCTGCAAACGAATCTGAAAACGGGTCCAATAAGCCGCGCCAAGATTCACCGCCAAGGCAATCAGCCCAACAAATAGCAGATGACGGCGTTTCACGTTAAGGCTCCTGATTTAGGACGTGAGATCTAATTGGAAGCCACTCAAAATCAGTTGATTTTAGCGCTCTGCCGCTGCTTTGGAGGAACATAGTCAGGCGACAATCCGAGTGAAAAGTCCTTGCGCGGAGTTAAGCCGAACTCAGCCCAGCTTCTCCAAGAGAACCTGGCAAAGTTCGATGCCTTTCTCGAAGTTCTCGACGGTGAAGTTTTCGTTGGGCGAATGAATCTGACAATCCGGGAGAGCCAACCCTAGCATCAAGGTGTCGACACCGAGGATCTCCTTCATCGATTGGATGATGGGAATGCTTCCTCCTTCGCGGATCAAGACAGGCTCCTTGCCAAAGACATCCTTCAAGGCATCTTGGGCGGCCTTGCCTTCCTCGGAATGAGGGTCGCAGACGTAAGCCTTGCCGGAATGCCCCATTTCGATCTCGACGCGCACTCCTTCGGGAGCTTGCGCCATCAAGTGGGCTTCAACCCGTTGCAAAATTGTCGCCGGCTCCTGATCGGGCACGAGGCGGCAGGACAACTTGAAACCCGCTTCAGCTGGCAGAACGGTCTTGGAGCCTTCTCCCTGGTAGCCGCCCCACATGCCATTCACCTCACAAGTGGGTCGCCCCCAGATACGCTCCGCCGGGCTGTATCCTTCTTCACCCGAGAGGGCCGGAGAGCCGGTGACTGCTAACAAGTCGGCATCATCCATCCCGGGAACAGATTGCCACATCTCCCGCTCCCAATCCTCCAGAGGCACGACCTCATCGTAGAATCCAGGCACGGCTACCCGGCCCTGTTCGTCATGCAGGCTCGCCATCAAGCGAGCGGCCACGGTTGCGGGATTGGCCACCGAACCACCGTAAACACCCGAATGAAGATCCTTGTCAGGTCCATAGACCTTCACCTCGCAACAAGCGATTCCCCGCAAGCCGTAGCCCAAGGTCGGCTCGCCCTCCGCGACCATGCCGGTGTCACTGACCACAATCACGTCGCAAGCCAGCTCTTCCTTCCGCTCTTCCAGAAAGGCGGGCAGATTGGGACTGCCGATCTCCTCTTCTCCTTCTAACAAGAAGATCAGATTCACAGGCAATTCGCCCTTTTCCTTTAACATCGCTTCCACTCCTAACAGGTGGGCCATGTGCTGCCCCTTGTTATCGGTCGCGCCGCGCGCCCAGATTTTTCCGTCCTTGATGACGGGCTCGAAGGGCTCGCTATCCCAGAGATTGAGTGGGTCCACCGGTTGCACATCATAGTGGCCGTAGATGAGGACCGTTTTCCGGCCTTCTTTGCGTTCATTACGGGCGATGACGACCGGGTGCTTCGCAGTTTCATGCAACTGGGCCTCCAGACCCATGCCCTTGAATTTTTCAACATACCACTCGCCGCAGGCTCGCACATCGCCAGCATGCTTCGAGTCCGTGGAAATGCTGGGGAAGCGCAGCACCGAAAAGAGATCCTCCATCGCTTGAGACATGGCGGGAGACTGGGCGGTAGAGGCTTCGGGCTCAATGCGAATTTGCACCAGCTTGCCGAGGGAGCTTCGTCACTCCTTACTTCCAGTCTTCCTCTTCCATGATCTCCCGCCGCACCCGCGATGCGTCATAGACTGCGAGTAGGAGCATCCAGATGGTGAGAAAGGCGGCCATCCCCCACCAGGCGAGGAATCGAAGCGGCGTCTCCCCCACCCACTCGCGGAGCGGCCAATTGCCAAGAACGAGCAAGACGAGGATGCCAATCAGAAGCTGGGCCAAGAAGCGGCGCCGTGAAGGACGGTCATGCAGAAGAGCCTTGGAGAACATCCAAACATCGACCAGGAAACTCTGCTTCTTCTCGCCCATCGCGGGCAAACTCCCCCAAAGCGCGCCGGATTTCAAAGGAGAAATTCGGCGGAGCTGCCCCCTGCGCCGAATTGGTGGAGCGGAAATGTCGCCCTTTCTCGAACTTCGTCTCCATCTCGCGCGATTCGTGGGTAAAATCCCGGCATGAAGTCCTCGTTCATTGAGAAGCTCCTCTCCCGCCTCGACCGGCTCTCCCCGCGTCAGGTCCAGAGCCTTGTGGACCGGTTGCTTCGCGACAAAGGCTTTCTTGAATCTGTCTTTGAGGCCCTCCACGAAGGGGTGCTTATTCTCGACCCAGAGGGTAGCATCACCTTCCTCAATACGGCCGCTGCCCGCCTTTTCGGACTCGATGCCGATGCCTCCATCGGCCAATCACTCTCCAAGCTGATCCGCGGGCTGGACTGGCAATCGCTCACCCGCACCCAGCCCTCGACGCTCTCGCGGGATCTCGAGATTTTCTACCCCGAGCATCGCTTTGTGAACTTTTACCTCTCGCCCATCGCGGAGGAAATCGATGGAACCAACCGAGTCCTCGGGACCGTTCTGCTTGTCCGCGACATCACTGAGGATAAGAAGTCGACGGCGGAGACTCTCGAGTCGGAGAAGCTCAATGCCCTCACCCTTCTCGCCGCCGGGGTCGCGCACGAGATTGGCAATCCGCTCAATTCCCTAGGCATCCACCTGCAGCTTCTCGAGAGGAAGATCCGAAAACTCCCTCCCGGCGACGTCGACCCGCTGATGGAACATCTCACCACGGCTCGCTCGGAGATCGCCCGCCTGGATACCTTACTGCAGGACTTCCTCCATGCCATTCGCCCGGCCCGGGCCGACCTCCGCCCAACGAAACTCAATGAGCTCGTCCGCGAGACGCTCAAAACCCTGGAGCCCGAACTCACCGGCCGCACGATCACCATTCACCTCAATCTGCATGAGCATCTCCCCAGTCTCCCGCTCGACCCCGACCAGATTCGCCAGGCTCTCTTCAATCTCATCAAGAACGCCTACCAGGCGGTGCCCGCTTCGGGTGGCGAGATTACGGTAGCGACCACCTTCAATGAGCATGAGATCCTCGTGCGCATTGCCGATACCGGAAGCGGCATCCCACCCGAAGTGCTCGGCTCCCTCTTCGAACCCTATTCGACCACGAAGTCCTCGGGAACCGGACTCGGCTTGCTCATCGTCCGGCGCATCCTCCGCGAACACGGCGGCGAGATCGAAATCCAATCCGTGGCCAGCGAGATGGCAGAAGATGACAAGCAATCCGGCACCACCATCACGCTTCACTTTCCCCGCACCGACAAGCGGGCCCGCTTGCTTCCCGCGCCCGATAATGATGGGGTCATCGAAATTTGAATATGTCTCCCTCACTCGATGAACTGGCGGGTCGCATCCGGAAGCTGAGGACGAGCTTCTACGTCTTACTTGCCGTGTTCGCCGCCTTCCTGCTAGCCCCCGGCTTCGGTCTACTGGGCAAAGCTCTTGACCTCATCCGGCACCTCATGGAACTGACGAACTTCGGGCAAGCCGTTCCGACGAGGATGGCAAACGAGCTGTCCCAGCTCATCTTATCGACGGTGTGGGGTGTTGCACTTTCTTTTCCCATCCTGCTTGCTCTCATCGTCGTCGCCTTCCGCTGGCAGAAACGCCAGAAACAATTCTATCAATTGGAAAAATCCATCCGTGCCGAGAAAGGCCCGACCTTCCGTCTCTAATCCATCATGTACACTTCTCTCGAAGCCGAGCTGCACGACCTGTTCTGGGATGCCGAGGGGCCTCCCGCCGAATTGCCTCTTATCCGCGACTTCTTGGGCCAGCATCCCGGGCGGTCGCTCGAGTTCGGCTGTGGCTCGGGGAGGCTTCTCCTGCCGCTCCTCAAGGAAGGTTTCGACATCGAAGGCCTCGACAATGCGCCGGAGATGCTCTCCCTCTGTCGTCGCCATGCCGCCAAGCAATTTCTCAATCCCACGCTGCATGGCGCCGAGGTTGAAGAATTTCAGCCGAGTCAGCCCTATCAGGCCATTGCGGTTCCGGCCTTCACGCTGCAATTGCTGCCGGATCCTCCCGCAGCGCTCACGCATCTCCGGCAGTGGCTGAGTGATGGAGGAGGGCTCTACCTCACCGTCTTCGAGCCCTTGGCTGAGCTTGAAGGCGATTTGCCGGAAAACGAAAGCTACCTTGATCATCAGCTCACGCTGCCTGATGGAACCGACGCCAGCATCCACACCCGCCACGAACTGGACCGGGCTAATCGCATCCTGACCCGGCATCACCATTATGAACTCAAGCGAGATGGCGAGAGCCTCCGCGCCCACGATTCCACCCAAGTGATGCACTACTTTGAGGAAGGTGAACTCGAGAGCGCCCTCGTGCTCGCGGGATTCGAGCTCAAGCGCTACTTGATCGATTTCGGAATGAACGAAGAAGAGGATGAGACGGCAGGCATCACCACCTACCATGCCGTCGCCAAAGAGGGAGCGGCCTGACCGCTGACCGAATATCGATTTTTCATTCATCCAATTCCCTCTAGGCTGAGGCCGCGACTTTGAATCCCGACCGCGACAAACCCAGTTGGCTCCGGGCCGTGACGAATGCCACCATCGTCGTGGTCGGCTCCATTCTCGTTCTCTTTCCCTCCTGGCTTCCCAGGGCCACGCCGATTGGGGTCGATCTCGAGAACTCGGCGGTGGAGCTTCTCCAGCTAGCCCTCTTGCTGGTCTCCATGGCGCTCTGCCTGGCCGCCTCCTCGCACGCCGGTCGCTTCCGCCCCATTTATCAAACCCTCTCGTTGGGGTGTCTGGCGGCAGCCATTGGAGAATCGACCGATTGGTTGCGTCTCATCATTCCCTTCAATCCCGACCTGACGCTCATCCCCGTCTTCGGGATGATGATTATCCTCTTGGTCAACAATCCTCGCGAGACTCTCCGTTTCGTCGCTCTCTCCGCCCGCCATCCGGCCTCGGGCTTCCTCGCCGCGGCCCTTATCATCATTTACGTTTTTGCCCGGTTTTTTGGCTCTAAAACGTTTTGGCAGAACACTTTGGAGGGAGATGTGCCTGCCAATCTCCCCAAGATTTGCTCGGCCTACTTGGAGCTCTTGGCTTGTTATTTCTTTTTTGTCGGCGCGGTCGGTTTCACCTTCACCCTCCGTCGCAATCGCGAGGATCTCTGAGTATTGATGGCCAAGAAAAAGCGAAAGAAAAAGCCGGTGGCTTGGGGCTTGGAATATCTCGGCTACCGCGTCTTTGAAGCCATCCTCCGGCCCTTGCCGAGCGGCTTGGTTTCACTATTGGGCTCTGGCGTCGGGATGCTCGTTTACGCGCTCTCCCCGCATTATCGCCGGCTTGTCTTACGGAATCTGCGCATCGCGCTCGGAGGGGAACGCTCGCTGACTGAACTTCACGCTCTTTCCCGAAAGACCTTCCGGCACAATTTCGCCAACTTTATCGGAGCCCTCAAGACGAGCGTGATGACCACGGCGGAGGTCGAAAAGCACGTCTCCCTCGACGGTCTCTCGGCGCTTCGAGAGCACCTGACCAGCGGGAAGGGCGCGATCCTTGTGCTCGGTCACATGGGGAACTGGGAGATCCTTAATCGCCTCCACCAATATCTGCCACCCGGCACGCAAGCCGGCGGCGTCTACCAGCCACTGAAGAACCCCTACGTCGATGCTCTCTTCAAGCGTCGGCGGGAGCAGGATGGCTCAGTCCTCTTCAGCAAGCGGGACGGCTTCCATAGTCCGGCAGGCTTTGTCAAAAAAGGTGGGGTGCTGATCATCGTGGCCGACCAGCGAGTCAAAGCCGGTTTGCCCATCCCCTTCTTCGGCAGACTCTCCTCGCTTTCCCCGCTGCCCTCTATTCTAGCACGGAAGGCGGGCCATTGCCCGATCTTTGCGGTCGGTGTGGAATCGACAGACCCCGGTCATTGGCGAGTCGTCTTTCGCGAGGTGAGCGAACCGAGCCCGGCCTCGATCATCGCCGGCCTCGAGGCACTGATCCGGCGATCTCCGGCCGATTACCTCTGGCTCCACGACAGGTGGAAATTACTCCGCAGGAATCCCTTCGATCAGCGCACCAAAACTCCGGCGACCCCTCCGGCCCCCACCCGTCCCATCCAGCTCCTTCTGCTCTCCCATTCCGCGATCGCTGGCGAGGATGCTGACGGCTACGCCGACAAACGAGGTCCCGCTGTGCCCCCCTTGCGCTTTCATGCCATGACCTGCGAGAAGACAGAGAACGCGGAACCTCTCGCCGCTCGCATCAAGCAGTATGACCACCAGCTAGAAGCCCCTCTCGAAGCCATCCTCATCCTTACCCCCCATCGCACCTTGCACCGGGCGGCACAGCTATCCGGGGTGCCGAATATCTACACGAACCACGACGAGCTTCCTCTCCCTGCCTTTCTCAGAACCCTCAGCCCCAATTCCGAGACTTGACCTCCCCCACCCTCATCCTTGGCAATTCAAACCGGAAATTCTCCGGGGTCACCTCCACGATGCTGCAGACCCTGCCGCATCTCCGGAAGGAATTCCCCCTGGCCATTCTCGGCGAGCACCACGTGCCCGCCGACATTCCAGTCATTCACTTCGGACAGCTCTTGTCGCTCGGTCGCCGGGCGCGCGCTCCCCTCCTGTTTCACGCCCGTCGCAATGACGAGATGCTTCAGGCCCTTCTCGCCAAGAAGCTGGGAGCCAAGCTCAAAATCGTTTTCACCTCGACCGCGCAGCGCTATCATTCGCGTCTCACCAAGGAGTTAATCAACCGCATGGACGGCCTGATTACCACTTGTTCCGGGGCCGCTTCCTATCTCCATCGCCCTGCGGATATGATGATTCCTCATGGAGTCGATCTCCAGCGCTATCATCCGGCAGAGGACAAGCGCCTCGCCTGGCGCGCTCTTGGTCTGCCCGGCGACTACGGCATCGGTATCTTCGGACGCATTCGTCCGCAAAAGGGAACCCATCTGCTCGTTCGTTCCGCCATTCCTCTTCTCAAGAAGAATCCGAAACCGACGATTGTTATCGTCGGTGAAACCCTTCCTCGCGACGCCTCGTTCCAAAGTGCGCTCGAGAACGAAGTCCGGGAGGCAGGTCTGTCCGACCGCATCATCTTCCTCGGCAAACAGCCTTTCGACCGTCTGCCCGAGCTGTTCCGGGCGCTGCATCTTGTGACCGCGCTCAGTGACAATGAGGGCTTCGGCCTCACCGTGCTGGAGGCCTTCGCCAGCGGCACAGCCGTCCTCGCCACGAGAGCCGGAGCCTGGGCCGATATCGTCAGCCCGGGAATCGATGGAGAATTGATTCCTGTCAAAGACGAGCGGGCGGTGGAAGTCGCCTTGCGCGAGCTGCTCCAACACCCCAGCCAACTCATCGAGATGGGGCAACGGGGTCGTGAAAAAGCCGTTGCAGACTACTCCATCGAGCGCGAGGTCGCCGCCTTATCCCAATTCTACCGCCGCTTCCTTCCGCCCGCATCCGACTGAGCCTTCCCCCATGAAGTCCCGCCGCCCCAGCCTTCACAAGGTCAGCTATTACCTCTCCCACGCCCCTGCCTATCTTCTACCCGATTGCCTCTATCGCTTCGATGCGGACAAGAACTTTGGGCAATTGTCGGAGGCGGAACAGGAACTGGTCTTGGACCGAGTTGATCAATGCAACCAACTGAATGAGCCGTTCACTCTTTCGCCACAAGCCCGCAGCTTGCGGTCGATGCCCTTTGCGAAGAATAGCGCTTACAAAATGGACATGGCCCATGCCCTCCGGGGACACGGCAAGGGCAAGCCCTTTGATAGCATCTTCGGGGATATCACCGAGGTTCCCGCCACCCCCTCCTTTGTCAAAACCCGCCCCATCGCCGGCGACACCACGGCAGCCGTCCTTCTCAAGCTGAATACCCCGAGGCACTTCACCTTCTTCAAGGATCCGCTCTCCTTCGAGGAGAAGAAGGACCTCATCGTCTATCGCTCAAAAGCTCACAAGAAAGACCGCAAGGAGCTGGTGAAGCGCTATTACCAGCACCCCCGCATGGATATCGGGTCGGCGAGTAATCGCTCGATCTACGGCAAGGGCTTCCTCCCCCAGACCGAGCAGCTGCAGAGCAAATTCATCATCTCGGTCGAAGGAGTCGACGTGGCCTCGAATTTGAAGTGGATCATGGCCTCGAATTCCCTCTGCGTCATGAAACCGCCCACCATGGAGAGCTGGTTCCTGGAGAGCAACCTGGTGGCTGGCAAGCACTACATCGCAGTCAATGATGACTTCTCAAATCTGGAGGAAGTGGTGCAACCGTATCTCGATAACCCCGCGCTTGCTCAGGAAATGCTTCACCACGCCCACGACTACGTCGCCCCCTTCCGCAATCCTCTGATCGAACGACAAGTTGCCTACCGGGTGATTGAACGCTATTTCAAATTGGCGAGAAATCCCGAAGAAGGTTGAGCCCGGGCGTCTGACAGACGGGTCGTGGTCCCGTCCAAAGCATTTGAACAACGGACACGAAAAACCAACGGAATCCTTTGCGATTCGGACTCGAGTCGCTAGTCTTCCAGCCCTTCCATCTCGTCTCTTCACTCCCACGATTCTATGGCCATCTCCGTCGTTATCAGCACTTACAACCACCCCAGGTGGTTGGAGAAGGTGCTTCATGGATACACCTTGCAAACGTTCTCGGACTTCGAGCTCGTCGTTGCTGATGATGGGTCCGGGGAGGAAACCCGAGACGTGATCGAGCGCTTCAGAGCGGATCACCCTAAGATTCCGCTCAATCATGTGTGGCACGAGGACCAAGGATACCGGCGGCAAACGATTCTGAATCTTGCCCTGCAGGAGCTCAGCCACGACTACCTGCTGATGACGGATGGCGATTGCGTCCCCCGCCCCGATTTTCTCGCCGTCCACATGGAGCAGGCCGAGCCAGGCTACTTCCTCTCCGGCGGCTACTGCAAGCTCCCCATCGAGTTGAGCCGCCAAATCGATTTGGATGACATCGCCTCCGGTCGCGCCTTCGACGTCGCTTGGCTCAAGGAGAATGGCCTGGAGGGAGCCTCGCAGCAATTCCGCCTGGGCCTCACCTCGCCTTGGAATACTCTCGCAGACCTCCTGACTCCCACCAAAGCAACGTGGAATAACTGCAATGCCAGTGGCTGGACGAAGGACATCATCGCCGTCAATGGCTTCAACGAGACAATGCAGTATGGAGGATCCGACCGCGAACTGGGGGAGCGGCTCTGGAACTCGGGTCTCAAATCAAAGCAAATCCGCAACCGGGCCATCTGCCTCCATCTCGACCACAAACGTGGCTACAAGAACGCGGAACAGGTGGCCAAGAACAAGGCGCTGCGTCAGAACGTTATCGACAAGAAGATCGTCTGGTGTCCTGACGGCATCATCAAATCGCCGGTTCCTCCCAGCTCTTGAATCATGCCGCCCGCCAAGAAGATCGACGACTGGGGACGCCGCCTCCGCACCTACCTCTCCCCGGCCTCCCACCGGAGCTACGAGACCCTTCGTAGCAAGGGCCTCAATCTGCCCGACGCCAAGACTCCTTGCGCCGTCTTCGATTTCACCAGCCACGCCATCGACGGCGTGGGAGGACGCTACCTCTTCTACCTCGTCCACGAGGCCATCGCGGCGGGCTTCCATCCTCTCTTTCGGGATCGCTATCGCTTCCTCGCCACCTTCCCGCACAAGCGCTTCAAGAGGCTTCTTCTCGAGCTGCCCCATGGAGTCTGCCATGGCGACGAGGATCTCCCGGCAGGCAGCATCCTAGTGACGGACCACGCCCGATCCGCGGACCGGTTCACCTCAATCGGCAAGACGATCCTCATCGATTACGAGCAACGCCGTCCTGTCCGGCCCGATGAGTATGCCCTGCCTTTCTCCAGCCACCCTTCCATCATCCATCAAGGCCATGATCTCAGCGACTTCCGGAAGGGTCATCCGCGCAAGCAGAGGGTCTTTTTCGCGGGGGAAGCCAAACGGCCGAAATACGCAAAGCCTGAACTAGAGTCCGTCTATGGTGTCCTCAATCGCGCCGATGCCATCGAGATGATCGAGCTAGCCCTGCAGGAGGAAAGCCTGGACCCGGCAAAGATCCGGCTCTGCTATCGGGCGCAGGATCGAGTGGCCAAAAGCGAGTGGCTGCCCACCTTGGGCGACAGCGATTTCTTTCTGGCTCTTCCCGGGGTCGGCATGCCTCTTTGCCATAATCTGATTGAGAGCCTCTCTCTCGGCACCATCCCGATCCTTCAATATCCCCAATACCTCGACCCTCCTCTCCAGCATGGCGAGAACTGTCTTGTTTTCGAAAACGAAGACGACCTTCTCTTAATCGTCGCCTCCGCCATCCGCATGCCAACAGAAGAGATCGCCCGGCTCTCGAAGGCAGCGGTCGACTACTATGAAGAGCATCTCGCCCCGGGCCGCTTTTTCCGTCGCTTGATGAGTCGTCCGGGAGAGAACCCCACCGTTTTCGTCAACGCCTACCGCGTGCCCCGGCCCCCCGTAAGCTCGGAAAACAGCTTCTGATAAGCCGCGACGATTGCTTCCGTTGAGAACCTCTCTTCGAGGACACGTCCACCATTGGCAACTAGCCGGTTAGCCAATTCCCCATCCGCCAGCACCCGCTTGACCGCGTCAGTGAAGGCTTCCACATCATTCTTCTCGCAAAGCAACCCCGTCTCACCCTCGTCAACCAGCCAAGCAGGCCCCTCGAGATTGGAGGTCACGATGGGGACCCGCTGTCGCCAAGCCTCGACAATCACATTGCCGAACGGCTCGGAACGGGTGGGAAAGAGCACGACATCCGCCAGCCGATAAACCTCACCCATCTCACGGCACCATCCGAGAAAATGAACCCGTTGCTCCACGCCCAACTCCTTGGCGAGCGTCCGGAGCTCCTCCTCCTTAGGCCCGCCGCCCGCAATCAGGAGGTGAAGCTCAGGAATCGCCGCCGCGACCCGAATGCTGATGTCATGCCCCTTCACTCCCTTCAAACGCCCCACGCTGGCCGCAACCGGGGCTCCGGAGGGTAAGTTAAGCTGGTCCGCCAACTTGCCTTGGGACTTCTCATTCAAGTCTTCGCTGAAGTTCGGAATCAAACGAAGATTCTCTTTCGATACCCCCTGTTTCTCCAACCACTCGATGACGCCGGGCGCATTACCCACCACCGCATCGTAGCCTGTGAAATACTTGCCCCGGTAGTAACCACCCACCCGGGCCACTCTCGCCAGTCCCTTCATCTTCGGCACCGCCGCCGCTCCCCGGCTCATCCAAGCCAGCGCGACCTTGGCACCGACCTCCCGGCAGATGCGCCCGACCATCGGCTTGGCAAAGTGCTTCCGCCAGCCCCTTGCATTGATCACCCGCACCTCACAACCAGCCTCCGTCAATCGAGCTTCCCGCTCCGGATGGGCTTGGATGATGAGGGTCTGCTCGAGGCCGGCCTTTTGGAATTCGATGGCCAGCTTCTCGAAGAACGTCTCCGCACCACCATCACCATAGGCGAGCATCACTTGGACCAGTTTCGGCATTGCCCGCAGCCTAGCGGCACGGCCAATTGGGTCCAAACCGCTCTCCCTGTCATCCCTCCGTCCGCCCTTGACTCTTCTGCCGCCAGCCAGCGCAATACCGTGGCTCACGCCGGAGAATGAACCGACACGTCTTTTGCATCAAATGGGGCACCCGTTATGGGCCCGATTACGTCAATCGCCTGCGAGCGATGACGGCGCGGCATCTCACCCTCCAGCACCAATTCGTTTGCTTCACCGACGACCCCGCCGGTCTTCATCCCGAGATCCAGCATCTCCCTCTCCCCGAGCTCGGCGTCGCCCATCCTGAGAACGTCCCGGGCAAGTGGAGGAAGACCGCCCTCTGGCAAAAAGATCTTTTCGGGCTAACGGGCACCGCCCTCTTCATCGACCTCGATACGGTCATCGTCGCCAATTTGGACGACTTCTTTCAGCACGGTGATCCGGACGATATCATCCTGACCCGCAATTGGCTCAAACCCCACAAAAGACTCGGTCAGACCACCCTCTTCCGCTTCCCCATCGGAGGCTATCCCCAAGTTTATGAGGAATTTAAAAAGGACCCTCAAGGCATCGCTGACCGCTACCAGTTCGAGCAGCATTACGTCACCAGTCACGTCGCCGACAACTTGCACTTCTGGCCCAAGGAATGGGTCCGCCACTATCGGGTGCATTGCCTGGGGAACAATTACCTCATGCGCTACTTTCGCCCCGCGCGTTTGCCCACGGGGGCCAAGGCCATCGCCTTCCCCGGGGTCCCGAACCCCGCAGAGGCCGCTGCGGGAATCTGGAATGGGAAGCAAGATCACCACCCCAGCCCTTGGGAGCATTTCCGAGCCGCGTTCTCGCAGGAAACGCGCATTAAGCCGACCCCCATCTCCCACCTTAAATGCTATCAGCAGCCGTGTCCTTGGGTGAGCGAGCACTGGACCGAAGATGAAGCCCCTTCAGGACCATGAGCCAGCCCGCCCTCCATGCGGCCTCGATTGCCAACGAGCGCTTCTTCCCCGGCCTTGCCGCCGCATTGGCTTCGGCAGTCTACTCTGCAAACGGAGCGAGGGACTATCACTTCCATCTACTTGATGGAGGAATCGAGCCCGCTTCCTTCAGCTCTCTCGACGCCTGTCTGAAGAGACTGGCCAAGGGCAAGGGAATCGACATCACCCTCGAGCGCCATGAGATCCCGGAAGAACGATTGGCCACCTTGCCGGAGCGGCGGGGCTCCCGGATGACCTTCGCCAAGTTTCTTCTCCCCGAACTCTTTCCTCATCTGGAGACCCTCATCTACCTCGATGCCGACGTGCTCTATCTGCGGGGTATCGAGGAGATTGATTGCGACGATGCGTCCCAGCTCCTCGCGGGGGTGCGGGATTATATCAGCGTCATCGGCAACGATTGCCCCTGGAGCGACACCCTCACTCCTGCCGAGCTCCAGCTCCCCTACCTCAATGCCGGCATTCTCTGGATGAACCTTGCCGCCATCCGCGAGGAAGGCTTCATCCCGGACGCCATCGCCCTCCGGGCGGCCACGACTGGAATGGCGCGCGGTGACCAACCTGTCTGGAACTACTTCTGCCGTGGGCGAATGAAGTTGCTGCCCGATCCGCTGAACTACCGGCTGGGCCTCGGCTCCTGCGAGCGCCTCGTCCGAGAGTGGAAGACCCTCAATCTTCACTACATCGGCGCCCCCAAGCCTTGGCTCGGGCCTCCCCAGACGCACAAGCACTTCGCCCACACCATCTGGCATTCCTTCGCCAGCGAACACCTTGCCGAGCTAGCGCTTACCCCCAAGCCCCTTCCCCTCGCCTCCTCGGCCGATCTCGCTGCGTATCGCCGCAAATCGCTCACCTACTCAATTTTCAATCCCCAACGAGCCCGGCACTATCGCGAAGCCGTGAAGTCGCACCAGCAATCCACCCGGATGACCGAAGCCTTGTTTTGAGCAATCTCCCCCCATCTTTTCCCGCCCGCTTTCCCCCGGCCTTTGAGGAACGACGAAGGCAGGATGCGCTCGTAGGCAAGCTGCCAGCCTTTCTCGCCAAGCCCATCCACAAGCAAATCTGGCGGGGAGTTTGGAAGCATCATCGCCACTATCCGCAAGATGTCAGCGTGGAAATCGCGGACAGCGGCTGCTGGCAACTCCAAGCTGGTGAGCACCGCTTCTCTTCCATCCCGCTCGAGGAAGCTCTCGCGACGCTGCAGGCACCGCAAATTCTCCTTGTCGCCACCGGACCCTCCGCACGCAGTTTCGATTGGGCGAAAGCGGCTTCTTCCAAGCCCCTAATTCTTGGAGTTAATGGTGCCCCCACTCTGTTGAGCGAGCATGCGCTGCAGGCCGATGCGCTCGTGATCACCGACCGAAGTTTTGCGCTGACCGGAATAGACCATTTGACTCGGGCAGTCGCCTCCCACGCGCTTCTCTTCTTGGAGCCCGAGGCCGCCGCCACCTTGGCGTCCCGCTCTCCCGAGCTCCTTGCGCAGGCCAAATTCACCATCATCGAGCGCGTCAATCGTTACTACTCGTTACCCGCACGGCCTTGGAGCCAGTTGGCTGAAGAGGCTGAATTTTTTCTCCACCGGGAGCGGCCTGAAATCGGTTTCAGCCTCAATCCGCTGGCGGGCGTTTTTCCCGGCGGCACGGTCGCTTTTGCGGCTCTTCAGCTGGCCCTGAGCCAGCAGCCGGATCAGATTGATCTCGTCGGCCTTGACCTCGGAGGCCGGGGCCGAGCTTATCAGGAGGCGCCGGATCAGGCTCCCGCCAGCCAACTTGAAATCCACTTGAGCAATCGCATCGCGCCCTCCTTCAGCCTTCTCCCTCAGTCGCTTGCCAATCAGCCTCGCATCAGGCTCATCAATCACTCTCCCTCCTGCCCCTTGCCTCGCTCCTACTTTCAATCCTGAGCGTTGAGGACTTGTTCCCTCTCAATCCCATTCCCTATCTTTCCCAAGCCAATGCAAGCTCCGCCATCGCAACCCCATCCCAAGCAAGACCCCGAGGTGACCGTGGTCAATTTCCTTTGGGGAGATTGGCCCGGCAAGGGCAAGCTAGGGCGCGACCTGGCTCCTCTCTACCTCAAACGCTTTCGTGAGAGCTTGAAAAAATTGGCCGGACAACCCTTCCGGCATCTTCTCTATACCGACCGTCCGGAGCGATTTCGAAACGCTTATCTCGATGCTCAAGAAGATTTCGAAATCAAGGAGCTTGGTTCCTGCGGGCAATGGGGAGGATGCCTGCCCAAATTTCGGGCCCTCGCCGCAGACCCTGACCTGAACGGGCAAATCCTCGTCATGGATCTGGACAACGTCTTTTTGCGAGACTTGTCGCCGATGTTTGACTACCGGGGAGATTTCGCCATCTGCAATGACGTCGATCCCAGTCGGACTAACAAGGTGGGAGGAAACATTGCCAGTTTTCCGGCCGGGCGGTGGGATTCACTTTGGCAAACCTTGAAGGAAAACCCCGGAAAATATCGCGAACTCTCGCAGGGCAGCGAACGGTTCCTCTTCGATCACTTCAAAGAAACGGGCCAATTGCCCGTTTGCGATTATTGGAATGAGTTGCATCCCGGCTTGGTGCTCAGTTTCAAGCGCGAAGCCCGGGGGCGGCCGATTCCACCCGAGGCGGCAGTTCTCTGGACCCATGGACAGCCCCGTCCTCACAAGCTCTGGCGAAAAGGAGGACTTTCCTACTACCTCAAATGGAAAGGACTCACCTGATCCCCCGAACCCAAAATGATTGAAAACGTCTGCCCCGAACGCCGCTTCTGTTTCATCCACATCCCAAAAACCGGAGGAACGAGCATAGAACGCGCTTTCGGCTGGTACCAGGGTAATCGTGGGGATCAAGACCATCAGACTCTGATCCTGAAGCAAGAGAATGGCTCGATTGAGGATGATTACTTCGTTTTCACTTACGTGAGAAACCCATGGAGCCGGATGGTCTCTTGGTATCGCAACGTTATGCGGGATGAGAAAAAGCGGAAACGTATGAAGATGTGGCCCCGCCAATCATTCCCTTCCTTCGTTGCGAAAACGATCAAACGCAACCAGCTCCCGCCGCAATGGGACTGGGTCAAAACGCGTAATGATGAACTGGGAGTCGACTTTGTGGGACGATTTGAGCACTTGCAGAGGGATTTTGAAACGATCTGCGGGAAGTTGGAAATCGACACCATCACCCTACCTCATGAAGTCGCGAGCACACCGGTCGACTACCGCTCCTTCTATGAGGATAAGACCCGCCGCTTGATTGAAGATTACTACCGGAAAGACATCGAAAACTGGGGATACGAGTTCTGATCTTTCCGCTCAACGAACTGACGGAGCGCGGGAGCCGAGCCACCGCCTTCCCTAAATTCGATGCCTACCCGAGAAGGAACGGCAGCTCCGCGCGCCTTTCAAAATGCGGCGCTGAGACCCGAAAAATCAGTCCTCGTTTCTCGGTTGGTAAGATCATCAAGTGGCCGAACTATTCTTCCCCAAGCCCGGATATGAGACTCCCTCTTCACCTCTCGCAACTTGCGTTCATCATCACCCTTCACCTCACGCTCGGTTTGGGGGCTTCGCCTTTCGCCGCTACCGGGGGGCTGACCGTCTCTCTCCCCAATCCCGGAGAAAACGTGCGACGAGATTCCCTTTTGGCTGTCGACTCCGGTGGGAACCATCATTTCGTTACGCTCACTCAAATCTCAGGGCAAACCCTCGACACCCTGCTCTACTCTCGCGAGACAGATGGAGCGACGATTCTTCTCAACGCGCTGCCAAGTGCTTTTACCCAGCGCTTGGAAGCCACCATCACCACCTCCACGGGCCAAGTGCTGCTTTTGACTTCATCGAGTTACAGCAACGGAAACACGCTAGAGACTGGATGCGTTCTCCATCATCTCAACAGCTCCTCGCCTTCACAACCGACCTTCGCGTTCAGCTCCTCCGGCCAACCCTCGGCACGGATGGCCCCGCTCGAGGATGGAAACGTCCTCGTCGTCAGCCGAACCTCCTCCCAGGTCATCGTTGGTCGGCTGCTCGCCCCCTCCTTCACCTATGAAGAACTGGGACGCTTTTCGGCGCCCGGCATGCAGGAATTCTCCAAGCTCAGCCTTTTCGCCGAGCCGGATCAAACCGTGCACCTCGCGGCCACCACCCATGAGGAACTCGCTGCCGACAATTTTCACTCCCGGCTACTCTACCGCAGCTTCGATCCGGAAAACCTTGCCCCAAGCCAGGCTTGGCAGACCGTGACGAGTGGCTTGGCCTCCTCTCCCTCAACCGAGGTTGGTGCCAGCCAGTCCCTTACTTTCGATACCGAGCCGGTCATCCTCTTTCACAACGAAATCACGAGCCAACTTCAGAGCGCTCGAAAAGCCGAGGGAGGGTGGGAACTCAATACCCTTGAGGATTTTGCAAGTATCGGTCGAATCCACCTCGCGTGTGATGAACTGGGTCGGCTCAGCGCCACTTGGGATTCGTTGGGTTCTGGCTCCATCCGGTGCGCGACATTCGGTCGCTCCGGCTGGACAACCCCGTCTCTTCTCGCCAGCGGAAACTTCGCCAGCTTCGTTGTCGATACGGGGGGGTACCTGCACTACAGCACACAGACCAGCGTCTCGATTCCCGGTGAGGATCCCGTGGAGTTCTATCAAACCCTTCGGCCCCGCGACCTGACTGATGATGACGGAGACGGCCTGCCCTTCGTTCTGGAAGAGCTGCTTGGGAGCAGCCCCAATGAGGCCAATCACGATGCGATCGAGGCCGGCCTCACCTCCGCCCAGAATGCTTTTCTAAGCTTCTTGGTTCCCTCTGATTTGGCACCTGTTGGCACCAGCGAGAGCTATTTTTATTCGCCCGGGCTCGACATCTTCCTCACTTTAGAAATCTCCCGCGACCTGACCTTTTGGAGAAGAGCAGACCCCGAGATCGAGACCGAGCTGTTCGCGATTACTGGTCGGCCATCCGTCCTCGTCTCGACCCTACGCGATAACGCGCAGGAAGCTCCCCGGGGTTTCCTCCGCTTGAAAGCAGTTCGCAATCGCTGAGCTTACTTGAACAGCTTCACATTCCCGTAGGATAGAAGCTCCTCTTGGGTCGGAGTTGGCATGTCCACGCCGTTCTCAGGGACGTCCAGTCCGAGTGTCCAGAAGACGCTGTTGGCGAAGGTCTGGAAAAAATGAGGATTCGCCCAAGTGCGGTAGAAATGAGCCGAAGTCATTGCCACCGAGCGGCCTTCGTTCTCCCTCTCAAAGGACCAATAGACCGGCTGTCTCCGCCAGTTATCCTTGTTGTCCATGTCGCTGCGGTGGCTCGGAGCCACCGCAGTGTGCAGGAAGGTGACATTTTCCGAACCTGGGTTTCTCCCCCCTTCGGCTGTGAAGAAGTTGAAATAATACTCGTCCTGCAGCTCGAAGGATTCCGGCAGACCGTTGGAAATGGGGTGTCCCTGATTCACCTTGAGTTCAAGGGAAGGGTATTTCCAAGTCCAGCTGCTTGCCGGGTCTTTGCCACGCTTAACCCAATAATAAACTGCACCAATCCAATCCATCATCATGCCGGCATTTTCGGCATTGAGCTGACCCATCCCACCAGAGGGGGCATCCGTGGCCCAGTGAATCACAATGAGACCGGTCTTGTTTTTCTTCAAAACGCCATCGAGGTGCCTCATGTGCTTGCCTGGCTCTTTCTTGTTACCCAGGGCGTGCCTGCCGCCTCCGTCACTTGAGATGATGATCAAATCAGCCTCTTCCACCAGGCTGAGGTCTTTCGGGTAGTTCAGTGTGGTCGTCACCTCGAACGAATCCGCATAGGGAGAAGCTTCCAGCTTGTCGACAATCAGCCGACCCACCTCATCATTATTGTGGGAGTCTTTCCCATGCGTGGAAGCACCTCGAATGACGAGGATTTTCTTTTTCTCGCCGCCAGCTCCGGCGCTCTTCCCGTGGCTCTGGACTCCGACCAAAATGGTCCCCAGACAACAGACAAGCAGGACAAAAACGGAAATAGACTTGGGCGTGATCTTCATTAGTCGAGACCTTAGAACTACGGGCTAGCGCGAGGAATCTCGACCCAATTATCACTTGGAGACCCAAAATCAACTATTGCAAATCCACACGACAACAGTCTCAACCAGCCCGACCTACACCGTCGTCAACCTGCGAGACGGGCCGCCTCCCGCCTGCTTCTGGGGAAGCCACCGTTTAACGCTTCCGCCAACTGAAGACTTCCTTGGCGCCCATCGCCAACCCCTAGGATTCGGGCCAGCTCTTTCTCGAAGAATGGGAAGGCCCTCTCGACCTCTCCCCCTCCGGCCAAGAAATCCAAGGCCCGCTTCAATAAATCGTGCTCCTTGGGAATGGCACTCTCTCCCTCCACCGCTCGCTCCACCAGTTCGCCGAAATAGGCGGCCATCACCGTCCGAGAATAGTCACCCCGCAAGCTTTCCCGATAACTCCCCACTACCATTTCCCTCAAGGTGTGCAGCTCGCTCTGGCGACTGCGGACCCAGCCGATCTCGGCACTGACAAAGAGGTCCAACTTCCCGGAAAACAGACTCTTCGGCCCCCGGGCCCCCTTGGCGACGGTCTTCAAGACGCCCCATTCCTCGGTGCACCAAGTGACGATCAGACTGGACTCCGTCAACTTCCGTATCCTTATGATGATCCCGTTGGCCGTCTCCACGGGACCGAGCCTATTTTCCGCAGCAATTTCTGAAATCTAAAATGTTACAAAAATCGTCTTGAAATTCTGCTTTACCCCACTAGCCTCCGCGCTCCCATGGCAAGAACAGCTGGAAAAGCCAAAACCCGCAAAGCCGTCGCCAAACGATTCAAGGTGACCGGTTCGGGCAAAATCTTGCGTCGCAAGCAGGGAAAACGCCACATTCTTACGAAGAAATCTCGTAAGCGTAAGCGTCGTCTCGGCCAAGCGACTCTGGTCGATGAGACAAACCTCAAGGCCGTCCGCGAGAACCTGCCCTTTGCGTAAGAGCAAAAATAGGAATCCCCCGAGCCGCCTGTTTCCTCTGGAAACACGAATGGACGAGACGGCCGGGGACGAAATTGAATAAACCGTTCATTCAAGTAGAGAATAAAAAATGCCAAGAGCAACTAATGGACCGGCTTCACGCAAGCGTCGGAAGCGCGTATTACTTCGCGCCAAGGGCTTCCGTGGCTTCCGCTCCAAATTGTATCGTTACGCCAAGGACGCTGTCTACAAGGCACGTCAGTATGAGTATCGCGACCGTAAGAAGCGCAAGGGACAATTCCGTCGCCTCTGGATCCAGCGTATTAGCGCCGGTGTCCGTGAGCAGGGCTTGAGCTACTCCCGCTTCATCGAAGGCCTGAATTATGCGGGCATCGAGGTTGACCGCAAAGTCCTCGCCGACCTTGCCGTTCACGATATCGAAGCCTTCAACACGGTCTGCGAAGCAGCCAAGGAAGGCCTTGCCCAGAAGCAAGAAGAGCTCGCCAAGCAAAAGGAAGCAGCTTAACAATACCCTTTCATCCGAAGCCAACCCGGTTCGCACACACCGGCAAGCAACACGGAATAAAAAAGAGCCGCCTGTTCAGGGTGGCTCTTTTTTTGTATAATCAGACTCGTCTTGCACACTGCCGGCGGGAAGGGCCGCCTCAAGCCGGGAGGATTTCGCGCTCCACACTTGATTCCTCCAAATCTCCGCCTCATCTTCCGCCCGCATGGCCAAACCCAAACTTTTTTCACCCGGTCCTGTTGACGTGGCTCAGGAAACTTACGCCGCCATGTGCGGCCCTACCATCGGTCACCGGGGTGCGGACTTCGAGGAGCTCTACGCCTCCATCCAGCCCGGCATCCAACAGGTTGCAATGACAGAGCGCCCGGTCTTCTTCTCCACCTCTTCCGCTTGGGGAGTCATGGAAGGAGCTATCCGGAACCTTGTGCAGAAGAAGGTGCTCAATCTCTGCTGTGGAGCCTTCTCCGACAAGTGGTTCGGCGTCGCCAAGTCTTGTGGGAAAGAAGCCGAGGCCATTCAGGTCGATTGGGGTCAGCCCATCGACCCTGAAGCCGTGCGAGCCAAGCTCTCCGAGGGCGGCTTCGACACGGTCACCCTGGTTCACAACGAAACGTCCACCGGCTGTCTGAATCCGCTGAAGGAAATCGCGGCGGTTGTGCGCGAATTCGATGATGTCCTCCTCGTGGTGGACACCGTCTCTTCCTTCTCCGCCCTGCCCATTCCTTGTGACGAGCTTGGCATCGATGTCATGCTCTGCGGGGTGCAAAAGGCTCTCGCCTTGCCTCCGGGTCTCGCCCTCTTTGTGACCAGCGAGCGGGCCCAGCAACGTGCGGCGCAGGTATCCGACCGGGGCTACTACTTCGATTTCCTCGAATTCCAAAAGAATCACGAGAAGAACAACACGCCTTCCACACCAGCCATTCCCCACCTCTACGCGCTCAAGGAGCGGGTCGACCACATGCTCGCCGAAGGCTTGGAGAATCGCTATCAACGGCACGAGAAGACCAATCAGATGCTTCTCGACTGGGGTGCAGGACACGGCTTCGAGCCCCTGCCGCCAGAAGGCTTCCGCTCGAAGACACTCGTCTGCTTCAAAACGCCCGACAATCTTGACCTTTCCGGCTGGATCAAGGCCGTTCGCAACAACCACGGCCTCTTGATCAATGGAGGCTACGGGAAGATCAAGGGTACGACCTTCCGTATCTCGAACATGGGTAACGAAACCCCTGAGACGATGAAGGAACTCTTCGATGCGCTTGATGCCGAGCTGCCCAAGTTCCTAAGCTAAGCTCATTTGATTAAGCGGATCCGGCTCGCTCCGGATCCGTTTTCGATTCGACCTCGGGAGGACGTTCCGCTAGTTGTCGGGAGTGAACAACAACCCCGGAACAAACATTCCCCAGCCTCCCCCGGGCCTTCCCACCCAGCTGGCTGCCAATTCAATTAACTCGGAGGAGCGGACCATGGGGATGCTCTGCCACCTTTTGGGGCTTCTCACCGGCTTTCTCGGCCCTCTCATTCTGTGGCTGGTCAAGAAAGACGAGTCGGCCTTCGTCAATGCTCACGGGAAGGAATCCCTCAATTTTGCAATTTCGGTCGCCATCTACGCCATCGTCTTCGTTTCGATTCTATCAGTAGTCGGCATCGTGACCTTCGGGCTTGGTTTCATTTTCCTGATGCCTCTCTGGGCGGCCTTCATGATTGCGGTTCTGATATTCCAGATCCAAGCCTGCGTCGCCGCCAACAAAGGCGAGATGTATCGCTACCCGCTGACCATCAGGCTCATTCCCTAAAGTCTCGCTGGCGGAGCGGGTGGAGCCTCCCGCACCCGCATTCTGTCCGAGCGCCTGGAAAGGCTCTGGGACAGGAGCCTTAGGTTCGCATCGCGTCCAAGCATTCCATCGCCGCCCCACTGGCGATCAGACCGCGAGCCCGCTCGATCCCATCGCCCAAATCATCGGCGAGGCCGGCACAGGCCAAGCCCGCTCCCGCGTTCATCAAGACCATATCTCGTTTGGGGCCTTTCTCTTCATTACCGAGAATGTTGATCAGGATCTTAGCGTTTGCCTTCGCATCACCGCCCTGGAGCTCTTCCATGGAAGCTGTCTCAAGCCCGAAATCCGCAGGACTGATTTCCTCGTCAATATGATCCTGAAAGGAGCCCGCCTTACAAACGCGAGTGGAGCCCATCAGGCTGACCTCATCGACCGCCCGGCCATCAGCCGTCGTTCCGTGAACCGCCCAGACGGATTCCCGGCCAAGGCGCTGAAGAATCTCTGAGAAGGACGTGGCCAGCTCCCGCCGAGTGACGCCGACCAGCTGGCACTGGGGACGCGCTGGATTGAGCAAAGGTCCGATGAGATTGAAAATAGTCCGCACTCCTTCCTTGGCTAGCTGGGCGCGAACAGGAGCCACCGCCTTGAAAGCGGGGTGATATTTGCGGGCGTATAGGAAGCCAAGTCCGGAACGCTTCACCGTCTCAACGAAATCTTCCGGGCCCTGCTCGATATCGATTCCAAGTTCTTCCAACACATCAGCGCCGCCACTCTTGGAGGTCACCCCCCGATTGCCATGCTTGAGAACCTTCGCGCCACCGGCAGCGATGATGAACATGCTCGTCGTTGAGACATTGAAGAGATTGAGCCCGTCCCCTCCCGTGCCGCAGACATCGATGGTTGGTCCATCCAGCTCCTCGGGGTCCAGGCCCACCGGCAGCGAGCGCTCAAGAAAGGCCTCCACGAAATAAGCGATTTCCGCCGGCGTCTCTCCCTTCGTCGCAAACGCCTTGAGAAAGCGCGCTTTCTTTTCGTCCGAGATGTCCTCATTGAGTAAGAATTCCGCCGCCGCCGCCGCGTGGCGTTCATCCAGTTCCTCTCCAGCCTCGACTTGGGATATGAGCGCGTCCATGCCCGCATGCTAACCCCGGCGACCCGGAGCGCACCAAATAAAAAACGGTGCGACCTCTAATCAGCCTTGGCCAATTTCTCGCTTGATGAGCCTTCCATCGGACTTCCATCGGCAGCCTCCACAGCCTCGCGTAGCTCCCTAACCGTTTCTCGGATACGGTCCTTGTCCTCCTTACTAATCGCGACAGCCAGCCAGCGAAAATCCTCGCTATTCAGCATGGCCACCTTGAGCAGCATGGTGAGCGGCACGGCCAGAAGCATCCCAACGGGTCCCCAGATCCACCCCCAGAAGAGAACGGACAAGATGACCACGAGCGTCGAGATCCCGAAGCGGCTGCCCATCATCATCGGCTCCACGAAATTACCCAGGAACACGTTGATCGCCGTGTATCCGGTTGCCACCGCGAGAGCCTGCGGCCAGCCAAATAAGAGCGCAGCCAGAATCGTGGGCGGCACCCCGGCGATGACCGAACCAACGACCGGAATATAATTCAGTGCGTAGGCTAGAATTCCCCAGAGGATGAAGAAATCCAAATCGGCAACCCAGCAGAGGAAGCCGGCCAGAAGTCCGGTAATGAGGCTAACGAAGGTCTTAATGCCGAGAAATCGTTGGATATCCTTCGTCGCCGAAAGCAACCGCTCAAAGTTCGGCCCCTTGGCCTCGCAGATGGCGGTCAGGCGACGTCCATACATTCGGGCCTCGGTGAGCATGAATACGGTCATCAACATCACAAGAAAGGACGTCCCGAAGAAGGATGCCACCCGTCCCACGACTCCGGTGCCGAAGCTCCAGACCTGCTCCAGATTGATCTTGTTGAGTTGCTCGACTGATTTGTCGCGGAAGTAGATGTTCACCTTCTCCTGGGCATCGGCCACGTTGCGCTTCTCAAGCTCCTCGACGATACCGTTCGACATCTCGCCAATCTTCTGCTCGACGAGGCTCTTGTAAGAGCGGGCATCGCCCCCGTTGCCAGTCCATTTCTCCTCGAGATCGCCTAACAAAACCACGGCGATGACGACCAAGCCGGCCAAGAAGGCAAAATCGACCAGCACGGTCAGGAAGACGGCAAGCGCCCGTGGCACCCGGTGCTCGCGCAACCAATTCGTGATGGGGAATGAAACCGTCGCGATGAAGAACGAAAGGAGAATAGGGACGAAAAAACCCGATGAGGCTCTGAGCCCCGCAATCACAATGATTGAGCAGGCCAATATAAAAAGCAGCCGCAGCCCTCCACTTGCCTCTTCATAGGCTCCCTTGATGGCATTCGTCATCTTCTGGAATGAAATTCTATACAGATCTTCCGGGATCACAAAAACTTCTCCCATCAATTTTCGTACCTTGCGGGACCAGCGGATTTCCAACAGCTTCTCGGCCTAATGAAAGTGGTTCGACAAGCCGACGGTTCTCCTGAGATCTTTGCCACTCTACAAGGCGAGGGCCCCTCCATCGGCTCGCCCGCCGTCTTTCTTCGCTTGTCCCTCTGCAACCTCCATTGCCAATGGTGTGACACCCCTTACACCTGGAATTGGAAAGGGACACCCTGGTCACACGATTCCGTAAAAAAATACGACAAGCACCTCGAAATTATCGAGTTAGAACCACCTTCTCTCTCCGACCTTCTCAAACGACTCGACCTCCCCCGGCTCATCATTACCGGCGGCGAGCCGCTCCTGCAGGATGCTGCCATTGTTGACTTGTTGGCCCACTTGGGCGGCCATTTCCCCTTCATCGAGATCGAAACCAACGGAACCCGCCGACCTTCCCCCGCCCTCGCGGAACAGGTCACGCAATTCAATGTGTCGCCCAAGTTGAGCAACTCGGGCAACGACGCCTCGCTGCGACTGAACCGGGAGGTACTCAGTTGGTTCGGCACAGCGCCTTCAGCATTTTTCAAGTTTGTCGTCGCCGACCCACGGGATTTGGATGAGGTGAAGAGCCTCATCGCCGATTACGGAATTCCTTCATCCAAGGTGATTCTCATGCCGGAGGGGCGAAGCTCGTCCATCCTTCACGAGCGAGCTCGCTGGCTGGCGCCGCTGTGTCAGCAAAACGGCTTTCGACTCGGTGATCGACTGCACGTTCATCTCTGGGGCGACGAGCGTGGTCGGTAAGCCCCTCAATAAACCCTTGTGCGGGGCACTCGAAATTTATTCGGCATTTCATCCACGGGCATCAGCGTGCCATCGGGATAGCGATTGGCGGGGTCGCGTGGATCATAGACGAGTTCCCCTGCTTCCACCCCACGCACATCAACGGGCTGGTGGGTCTCGGGGTTATAAACCCAGCCCGGACGGCCCGGCACCGGAATCGCGTAGGGATATTGCCGCTTTACCGAAGGCAAGGGAGGCAGGTCTTCCGTTGGCAGAGTGGAATCAGCAGTGGTGAAGGAACTTTGCTGGACCTCATCCCGCTCGGCGGCGAGGGCATCCCGCTTGGCTCTCAGCTCCTTGATTTCCGCTACCGTCATGGGTTTGTTGGTGACCGTTCCACCGCCTTGACCAACAGTTGTCGATTGGCCGGTCAGCGTCTTTCCGGGGGCCGATTGACTCGTGGAGGACGGCCCGTTCGGGGAATTCCAGCCGGTCGAGGGTGAGCAGGAAACAACGAAAAGCGGGAGGGAAAGCAGAAGAAGGAGGCGCATCATCATGTTCACTCTGACGTTCATAACGTCCCAAATAGTCAAAACCGTCTGTCCAAGTTCTCCAACGAAAAAGCCGTAAACATGACGGAAGCGCATACTGCCTCGGGAATCCGTTGCATTTGTCCGGAAGTGCGACAGAATTTCGCACTCAATGACGCCTATTCTCCTCATCGTCGATGACGAGAAACCGACCCGTGACGGCCTGCGCATGGCCTTGGACGAGTCGTTTGATACCTACGTGGCCGCCGATCTCGCTCAAGCTCGGGAGGTCTTGAAGGCGGAGAAAGTGGACCTTCTCCTAACGGATCTTCGCCTGGGTGCGGAGTCCGGCATGGACCTTTTGGAAGAGGCCCTCCGCATGCCCCAGCCCCCGGTCTGCCTGATCATGACAGCTTATGGCTCGGTCGATACTGCAGTGGAGGCGATGAGACGGGGCGCGTTCCACTTCCTGACCAAGCCGCTCAATCTCGACGAAGTGGAGAACCTGCTCAAGAAGGCATCCCGCAGTCGCAAGTTGGAGAAGCAGAATGCCGCGCTCAAGGTCGAGAATGCCGAGCTGCGGAAGAAGTCGTCTCGCACCCCGACGGGCCTGGACCGCATCTTGGGGAAATCTGCTGCCATCAAGCGAGTGACGGAGACTATCGAGCAGATTGCGCCGACCCGATCCACGGTGCTCATCGAAGGCGAGACGGGAACGGGTAAGGAACTCGTCGCGCACGCTCTCCATGACCTCTCGGGTCGGCCGACGGACAAGCTGGTCATCGTCAACTGCGCGGCTCTCTCGCCTCAACTCTTGGAATCCGAGCTTTTCGGCCACGAGAAAGGCTCCTTTACCGGTGCGACCCAGCGCCGCATCGGTCGTTTTGAGCAGGCCCACGGAGGCACCCTCTTTCTCGACGAAATTGGCGAAATCGACGCCTCAACCCAGGTGAAACTGCTCCGCGCACTCTCGGAGCGGACCATTGAGCGAGTGGGCTCGAATACTCCTGTCCCCGTCGACGTCCGGCTCATTGCCGCGACCAACCGCTCCCTGCGCGAGATGGTCTCGGAAGGCGACTTTCGCGAAGACCTTTTCTTTCGCCTCAATGTCCTCAAGATTGACATGCCTCCCCTTCGGTCCCGGCCCGAGGACGTCATCCTCCTCGCCAATGCTTTTGTGCGGGAATTCTCAATGGAGAATGATCGAGTCGTGAAGCCGTTGTCCGATGAAACCTTGGAAATTCTGCGCAATGCGCGCTGGCCGGGCAATATCCGCGAGCTCCGCACCGTCATCGAGCATGGCGTGGTGATGTCCAATAGCGACCAGATCGAGCCGAGACATCTCCCCACCTTTCTGACCGACGGCTCTGAGACCTTAAACACCAAGGCGCCGCATGATATTGCGTCTGATACGGAAAAGAACCTTGCGCCTCCCGCCATCCTTAACTTGCATGCGCTCGAAACCGACGCCATTCAACGGGCTCTTCGCCATACCGAAGGCAACAAAACCAAGGCGGCGACTCTCCTGGGAATCAGCCGCCGGACCCTGCAACGGAAATTGAGCGAACTCGACAACAACAACGCATGAACTCCCACCTTCTTCTGACTGTCTTCAATCGATGAAAAGCAACGCGACGATCATCTTTCTCAGGGTAGCCTTTTTCGTGCTCATCCTGGGCCTCTCCTGGCTCCACACCCAGAAAATCTTCCGTGGCCTGAGTGCTCCGGAAGGCATGGAGCAAGCTCAACTTGCCCGCGAGATAGCCCGCGGCAACGGCCTGCAAACCAAGGTCCTCAAGCCAGGGGAAATCCGGCAAATGCTCAACGCGACCAATGATTCGGGACGCTTGGCCGACATCGCTCCAAACACCTATCACGCCCCTCTCAACCCTGTCATTCTGGGTGCTGTTTTCCGGGTGATTGGAGCCAATGACTTCGATCGCTACCGAATGAAGACCGACGAGTCGATTTATTATCTCGATCGGGTCGTGGCCGGTTTCTCCATCATCTGCTTCCTCCTTGCGGTCGGAATGACCTACCTACTCACTTGTCGGGTCTTCGATGCCAAAATCGCTTCCGCCACCGTGGTCTCGATGGTTCTGTGCGAGCTGTTTTGGTCCATTTCGATGAGTGGCCTGCCTCAGATGCTGATGCTGCTCTTCACCACCTGCGGGCTCTATTTTTCGTATCGGGCCATCGAATCGGCGGAGGAAGGTCAATTCGGTCTCGTGCATGCCATTCTTGCTGCCGTCTTTTTCGCCCTGCTGGCGCTCACCCACTGGCTCGCGATCTGGATCGTGCTGGGCTATGCGGTGATGGCCTCCTTCCTGATGCGCCCCCGGGGTCTCTCGGGTATCATCGCATTGGTCTGTCTGGCTGCTGTCGCCATCCTTCCGGTGATGGTGAATGTCTCCGTGACCGGGAATCCGCTGGGAAGCGCCTTCTTCGTCCTTTACGAGGGATTGGCCAATTCCGAGGAATACGCGATGCGGACCATGGATGAGGTGTCACCCAATGTTCGCGGATTGATCATGAGCGTCTTCCGCTCCGTATTCACCCAGATGGGCGGCCTCTTCGGCTTCCTCGGCGGGATCATCGCCGCTCCGATCTTCTTCCTCTCCCTTCTTCATGGCTTCAAGCGCCCGGCGATCAGCAATTTCCGCTGGTTAATTCTCGTGATGTGGCTCTGCGCCTGCTTTGGGATGGCTCTCTTCGGGCTGCCCGAGGGAGCTGCTGATTCCAATCAGCTTCACCTTCTTTTCGCGCCCATCATGGCCGCTTATGGGTTCGCCATGCTGAGCATCCTCTGGACCCGCCTGGATATTGGCGACCGATATCCTTTGCTTAGCCAAGCTCATCTCATCGGCGCGGTCTTCATCTCGGCCGCTCCCATGCTGTTCGATCTCCCCCGCCAATTCATGCAGGATATTGCTTCCTCACCCAATTACCCTCCCTATGCCCCGAGCATCGTGCAGCGGAACATCACGGAAGCGGTCGATGAGGATGAAATCATCGCCACCGACCAACCTTGGGCCGTCGCTTGGTATGCCGACCGCCGATCGCTCTGGCTTCCATTCCGCATGGCTGAGCTTGAGGGCTTGGAAACCATGTCTGACGAGGAGGAGACCCCGATCACTGCTGTGCTGACGACTCCAATCTCCAATGGCACCCGCCCGCTTTACGAGACATCCCTTTTCTACGGCGATTACCTCTCCCTGATGATGGATGGATGGGCCATGGTGGCCTCTCGCTCCGACAGCAATCCCCGCATTGTCAGTAGCCGGGACCGACGGATGAGCCGTTTCTACAACCGCTTCCCCTATCAGCGGAGCCTCCTTTTCCGCACGGCTCCCATGATTCTCTACACCTCCAACCGCACCGGGAGCTGATTATCGTGCCAAAGAAAAAACAGCCAGAAATTCCCTTTGAGGAGGCCATGGAAAAGCTAGAGGAGCTTGTTTCCGAGATGGAAACAGACCAGCTCCCTCTGGAAAAGTTGATCCTGCATTATGAGGAGGGCAATCGCCTCCTCCAACATTGCCAAAGCCTCCTGGAGTCCGCCCGCGAACGCATCGAGTTGGTCCGCGTCAACGAGACGAAGACCAAAAACAGACTCGCCAGTGACGACTCCGCCGACAAGACTTCCAATTCCGACGCGACCGCCGATGACATCAGACTCTTCTAGTTCAAGCCCGACGAATCCCCCCTCCACCTCGCTCCTGCAGAATATCCAGTCCCCGGAAGATGTCCGCGCGCTCGCACCTCACCAGCTGGGGGAACTCGCCAGTGAGATTCGCCATACTCTGATCCATTCGCTTGCGAATACTGGTGGCCATTTGGGTCCGAATCTGGGCGTCGTGGAACTGACCATCGCCCTGCACCGGGTCTTTTCCACCCCGTCAGACAAGATTGTCATGGACGTGTCCCACCAGGGCTATGTTCATAAATTGCTGACTGGTCGAGCTGATAAGATTGATACGATCCGCCAATACGAAGGCCTCAATGGATTCCTCCTCCGGAGCGAGTCCGAGCATGATGCCTATGGGGCCGGACACGCGGGGACCTGTCTGTCGGCAGCCCTTGGCATGGCCGCGGCTCGCGACCAGAAAGGCGAAGACAGCCACGTTATTGCTCTGGCAGGAGATGCGGCTTTCACTTGTGGCCCCACACTGGAGGCGCTCAACAACATCGCAGAGACAACCAAACGGTTCATTGTTGTCCTCAATGACAACGAGTGGTCCATCGATAAGAACGTCGGCGCGATTGCCAAGTACTTCAATGCGCTGCAGACCCATTCCGCTTACTCGACCGTGCGGGACAAGGCCTCAGACTTCGTGGAGAAGGTCGGCGGTCAGTCGATCCGTAAATTTGCCCACAAAATCGAAGCTTCGGCGAAGAATCTTCTCTTCCCCAATGTTCTCTTTGAAAAATTCGGCATCCGCTACTTCGGTCCCATTGATGGGCATGATACCGAGTTGCTCATCCAGACCTTCGAATACCTCAAGAAGCAGGATGAGCCGGTGATCTTGCACATCATCACCGAGAAGGGCCGCGGCTATCAGCCGGCCCTCGATATGCCAGGCAAGTTCCACGGCCTTGGGCCCTACAAAGTCGAGGACGGCTCCACGAAAGCCGGTCAGCCGACCTATTCCGAAATCTTCGGTCGCACCGTCACTGAATTGGCCAAGAAGGACGAAGACATCGTCGCCATCACCGCCGCCATGCCGGGCGGCACCAAGCTTGATATCTTCAAGAAGGAGCTGCCCGAACGCTATTATGACGTCGGCATCGCCGAAGAGCATGCTGCGCTCTTCGCTTCGGGTCTGGCCACGCAAGGGATGAAGCCTTTCCTCGCCATCTACTCCACCTTCATGCAGCGGGCATTCGATATGATCGTGCACGACATCGCTCTGCAGGAACTGCCCGTCCGTCTTTGCATGGACCGAGGCGGACTCTCCGGCGATGATGGCCCCACCCACCACGGTCTCTTTGATATCGGCTACCTGCGGCATATCCCCGGTATTGTGCACATGCAGGCCAAGGACGAAGAAGAATTCGTGGACATGCTCTGGACCATGGCTCAATACGACGACGGGCCCATCGCCATCCGCTACCCCCGGGGCAATGGCCCGGGAGCTAAACCGAAGGAGCAACCCGCACTTCTGGAAATCGGGAAAGGCGAATTGGTCCAAGAGGGCAGCGATGTCTGCCTCATCGGCTTGGGCGACCTCTTCGCCATGGCGGAAGAAGTGCGCGATGCCCTGGAGGAAAAGGGACTTTCGGTGACTCTCATTAACCCCCGCTTCATCAAGCCTCTCGATGCGGAATTGATCTGTGAGCACGCTCGCAAGGCCAAGGTGGTTTGCACCTTCGAGGATCACGTCCTCGCCAATGGCTTCGGAGCGTCCGTGATTGAACTTCTCCATGACCACGATATCGCGACACCTGTCGAGCGAATCGGTTGGCCGGATGAGTTCGTTGAACACGGAAAGATCCCCATCCTCCGCGCCAAGCACGGCCTGACTAAAGAAAAAGCCTTGGAAAAAATCAGCAATCGCTTGGATTAAAACGGAATCTTCGTCAGATTTCCCAGTGCCAGCTTGGCTTTCTAACCAAGGCTTTCCAACTTTTGTTTTCGGACACAGGAAGACCAAAAAAATCCTCCCAATCCCAGTGAGCTTCGTCAAACTCGCGCGGATGGCGCGTCTGTTCACCGTTCTGCCACTGCTGGCATTCCTCGTTTCTTGCAAGCCCGAGAGTGATGTCGCGATCGCCAATCGCGAAGGGATCCTGATCATGGGCAACTCCAATGAGCCCAAAGGTCTGGATCCCCATCTGGTCTCCGGGGTCTTGGAATCCAATATCATCCGGGCTCTTTTCGAGGGACTCTTTATCGACTCTCCCGATGAGGACAACGTGGCCCTTCCCGCTGCGGCCGAGAGTTATGAAGTCAATGAAGACTTCACTGTCTGGACCTTCAAGCTCCAGCCATACGGACGCTGGTCCGATGGAGTGCCCGTGACCTCCCACGATTTTGTGTTCTCCTACCGGCGCTTGCTCTCTCCGGACCCCAATTGGCCGGCGAAGTATGCGGAGATGCTCTACTTCATCAAGAACGCGCAAGCCTTTCACCAGAATCAGCGCGGGTTCATCCTTTGCGGACAGGATGTCAACTTCCCCGCTCCTTGGGAAGATTTGCAGGAGGTCAACTTCCGGGGCAATGACTCACTCGCGCCCTCGCCCTACGAGGGCAAGAGGCTCTCCGAGCTCAAGGATGAAGAACGTGCCCCCTTCCTCGATTATGTCCAAGCGGGCAGTTCTGTTGATTTTGACAAGCTTCTCGCCGGTGACTTTTCCGCCATGACTTCTGCCGAAAAGGCAATCCATCTCAACTACAAGGGATTGGACAAGGCCACCGCCGAAGAGCTGGCCTACATCCAGCAAACTCCTGAATCATTCACGTGGCCTGCCAATGTGCCGATGGAGGCCAAGACCGAGGTCCTTCGGCGCCTCCTGGAGCATCGTCGCGAGGGCTCGCCCTCCTTGTGGGACGCGGCCAATGTGGGCGTCACTGCCGTGGACGACTTCACTCTCCGTGTCGAGCTGCGGGGCCCGGTGCCTTACCTTCCTGAAGTGACCAAGCACTACACTTGGTACCCTGTCCCCCGCCACATCATCCTTAAGCACGGTGATATCAACACCGCGTTCTCCTCCCGCTGGACCCAACCGGGAAATCTCGTGTCCAATGGCCCCTTCAAGCTCAAGGAGTGGCGGACCAACCACTACATCGAAGTCGAGAAGAACGAGCATTACTGGGATAAGGAGAATGTCGCTCTGAATGGCATTCGCTATCTGCCCATCTCCAATTACTACACGGAGAGCCGCATGTTCAGCGACGGCCAGCTCCATGTCACCTACACCATTCCGTCCGAGCTGATTCCTTGGGCCAAGGAAAAATACCCGCAGCGTGTCCGCCAAGAACCCTACGTGGGAGTTCGCTTCCTGCGAACCAATATCACGCGGGAACCTTTCGATAATCCCAAGGTCCGCCTGGCTTTTGCAACGGCCATCGACCGAAAAGCGATTTGCGAAAAGATCCTGCAAGGAGGACAAAAGCCAGCCAAAGGCATCGTGCCTCCCTTCGGCGACTACGAATCCCCAGGCAAGGTCACTTTCGATCCGGAGAAAGCGCGCCAATTGCTGAAGGAATCAGGCTACAAGTCGACCTCCGCCTTTCCCGACATTTCCATCCTCACCACGGATTCCGATTCCGGCCGCCGTGAGGCTGAGGCTCTGCAAGCCATGTGGGACGAGCACTTGGGCATCAAGGCCCGCATCGTGCAGCGGGAATGGACCACCTACCTCCAGCGTCAATACGACAAAGACTACGACATCGCCGTCAATGGCTGGATTGGTGACTACCTGGACCCAACAACCTTTCTGGAAATGTGGACTGCGGGCAATGGCAACAATAACACGGGCTGGGCTTCGGAAGAATACGAAGACCTGTTGAAACAGGCCGAGAATACGGCCGACCCGGCCAAGCGCCTGGAGATTCTCGCGCAGGCCGAAACGATTGTCTTGGATGACTCCCCCGTTCTTCCCATCTATTGGTACACCACCAACTACCTTCTCAGGGAAGAGGTGAAGAACTGGAACCCCTTGCTGCTCAACAACCACCCCTTCAAGTTTGTTGAACTCAAACCTTGAGCCATGGATAGGAAACAACCAGAGACGCTTGAGGAAGGACTGTCCCAAGCCTTCGCAAGGGAGTCCATCCGTCAGCGGGCTCATCAGAGAAAAGTGACCAAGCGGTGCCAGCGAATTGCTCTGGCTTTGATCATTTTCTCGATGCTCATTTTGTTTAGCACGGAAGGGTCATCGCTCCTTCCTCGCCGTTTCTCGCCTAGCGAGACAAATCATGCCTACTTGCCGGCTCTCCTCGCCTTTTCCGTCCTCATCGTTGGAGACAAAACCTATCGCACCACCAATCTGCGCTTCACTCTCAGCCTCGCGGGCGTCGTGCTCGCCGGGGGTCTTATTCGCCCCTTATCCGGTCCGTTTCTGAAAACGCTTTTTAACTGACTTCCATGCTCAAAACGATCCTCTCCCGTCTCATTCAAACTGTCGTCGTGGTGTTCGCGCTGGTCACGTTCACCTTCTTCGCCGCGCGCGCGATGCCGGGTAATCCGTTTGCCAGCGACAAGGCGACCACTCCCGAGGAGCAAGCGGCCCTCGAGGCTTACTACGGCCTCGATAAGGGACCAATCGAACAATACTACAATTACTGGAAGAACATTATTCTCCATGGTGATTTCGGTGATTCCCTCTCCATGAAGGGAAGGAAAGTCTCCGACCTCATTGCAGAGTCCTTTCCGATCTCCTTCACTCTCGGGATGACCGCGCTCATCCTCGGCGTGCTCATTGGCGTCCCCCTGGGCGTGATTGCCGCGCTCTATCACAACAAGGCCATCGACTACATTGCCATGGTTATCGCGCTGGCGGGGATTTGCATCGTCGCCTTCGTCCTCGGACCGCTTTTCCAAATCTTCCTCGCCAAGCCCCTGTCGGTGCTGAACGTGGCGGGTTGGTCTCGCCCGACCGATATCATCCTGCCGGCCATCACCCTCTGCTTCGGTTCGGCGGCAGTCCTCGCCCGCCTGACACGTGGTGGCATGCTCGACGTCCTCTCCCAGGATTACATCCGGACCGCGCGTGCGAAGGGTGTCCCTCCCCTGAAGATCATCACCAAGCACGCCTTGCGCCCGGCACTCATGCCTGCCGTGACTTACCTCGGCCCGGCCTTCGCGGCCATCATCACCGGCTCCTTTGTTGTCGAGAACATCTTCCTCGTCCCGGGCATGGGGCAGCACTTCGTCATTGGGATCACCGCCCTCGATTTCAATCTCATTGTTGCCCTCGTGTTCTTCTACGGGATTCTCATGGGCATCGCCAACCTGCTGTCCGACCTCGCTCTCATCTTTATGGATCCCAAGCTTCGCAACGCCTGATTCACCATGTCGACCACTGCCTCTCTCGTTACTCCTCCTGTTGTTGAAAAGGGAACTTCTCTCTGGGCCGACGCCTTCACGCGGCTCAAGAAGAACAAGCTCGCCATCCTCGGCGGCATCGTTGTCATCCTGATCCTCTTTCTCTGCTTCATCGTCACCCCCATCCTCGGCTGGACCGGATTGGATGCCAACGCCCAGGACCTCTCCAACCGCTTTGCGAATCCCGGCCAAGGCTCCGTCCTCGGCACCGACCAGCTGGGTCGTGACATGCTGATGCGCGTGCTGGAAGGCGGGCAGATCTCGCTCCTCGTCGCCCTGCTTGCGACGCTGCTGACCGCTACCGTCGGGATCATCTACGGCGGCATCGCCGGCTACGTGGGTGGACGGACCGAGGCCATCATGATGCGAATCGTGGACGGCCTGCTGGCAATGCCCTTCCTGATCATCGTGATTCTCTTGCGGGAATTGATTTCTGCGGAAGTGGAGGAAGTGGGCCGCTTCTTCGTCGATAATTGGGGCTTCGATGCCGATCTCGTTCTTCGTTTCTCGAATCTCGCCCCGCTCATTCTCGCCATCGCGGCTTTTGGCTGGCTCACCATGGGACGCATCGTCCGCTCGGCAGCCGCTTCCCTGCGCCGCCAAGAATTCGTCGAGGCCGCCCGCTCTCTCGGCCTCCCCCACCGCCGCATCCTCTTCCGACACATTTTGCCGAATATGCTCGGGCCGGTGATCATCTACGCCACGCTCACCATTCCTGCCTTCATCATGTACGAGGCGACCTTGTCTTTCATTGGTCTCGGTATCGAGCCTCCCAATTCCTCTTGGGGGATCCTCATTAAGGAAGGTGCGAACTTCTTGGAAACCCGTCCCCTCATCTTGCTCTTTCCCGCCTTCATGTTTTCGCTGACGCTATTCGCCTTCAACTTCCTCGGTGATGGCCTGCGTGACGCGCTCGACCCGAAATCGTCGAAGGACTAACCAACGTCCCCCAACCGGGCTGACGGCCTGCACAGGAACTCGGCTCGGGGACTCGCCCTTCAGTCGCAGGTCGCGGACTGCGTAGGCCATAGGCAATACGAGGCTCGGCCGGCTCAATCTAGGACCCGACCCCGCAGACTTCCGGGAGGCACTCCGCAATGCTCACTGCTCCCGAACCAGTGACGACGGTTTCTCGCCACGAAGGAATAGGCGCCATCACGAAGGCCTCTAGGTAGGAAGCCCAACAATCGGCCCAGCTGAGACCACCCGGGTCCGAATTCCCGCAAGACCCTGGCGACGCCGTCGCTTCGCGTGAAGGCCTTTTGGGCAGCTTCATCCAGCACGACAAAGGTCTCGGCGCTTGCCCCGGGCTCGGGCAAGCCAAAGGATTCCCGGTGAGCGGTGGCGTATTGGCTGCCCAAACCAGCAAACCAAAGCCGGCCTCGCCGATCCCGCTCGTGCAGAAAACGCACCGCGCCCGAACAGAGCAGGCAGCCCTCGTCGAAAATTACGACCAACCGTTCCTTCACTAGGCAATCTAGCAGCATCCTCCATGCTGCCAAGGACAGCCTTTTCCCTCAGCCGTCTTGACTAAAGTACCAGCAACCTTAGTCAGTGACCATGAGCCACGACTGCTGCCAGACCAAGGAGAAGAAGGAGGAGCCAAAAGTATCCTCCTGCTGCTCCCCGGGAGAAACGGCGGAGGAGTCGTGTTGCGGCGGCAAGACCCGAATCGACTGGTTGCTCTGGATCTCACTTGCTCTCGTGGCCGCAGGAATGGCCGGGTATCACATTGAGGCTGGTCCCGGCTGGTGGCACACCTTTAGCCACGGCATTTGGGAACTGATGATGAAAGCCTGGTGGGGCATCCTCATCGGGATTGCTGCCGTCGGCATCCTCGGGCAGGTGCCCAAGGAGGTCGTCGCCAAACTCTTAGGCAGAAGCGGCAGCTTCTCAGGCATCCTGCGAGCCACCTTTGCCGGCACGCTCCTCGATTTGTGCAATCACGGCATTCTCATGGTTGGGATGCAGCTCTATCGAAAGGGAGCCTCCCTTGGCCAGACGATCGCCTTTCTTGTTGCCAGCCCTTGGAACTCCCTTTCTCTCACCCTCATCCTCATCGGACTCATCGGATTCCAGTGGACGCTCGCCTTCATCCTTCTTTCCATGGTCATCGGTATCATCAGCGGGCGCTTGGCCGACTCCCTGGTGGCCAAGGGAAAGCTACCAGCCAACCCGAACGAGGCCCAACTGCCCAAGGACTATCGGCTCAAAGAGGGCTTCGCGGAAGTTTGGCGTAATATCCGCCCCGGCGATGGCAATGTCCGCAAGATGGCGAAGGATGGCCTGGTCGAGTCTAAGATGATCCTCCGCTGGATCTTCTTCGGGTTCGTCCTCGCAGCCGCTATCCGAGCCTTCGTTCCTCAGGATGCCTTTTCCCAATATTTCGGAGCCACGATGTTGGGTCTTTTCCTCACCTTGATCGCCACCACGCTCATCGAGGTCTGCTCCGAAGGTTCATCGCCCATCGCAGCCGATTTGCTCAATCGAGCTTCCGCCCCGGGTAATGCCTTCACCTTCCTCATGACCGGAGCGGCCACCGATTACACCGAAATCATGGCGCTTAAGGAAACCACCAAGTCGTGGAAGGCGACATTCGCGCTTCCCCTTCTCACCACGCCCCAGATTCTGGCCATCTCGTGGGTTCTCAACCAGTACGGAGGAGCCTGATGCCACATGAAGCTGCCCCTGCTTTCCCTTCTCGCCTGTCTCGCTACCTTGACCCTGTGCTCGTGCATCGAGGGGGAGGAGGAGATTCGGGTCCATGCGGATGGCTCCGGCAGGGCCACCTACCGCTTGGAAGCCCCCAACCTCCTCTTCAAACGCATTGGTAACCTGGACGACATCCTTGAGCGAGCTCGCGATTACTCGACGAACTCGGATAATCTCACCATCCATTCCCTGAACGCCCAGACTCGGGGAGCCAGGACCACGGTCGAGGTGGACCTCTCGTTCGGCAATCTGCGGAAGGTCGACGGCTTCCTCAGCTCATTCCGTGATCCCGAGGACCCCGCCACCAAGTCTGAGATCGAAATCATCATTGGGGAAATCGACATGGACATCAGCTTTCCCACCTACAGCTACTACCGGGAGATCGATCTCTCCCCCTTGCTTACCGATGGAGCGCTGCCCATTGGAGGCAAAGCGATGCTGGGAGATTCCGCCATCAACTACACCATGCACCTCCCCGCTGCTCCCACTCATCACGATGCCGACTCGGTTTCCCCGGATGGGAGAACCCTTCGGTGGAGCTTCCCAGTCGCAGAGATGGCGTCGGGGCCGGTCTCCATGTCCTTCGAGGCCCCCCTCCCTCTTCCTTGGCGGAAAATATTTCTTTTGGTCATCTCTGTTCTCCTCCTGCTTTGTTTGCTTCCTTTCATTCGGAAAAAGAAACTGAAAACCTCCCGTCCCCATGTCCGGCCTAACCATCCCTGAATCCTGCGGCACCATTCTCCTTCCGGAGACGGTGCTGTTTCCCCACGGAGCTCTCCCTCTCCATATCTTCGAACCCCGCTACCGCGAGATGCTTGAGGATGCGCTGGAAAGTCACTGCATGATCTGCGTCGGCACACTTCGCGGCGAGGAACAAGACCATCCCGGGGACTGCACGGCCCCGGTAGGGACCATCGGCTTGATTAGGGCCTCCCGGGAGCAGGAGGACGGTCGCTCGAACCTCATCCTCCACGGCATCTATCGGGTCAACTTCTTGGATTGGACTCAGGAAAAACCCTACCCCTATGCCCATATCGTCCCCGCCACCTCCGATCCTCTACCGTCCGACGAGGTTCATCGTAAGATGAGCACCCTGCGTGACCTGGTGAACGATGCTATCGCAGGACTGCCCGGCGATGTTTGTGACCAGATCAACGCCATGCTGGACAAAGCCAGCGACGAACCGTCCGTTCTCGCCGACGCGGTAGCCCAGCAATTTGCGCAGGATCCGGACCTCCGCTACGACCTCCTGGAAGCTCCTTCCGTGGCCGAGCGCTACGAGATTCTTTTCGGCTACCTGCCGCAGATTAAGGCGACCGGCATGGAATAAAAAAAGCTGGCCGCAGTCCCGGCCAGCTCACCTTCACCGCCCTGAGGCGGGCCACTCACTCCCATTCAATACTCGCGGGTGGCTTGGTCGAGATATCGTAGAGCACTCGATTGACCCCAGCCACTTCATTGAGGATGCGGTGGCTACTCTCACGAAGGATCTGATAGGGCAGCTCCACCCAATCGGCGGTCATGGCGTCTTCACTAATCACCGCGCGGAGGCTCACCGCCCACTCGTAGCTCCGTTCGTCGCCCTTCACCCCTACTGTTTTCACCGGGATGAGCGCAGCATAGGATTGCCAGACCCGGTCATACCAACCGTGCTCCCGCAGCTTGCCGATAAAAATGGCGTCGGCTTCTCGAATGATGCGCAGCTTCTTCTCCTCGATCGCTCCCGGACAGCGGACCGCCAGACCTGGTCCCGGGAAAGGATGCCGATTGACAATGTCCTCGGGGATTCCAAGCGCGATGCCCAGCTCGCGAACCTCGTCCTTGAAGAGCTCGGCCAATGGCTCAAGCACCTTGCCCTGCTTCTGGAGTTCCAGAATGCGGTCGACGCGATTGTGGTGCGTTTTGATCTTCGATGCCGACGACCCCTCGTTGGAGGCGCTCTCGATCACATCCGGGTAGAGCGTCCCCTGGGCTAACAACTCGGCATTGCCAACCGCATCCCAGAAGACATCGACAAAGAGATTGCCAATGATGTCGCGCTTCTTCTCAGGATCCTCGACTCCCGCCAGTTTATTGAGAAAAAGCTCGCTAGCGTCCACCGTCTCGATCTCCACGCCCATGCGAGCGAAGTTCCGGCGGACCTCATCCCCCTCGTCCTTGCGCATCAAACCGTGGTCGACGAAGATGGCCCGGACGTTCACTCCCGCCTCCTTCAGCAGGACGGCCAGGATGGTGGAATCCACACCCCCGCTCACTCCGCAAACAACCTGCTTGTCACCAACGCGATCGTTGATTTCCTTGAGCAGATCAGCCTTCAAATCCTCAATGCGGAATTCCTCCAGCCCTTCTGCCATTGAAAGGAAGTTCTTCAGAATCAGCGTCCCCTCATGACTATGGGTCACCTCGGGATGAAACTGGATGCCACGGAACTTCTCCGACCAGCAAAGACTCACTGGCGTCCCGTCCTGGTTCGTCGCGAGCACCTTCGTCCCCTCCGGCAGCTGCTTGACGGTATCGGAATGGCTCATCCAGATCTGGGTGTCATTGGGCACCCCGCGGAAGAGTTCGTCCGCGACCTCGCCATGCATCAACTGGGCCGGGCCATATTCACGACGGTCGCTGGCTTCAACAGTGCCTCCGAATTTCTTGTTCAGAATCTGCATGCCATAGCAGACCCCGAGGACGGGGATGTCATAGGCTTGCAGACGCTCGAAGTCGATATCCGGGGCATCCGGATCGGCGGTGCTCTTGGGCCCACCGGAAAGGATGATCGCGCCGGGGCCTCCCAGCTGCCCCAGGTCACTGGGGCGATAAAGTTTGGCGAAGTAGCCGAGTTCCCTCACCCGGCGAACGATTAGCTGCGTGTATTGCGAGCCAAAGTCAATGACCGCAACGTGATTGGAATGCTCCATGTTAGAGTTTGTTAGAATTATCAGTTACCCAGTTGCTGGTAGTTGTCAGGTTCCTCCGTAATGGTGATGTCGTGAGCATGACTCTCACGAAGTCCCCCTGGCGTGATGCGAACAAATTCCGCATACTCGCGCAATTGCTCGAGATTGGCCGCGCCCACATAGCCCATGCCCGAGCGAAGGCCTCCCATTAGCTGGAAAATTACATCGGCGAGCGGGCCCTTGTAGGCCACTCGTCCCTCCACCCCCTCAGCGACGAGCTTGCCACTGCTATTCTGGCTATAGCGGTCGCCAGCGCCCTTCTTCATTGCGCCCACCGAGCCCATGCCGCGATAGGATTTGAAACGACGACCTTGATAGTAGATGGTCTTGCCCGGGCTTTCCCGTGTTCCCGCGAGGAGGGAGCCCAGCATCACAAGGTCTGCTCCCGCAGCCAGTGCTTTCACCACATCTCCCGAGTATCGGATCCCGCCATCAGCAATGACCCGCACACCCGCTTCGTGGGCGACATCGGCCACATTGCGGATGGCCGTGAATTGGGGCATCCCCACACCGGCAATGACCCGGGTCGTGCAGATGGAGCCGGGTCCGACCCCGACCTTGATGGCATTGGCTCCCGCCGCTACCAAATCCCGCGCGCCCTGCTCAGTCACCACATTGCCAGCCACGACAGGCCGCGTGCTCACTTCGCGCAATTTGGAAATGACCTCCATCACTCGATCGGTATGTCCGGTGGCCGCATCGATGAAGAGAGCGTCGGCCCCCGCCTCCACGAGAGCTTGTCCCCGCTCCAGAAAGTCTGGGCCCACCCCCACAGCCGCGCCACAGCGCAGTTGACCGTTGGGATCCTTGGCCGCGCTGGTGTAGGTGATGCGCTTCTCAATATCCGCTCCAGTGATCAAACCGACCAGACGGCCAGCTGCATCCACCAGTGGCAACTTCTCGATTCGGTTCTCATAGAGGATGCGGCGGGCTTCCTCCATGGAAGTATTGGGTCCACCCGTCACCAGGCGCTCCCGCGGCGTCATCACCTCTTCCACCTTTTCGCTCTCGCCATCGAAGTAACGCAGATCCCGCCCGGTCACCATGCCCTCGAGCACGTCATCGGGACCAACAACGGGGAAGCCGGAGTATCCCCGCTCGGCCACGAGTTCGCGGACCTGACCAACCGTCATTTCCTTATGCACCGTTTCCGGCTTATGGATGACGGCGTTCTCAGACCGCTTGACCTTGCTGACCATCGCCGCTTGTTCCGCGATGGGGCAAGCACGGTGAATGACCCCCATGCCACCCTCACGTGCGAGAGCGATGGCAAGTTCGCTCTCCGAAACCGTGTCCATGGCCGCCGAGATCGCCGGGGCGGTCAACTGGATATCATCCGTAAGAGAACTCGTTAAATCAACATCCGCAGGAATCACGGCGCTCCGCTTGGGCACCATAAGGACGTCGTCGAAAGAAAGACCAAGAGTGGGCTCTGCCATGGCGGAGTCAAAAGAGTTCACCCTCGACACGCAAGCCCGAAGCGGAGCGAATGTGGCATCAATTTTCGCCAACCCGACGCACGGCGACCAAGAAAGGGCGCACCCCCTCGCGTTCCCCGATCTCCACGGCGAAATCCTCAGTCAGGCTTCGCGTCCATTCGACCACGGCCCCGGCCTCCTCTAGTCCTCCCGGATGCCCGACATAACAGACCACCGTGATGACGCCCCCCTTTCGCAGGAGCGCGCTGGCGGAAGACAGAGCGGCCACCGTCGAGCGCTCTTGGGTGATGCGCTCCTTGTCGCTCCCCGGCAGATAACCAAGATTGAACATGACCGCGCTGACCGGGTGACTGACGACGTCAGCCAAGGTCTCATGCCCTTGCCGGAGAAGTTTGCAGCGCTCAAGCAACCCCGCCTCGCGGAGTCGCTGTCGACTCGATTCGATGGCTTGCGCCTGCACATCGAAGCCATGAACCATCCCGTGCGCCCCCACCAATTGGGCGAGGAACACGGCATCATGACCATTTCCCAGCGTGGCGTCGATCACTTGGTCGCCAGCTTGCACCGCATCCCGGACCAGCCTCTTTGCCTGTTCAGTCGCTCTCATTTTCGGCCGAAGCGGCGGTTCAATTCATTAAAGGAATAATGGATGAGCGTCGGCCGACCATCCGCGGTGCAATAAGGAAGCTCGCAGCGAAAAAGCTCTTCCAGCAATTTTTCCCCGACCGCCGTACGGGCCCGCTCGCCCCGGGCTCCGAGTTTCGCAAAGCGTTTGGCGAACACCTCGAAAGCCACTCCCCGTCCGGAACGCTGCCCTTCGCTCTCGGTCAACTCATCGACGAGCCGCACAATCAAATCCTCCACCTCACCCTCCGGCAGGAAGTCGGGCGCGCTTCTCACCTGAACCGCATTGCCACCGAACTCTTCCAGGGCAATCCCGACCTCCTCGAAGTTGTTCTGATTGGCCAAAAGCACGGCATGGTCTCGCGGGTCCAGATGAAGCACTACCGGCACGAGCATTCCCTGTGACATGCCGGGCCCGACGCGGCCCATGAGCCGCTCGTAAACAATGCGTTCCCGCGCTGAACGTGGGTCCATGAGAACCAGACCGTCGCTGCCCTCAAGCAGGTAGAAGCGGTCCCGCAGGGTTCCCACGAGGCGAAAGCTCTCCGCGCCCTCCCGCTTGGCCGGGGTCAATTCCGGTTGATGAGTAAGTTCGACTGTGTGGGGCTCAAGCGAGACGGGAGACAAAGGCTCAGCCCCTCCGGCAACAGGTTCAGCGGGAGCCGGGCTAGGAGAAGCGGCTGGAGGAGTCTCTACCACCTTTTCCCCCGATGGGGTTCCTTGGCCAACCCAGGCGACAGTGGGCGCCACAGTAGGTATATTGGCGGAGCTTGAACCGGTGGGTCGAGCATCCGAGGCCGGACTTTCATTTCTCTCGGTCAAATTCGGGCGATTCGTAGGGGCGAGTCCGGGTGCCTCGGCTTCAATGGCGAATCCCTTTTCCCTCTCCGGCGGTCTCCCTTCCTCCCCCTTCAAGGCCCGGGCGACGCCCTCAATGAGCACGGCCCGCACGTCCGAGGGACGGTGAAAGCGCACCTCCTTCTTTGCAGGGTGAACATTGACGTCCACCAAACCGGGTTCCATTTCCAGCCAAAGCCACGCTACCGGGCTCATTCCCTTCCCCAGCCGTTCCCCATAGGCATCGGCCACCGCCTTCCACACCACCCGGTCATCCACTGGCCTTCCATTGAGAAACATGGCCTGTCCGCGACGGGATTGCCGCGCTCCATCGGGAGGCATCACATAGCCGGAGACCTTCACCCCCCGGCCCTGCCAGTCCACCCGCTTCATGCTCCTCATCAGCTGCCGCCCATCCAGCTCCGCGATGCGGACTCGGGCATCCTTGCTGGCGGGTACATCGAAGACCGTCCGGCCATCCTTACGAAAGACAAATCGAACCCCCGGCGAGGCCAAGGCATGCATCCGCACCTCGTGCTCCACATGCCCGCTCTCCGTCTGCTCGGTGCGGAGGAACTTTCTGCGAGCAGGGACATTGAAAAAAAGGTCCCTCACCTCCACCTCCGTGCCTCCGGCGCATCCCGCATCCCGGACGTCGGTCACCCGACCGCCCTCGACGACGATCTCCGTCCCCGCTTCCGCCTTTTTCTCGCGAGTCGTGAGGCGGAAGCGCGCCACGCTGGCGATGCTGGGTACCGCCTCCCCGCGGAAGCCCAAGGTCAGGATCCCCTCCAGCTCATCGACACTTCGCAGCTTGCTGGTGGCGTGGCGCTCGAGGCTCATCAAGGCATCCTCCCGCGACATGCCGCAGCCATCGTCGCGCACCTTCATCGCCGCAATGCCTCCGCGCTGGACCTCCACCACCACTTCCCGGGCTCCGGCGTCGAGAGCATTCTCCATCAGCTCCTTCACCACGCTCGCGGGGCGCTCCACCACCTCACCGGCCGCCACCTGGCTGGCCAGCACCTCGGGCATCACATTGATCTTCCCCATATCGACAGGTCATCATCAGGCGCTCTGGCCTAGGATCAAGCCCATGTACCAAACCCAGATCTTCCACCCGCCAAAGGCCCAGGTCAGCCCCGCCAAGGCGAGAAACGGCCCAAAGGGCAAGGGCCGTCCAAAGCCCACCCGCAAGAGAAGCGAGGCCACCAATGCATACAGTGACGAACAGAAAAGGCTGAACACGACCGCCGGCCAGCCCAGAAAGGCGCCAATCATAGCCAGCAAAGGAGGGTCCCCGCCGCCCATCGCTTCCCGAGGCCGCACCACCCCGGTGGCCCGCCCGGAGAGGGAGACCATTTCCTCGATTCGCCAAGTTCGCTCACCGATCTCGACCGTCTCCGCCCGAATCGTCATTTCGCTGCCGGGAACCTTCTCCCCATCGAGAATGAAGTCGTTGCCAGTAATATTTAGCCGGTCCGTCTTGCGGTAGAACATGTCTCCCCACTCGAAGGCCTCGCCGTCGAGCACAAAGCAGAGCTGGCCGTTGGGGTCCTCATCTTCCGGCTCCCGCAGCTCCCAAGCCACCGGCTTCTCGAATGAAAAATTCTGTTTCCCGAAAGCCAGCTTGCCTCCCCAGACGACTAGCTGAAGGATCGCATAACCGGCCGCGAAACCCAGCAGCGCCTCACCCCAGCCCGTCGGCCAGACTTGCCCGACCCCGCTCAACTGCACGAGCCGGGGGAATACGATCGCTCCGAGCACCGCGAGGGCTGACGTCACCCACGTCATCGCCACCGGGATGATGTAATGCTCGGCATCAATGAACGAGATGATGATGAGCATCGTGACCAAGAGGATCATGAGAAGAGCCTCGCCCGGCATCCCCCGCTGCCCGAAGAAATACCAGGATGCGGCCCAAAGCAGAGTGGTGAGAAGCTCGACCCAAAAGTAGCGGGATGGAATGTTCATCCCACACTCCGCGCACTTCCCCCGCTGCCAAAGCCAAGTGAAAAGAGGCAGGTTCCTTGTCCACGGAATCTCCTTCTGACATCCCGGACAAAAGGAGCGCTTGGGCTCATTGACCGACATCCCCAACGGGACTCGATAGATCACCACGTTGAGAAACGACCCCACGCAGGCTCCGATGAAAATCACCGGCACCCACCAGAACCAATGCGTCCAAGGCAAAATCACGCGCGGAGTCTCCCATGCCTCTCCCTGCGAGCCAACCCACACTTCGTCATTTCCCATTCTATTGTTTGACGGGGTCAACCGCGATAGCCAACCCGGCGATGAAAGGCCGATCGCGCCACGCTCGCCCCGTTCGGCCAACGCTTGGCACCCTCTTTGCGAAAAGAGCCTCCATGCTAGCCTCCCTCCAACGCTATCCTGTCCGGTCCGCCCTGATGGTTGTGCTCGTGGTGATTGGATTCTTCCTCTTCTGGCAATACCGGGATGAGCTCAGCGCGGACCGGCTCATTGCCTGGGGTGAATCCATTCCGCTTGCCCTCTTCTTGGCCAGCTTCCTCGTCCTCCCTCTTCTCGGGGTGCCGCTCTCTGTCTTTCTCATTCTAGCCGGGATGCGATTCGGGCTCCTGCCCGGGTTTCTCATCTCCGCTGGCTGCATCTTCTTCCACAATGTGGTCGCCCTTTCCCTCACGCGCAGCGCCTTCCGCGGTCGGCTAATAAGCTGGCTGGAGGAGCGGGGGCGGGCCATTCCGGACTTCGATCGGGAGCGTCAGGTCTACCTTACCGCCCTCTTCGCCCTCGTGGCGGGCCCGCCCTATGCCCTCAAGCTCTACTTACTCGCACTCACCAATGTCTCGACCAAAGTCTATCTTTGGGTGGGTGGCGTCTGCCATTCCCTTCTCGCCGTGGTTCCCCTTCTGGCCGGCACCGCAGCCACCGAGATCAATCCTCTCATGCTCTTCGTTGTTCTCACCGGGGCCTTCGTTCTCACCGTTCTCTTCCGCCGCCTTTGGCGAGGATTCAGGGAGCGACGGACCCGTGAAGAGCCGCTCGTTTGAGCGTCCGCGCGCCTCAAGTTGCAAGAGAACGGCATGCAGGCCGCAAGCATTCGCACCCTGGAATCCGCTGGAGGGCCCGTATCTGCGTCTGGCATGCCACAGGCGATACTCAAGACGCTATGAAACAGTACGACCTGACGAATAAGAAAATCGCCATTCTCGCCACCGACGGCTTTGAGCAGATCGAACTGACCAAGCCTCGCGCCGCTATCGAAGAGGCTGGAGCCAGCATCGACCTCGTTTCCTTGGAAAAAGGCTCCATTCGGGGCTTCAATCACACCGAGCCCGGTGATGAATTCCCTGTCGACCGAACCGTCGATGAGGTTCAAGCAAAGGACTACGACGGCCTGCTTCTCCCCGGAGGCGTGCACAATCCGGACACCCTTCGCGTTAATGAGCAAGCCGTGCAATTCGTCCGCGATTTCTTCAGCCAACACAAGCCGGTCGCCGCCATCTGTCACGGACCATGGACCCTAATCGAGGCCGATGTGGTCCGCGGTCGCAAGCTCACCTCGTGGCCTAGCCTGAAGACGGACATTAAAAATGCGGGCGGTAACTGGGTGGACGAGGAAGTTGTCGTCGATAACGGCCTCACCACCAGCCGCAAGCCAGATGACCTCCAGGCCTTTTGTGACAAAGCGGTGGAAGAATTTGCGGAAGGGAAGCACGAAAAACAGACCGTCTGAACATGAGAAACTGAGCGTCTCCCAAATTTTTTCAAAAAACCCATAAAAACCCATCGGCGGCCTACGAATCGACTGATTCGTAGGCCGCTTTCGCTTGCGTGATCGGATTCCCTGATCAAACTCCCCGTCGTCTGATGAAATCCGCACTTCGACTTCTCTTTCTGACGTTACTTTTAATTGGTCAATCCGCCCTTGCCGCTGGCGGTGGTCATAGCGTTGAACCCTTTTATCCGGCAAATCCCGAGGAGCACACCGGCTCTCAATACGCCGAATTCCCCGTCCCCACTTACCTCCTGCCCACCGAAGAGAATGCGGATGGAAGCCTCGACCTCATGGCGACGCTAGGAGCCCGCATCAAAGCGGACCCTTTCAATCTGATCGCGACGATCATCTTCATCCTCGCCATCTGTCACACCTTCATGGCGGGCTTCTTCAACAAACTCGCGCACAAGGCTGAGCACGAGCACCATGAGCGGATTAACAAGCTGGGTCTGACCGCATCGGCCAAGCCACAAAAAGACGCCGAGGATGACGTATCATTCAAGGCCACTCTCTTCCACTTCCTTGGAGAAGTTGAAGCCATTTTCGGTATCTGGGTGATCGCCTTGGCCGCCGCAGCCATCGGTTTCTACGATTGGGAGAATTTCGTCCATTATGTGAGCTATGACCGTGCCTTCACCGAGCCCATGTTCGTTGTGGTGATCATGGCCATCGCAGCCTCCCGCCCCGTGCTTCGCTTTGCGGAAGGCGTGATGGCGAAAGCGGCCTCGCTCGGCAATGGCAACCCGGCTTCCTGGTGGCTCTCGGTCCTAACCATCGCCCCCATCCTCGGTTCCTTCATCACTGAGCCTGCCGCCATGACCATCGGCGCTCTCCTTCTGGCCAAGAAAATTTACAAGCATAAGCCAAAGCCCCTCTTCGCCTACGCCACGCTCGGTCTCCTTTTCGTGAACGTCTCCGTCGGAGGTACCCTCACCCACTTCGCGGCACCTCCAGTGCTCATGGTCGCTTCCACTTGGGACTGGGGCACTGCCTACATGTTGGGCCACTTTGGCTGGAAGGCTGTCATCGCCATTCTCATCTCCAATGCGCTTTACTTTGTTTACTTCAAGAAGGAATTGGTCCGCCTAGCCGACTCTGCCGACGGCCTGGAAGACGGCATCCAACATCCCATCGCCTGGCATGAGCGCGAAGACCCCATCCCGGCTTGGGTCATTGCAGGCCATCTTCTCGCTCTCGGATGGACCGTCTTCAATGCCCACGACCCCATCCTCTTTGTCGGTGGCTTCCTTTTCTTCCTCGCCTTCGTCGAGGCCACCCGTCACCACCAGAATGCGATCTCCATGCGGGGCCCCCTTCTTGTTGGCTTCTTCCTCGGGGCGCTCATCATTCATGGCGGCTGCCAAGCTTGGTGGATCGAGCCTATCATCGTCTCTCTTAACGACAAACCACTGCTTCTCAAGATTGGCGCGACCATCCTGACGGCCTTTAACGATAATGCCGCCATCACCTACCTGGCATCCCAGGTCAGCACGATTGGTCTGGATGCCAAGCAAGCAGTGGTCGCTGGCGCGGTCATCGGTGGCGGTTTGACCGTCATTGCCAACGCTCCCAACCCTGCGGGTCAGTCCATCCTCAGCAAGCATTTCGAGGGCGGCATCTCTCCTGCCAAGCTCGCGCTGGGAGCACTCGGGCCGACCTTGATTTGCTTCGTGGTCTTCCAAATCCTGCCGAATATCGGCGGAGAACCGGAAGGCGAATACGTCGACCCCGACCACCGCCTGGAGCAGGGAACTCACCCTGAAGGCGACAACCACTAAGCCCTTCTAATGTTCACTGGCCTCGTCGAAGCGACCGGCACCGTGCTTGCTCTCGAAGAACTAGGAGAGCAGGCCCGGCTTCAGCTGCGGATTCCTTTCGCCAGTGAACTGGCTCTGGGAGACTCCGTGGCGGTGAATGGCTGCTGCCTGACGGTGGCTGCCTTGAACGACGAAGCGGTTTCCTTCGATGTGCTCACCCAAACCCTACGGGTGACCTCCCTTGGCCAGCTTGTCGCCGGCTCAGTCGTCAATCTCGAGCGAGCGCTCCGCGTTGGCGACCGCCTCGGTGGCCACTTCGTGCAGGGCCATGTCGACGGCACCGGCACCATCTCCTGCTATCGCACCGAGGGGCAAGACCATCTCCTCAAGGTCACTCTGCCCGACGCGATCCGCCAGCTTTGCATCGACAAAGGCTCCCTCACGATCGACGGCATTTCTCTCACCATCGCCGAACTCCAGGGCGATGAGGCCACCTTCTGGATCACGCCCCACACCCACCAAGCTACTAATTTGGTCGAGGGGGCTCCCGGCAAGCCGGTGAACCTCGAGTCCGACATGCTGGCCAAATACGTGGCCAAGCTACTGCCCAAGGCGGGTTAACGGATTAAGTTGACGGAGCGCATTCGGTTGCCTTCTCGAATAGCACGGCTCCGGCGGAAGGTTGCACTTGGTAGCCTCCTCTCACGCAGGCTCATCGCCTCGAGCTTCTCTGGGCGTCTTTAGGTTCTAAGGTCAGGCCTTAAGCCAGGTTTTCGGCAAAAATCCGCAGGTAAGAGATCAAGCTTCCCTGAATTTTTTGAAATTTCTATTTAAAATTGGTATAAACTGTTTATAAAAATTCCGTGTTCAGAATGCACAGCTCATGAAACTCTACTGTTTCCAGTTCGACATCAAATGGGAGGATAAATCGGCAAACTTCTCCCGGGTCCGCTCGCTTGCGGCAGGCGCCGGAATCGAAGCTGGAAGCCTGCTCATTCTTCCGGAGATGTTTGCCACCGGCTTCAGCATGAACAGCCGGCAATTGGCTGAAACGGAAACAAACTCCGAGACCCTTGCTTTCCTTCGAGAACTCGCCCGCGACTACCAATGCCATGTCCTCGCAGGACTCGTGTTAAATGCCAATGAGCGCCTAACGAACAACGCCTTGCTGCTCACGCCTGAAGGCGCCATCGCCGCCGATTACGAGAAAATCAATCCCTTCGCCCCCGCTGGCGAGACCCTCGCGGTGAGCGCTGGCCAAACGATCGTCCAAGCCGATGTAGGCGTCGCGATCCTCTCCCCCTTCATCTGCTACGATTTGAGGTTTCCCGAACTCTTTCGGGCCGCCGTGCCCCGCTCCGAGGTTTTTGCAGTTATCGCCAATTGGCCAGAAGCCCGGGTCGAGCACTTCATCACTCTTCTCCGTGCAAGGGCCATTGAAAATCAAGCGTATCTCATCGGGGTCAATCGTATCGGCGCGGATCCCAATGTGACCTACAATGGCCAGACCTTGGTCGTCGATCCCTGGGGCAAGATCGTGGCGACTGCGGAGGACCGCGAAGAGGTCCTGGCGGCGCAGCTGGACCTTGCCGCCTTGCGGGAATGGAGAGCCAGTTTTTCTGCCCTACGCGACCGCCGCGACCCTGCATCCTTAACTCTCAAGAGCCACTGAGTTTCCCATGTCCGCTTCTTGCTCCGTGAATATTGCCGCAACTTTCACCGCTGAACCGTTAGCGAAGCCGCTGGCGCAATGGGGTCGCCACCTTAATCTCTCCCTCAGCTGCTCCTTCGCGCCCTACAATCAGGTCTTCCAAACGCTCCTCGACCCGGCGTCTTTGTTCCATCAATCGCCGGACCGCTTGAATGTTTTGCTGGTCCGCCCGGAGGATTGGCAGCGCTTCGAGGCCGCGGAAACACCGGAGGGGGAGAAAAAGCTGGCGCATCACACACAGGAATTCCTGGATGCTCTCCAAGCCTTTCCCCATCGGGATAGCCTGTTGGTCATCGTTCCTGCCTCGACGTCGCAGAGCGCGCCCCTTGCCCGTTCCCGCCAGCAGATTGCCGACCTCTGTCGGCAACACCGGATCAGCATTCTGACCAGCGAGGACCTCGAATCACGCTATTCCTGTAACGACCAATTTGATCCGGTCGGAGATCGAGAGGGTCATCTACCCTATCATCCAGCTTACGAGGAGGTTCTCGCTACCGCGATTGCCCGGCATTATCATGCCCGCCTCGTTCGCGCTCCCAAGGTGGTTGTGTTTGATGCGGACAACACGCTCTGGCGAGGAGTGGCGGCCGAAGTCGGGCCCTCCCGGGTCCTCGTTGATGGTCCGTTTCAAGCCCTCCAACAGCGAGCCCTCGCCCTCAAGAACAATGGCACCCTTCTCGCCATCGCCTCTAAGAACGAGACTCAGGATGTCCAAGCCGTCTTTGCCACCAACGAGAACATGCTTCTCGCGGAGTCGGACTTCGTCTCAATCAAGGCCAACTGGGAGGCCAAGTCGACTAACATTGCCGAACTCGCCGACGAGTTGAATCTCGGACTCGATGCCTTCCTCTTCCTCGACGACAATCCCGTCGAGATTGCCGAAGTCAGCGCCGCACTCCCCGCCGTCACCGCCATCCAATTGCCCGAGGATCCGGAGGACTATGCCGACTTCCTCAATCACCTCTGGCCTCTCGATCAGCGCGCCGATCGCACCGCGGAGGACGCGCAACGAACCACCCTCTATCAGGCCGAAGCCTCCCGTGCGAAGACCCGCTCCTCGGCACCGGACTTCGCCACTTTTCTCCGCGAGCTGGATCTCAAGGTCACTTTTCCTGAGGTTTCTCCCGAGAATCTTCCTCGCCTCGCCCAGCTCACGCAAAGGACCAATCAATTCAATTCCACGACCATCCGCCGAAGCGAGGATGATCTAATTGGCCTGATTGAAGCGGGTTGGGACCTGATCCCACTCGCTGTCTCCGACCGCTTTGGCGAGTATGGACTCACGGGATTGGCGAGCGCTCATCGGGATGGGACGTCTTACCTCGTCGATTCTTTTCTCATGAGCTGTCGAATCCTGGGGAAAGGAGTCGAGCAACGTTTCCTGGCGCGACTTGCCGAGCTGGCGCAGGCATCCGGCTGCACGCAGCTCGTCTTCAATTTTGAGGAGAACGACCGCAATGTCCCTGTGCGCAATTTTCTTAGCCGCCTGTCCCTGACTTCCCATGCGGGTCAAGAGGGGCGCTACACGGTTTCCCTCGAAGATGCCGTAGCTGCGAGTCAGCGACCCATTTCCGAACCCGCCAATGACACCCGAACAAGTCAGGTCACCCAGCCTGCCTCTCCTGTCCCGACTGCGACCTACCGCGCGATCGCTCTGAACTCAACTGCGCGGAAGCTCTCCACTTTTCTAACCCCCAATCCCGACGCCCGTCCGGAACTCACCTCCACCTTCGCTGCGCCCAAGGGAGACGTCGAGCAATCGCTGTCCGCGCTCTGGACCCGGATTCTCGGCATCAGCCCCATCGGGCGTCACGATCGCTTCTCCGAACTGGGGGGCAAATCCCTTCAGGTCATTCAACTTCTCTCCGCAATTGCCCGGGATTTCCCCGATGCCAAGCTGACTTCGGCGGAACTCTTCGAGAATCCCACCCTTGCCTCTCAAGCCCGCCTCCTTGGAGCAAGCAGGCCGGAGAGCGCGAAAGAAACTCCCCCGGAGCCAGCAAAAAGCGATTCCAACTCGTCAGATCTCGCCATCGTCGGCATGTCTTGCCGCCTGCCCGAGTCGCCGAACACACAAGCTTTCTGGCAGAACCTGTTAGACGGCAAGGAATGTCTCACCCGCTTCACGGAAGAGGAGCTGCAAGCTGCCGGCGTCGACCTCGATGCCATCCGGAATGACCCGACCTATGTGCCGGTCAAGGGAATGATGAAGGATGTGGAACTGTTCGATGCGCAATTCTTCGGCATCCTTCCCAATGAGGCCAAGCTGATGGATCCCCAGCAGCGCATCTTTCTGGAGCTTGCCTGGGAATGCCTAGAGGATGCGGGATACAATTCCGAAACCTATCCAGGGAAGATCGGCGTCTGGGCAGGCAACTACCTCGATACCTACGCCATTGCCAATCTCGCTACCGACCGCAAGTGGCTTGCAGATTGGATTCCTCAAATTCAGGTCGGCTCCCTGCAGGCCGAGCTGGGCAACGACAAGGATTACCTGGCGACCCGGGTCGCCTTCAAACTGAACCTGCGAGGCCCCGCGATGACGGTCCAAACGGCTTGCTCCACCTCATTGGTGGCCATCGCCCAAGCCTGTCAGAGTATCCGGGCCGGCCAATGTGAAATGGCCTTGGCTGGGGCCATCATCATCACCCTGCCCAATACGAAGGGTTACCACTACACCCCCGATTCCATCCTCTCGCGTGATGGCTCTTGCAAAGCCTTTAGCGACCAGGCAACGGGCACCGTCTTCTCGAATGGAGCCGGTCTCGTGCTCATCAAGAAGCTCGACGATGCCCTCCGCGATGGCGACCACATCCACGCCGTCATCAAAGGCTGCGCTCTCAATAATGACGGCGGCAACAAGCACTCCTACACCGCCCCCAGCATCGATGGACAAGCGGATGTCATCACCTCCGCCATCAAGGATGCGGGAGTCGATCCATCGACCATCTCCTACGTCGAAGCGCATGGCACCGGCACCCCTCTAGGCGATCCCATCGAAATCGCCGGTCTCACCAAGGCCTTCCGCTCCCTCGGCGTCTCCCACCAACAAGGCTGCGCCCTCGGCAGCGTCAAAACCAATGTGGGGCACTTGGACGTCGCTTCGGGCGTCACGGCCACCATCAAGACGGCCTTCGCTCTCGAGCACGGCCAGCTGCCTGCCACTCTTCATTACGAGAAGCCGAACCCCAAAATCCGTTTTGAGGACACCCCCTTCCGCATCAACGCGGAATTGAGTGAGTGGGAGACAAGGGAAGTTCCCCGGCGGGCCGGCATCTCTTCCTTTGGCGTGGGCGGGACCAATGCTCATCTCATCTTGGAGGAGCCTCCCCGCATCGAATCGAGTGAATCAACCCGGCCTTATCAAATCTTCCCGCTCTCCGCCCGGTCGGAGACGGCCTTGGCGAACATGCGGGAGAACCTTGTCGCTCACTTCTCCAAAAAACCGAACCCGCAGGCCAAACTACCCACCGCAGCCGACGTCTCCCACACCCTCCGCATCGGCCGTAAGGAATTCGCCCGACGCATGATCCTTGTCGGCTCCGCGCTGGAGCATCTGGACAAAGCGAAGGTGGCAAAAGGCAGCCCGGCCCAGCTTGATGCCCCGCTCGTCTTCATGTTCCCGGGCCAAGGCTCACAAACGGTAGGCATGGGAAAAGATCTCTATGCGAGCGAGCCATACTTCCGCGCCGAACTAGACAGATGTGCCAAACTGTTAGAACCCCATCTCGGCGAGGATATTCGGGACACCCTCTTTCCCGAGGCGCTTTCCGCCACTTCAGGGTCGGGAGGCCAATCGCCCGAGGACGCAGCCCATCGCATCAAGCAGACGGTGATGGCCCAGCCCGCGATCTTCATCCACAGCTACTGCGTCGCCCGCCTCCTGATGCACTGGGGACTAAAGCCAACCGCCCTCGTCGGACACAGTGTCGGCGAGCTGGTCGCGGCAACACTCTCTGGCGTGATTTCTCTCGAGGATGCCCTGCGCATCCTGGCCCACCGGGGCCGTCTCATGCAGGCCGTTGAGCCGGGGGGAATGCTCTCCGTGCGTCTGTCAGAAAGCGAGCTGACCCCCCTCATTCCCGATCGACTCGATCTTGCAGCTGTCAATGGTCCAGCGCTCTGCGTGGTGGCAGGTCCTCATGAAGAACTTTCCGCCTTCGAGGCCGAGCTCACGGCCCGGGACGTCGCCTGCAAGTCACTCCACACCTCTCACGGATTCCACTCTTGGATGATGGACGCGGTGATTGACCCCTTTAGGGAGGTCATTGCCACAGCCCAGCTTTCGCCGCCCTCCATCCCGATCCGCTCCACGGTCACGACGGAATGGCTCACCGACGAACAAGCCACTGATGCCAACTACTGGGCCAGCCATGTTCGCCGCACGGTTCGCTTCACCGAGGCTGCTGCCCACTTCTGTGAAAGCCCGGAGACCACACTCCTTGAGGTCGGCCCCGGTCAAACCCTGTCCACCCTCTCCCGTCAAGTGACGCAGAAGGGAGGCAAGCAAGCAATCTTCTCAACCTCGGGGCACGCCACCTCTGGAGAATCCGACGCCCTCACCCTGCAGCTGGCTCTTGGCCAGCTTTGGATCCACGGTCATTCCATCGACTGGCAAGCCTACGATGAGGGACAGAAACGAAAGCGAGTTCCGCTGCCCACTTACCCCTTCGAGCGCAAACGTTTTTGGATCGAGCCTCAACCACTCACCGACCCCGCTCCCGCGACAATCGCTCAAGTCGACAGCCCCGCTCCATCAGCCACCTCTTCTCCCCCTTTTCATTCTCCTGCTTCCAGCACGTCCCAAAGCGTGCCACCCGTCTCAGCTCCAACTCCTGCCCCATCCGTGACCACTGACCGTAAGCCCACCATCCTGGCCAAACTTCAAGATGTCCTGAACGATCTTTCCGGCATTGAGCATGAGGACATGACGCTTGAGGCCTCGCTGATCGAACTTGGATTCGACTCCTTGATGCTGACCCAGGTCAGCAAAGAGATTGAGAGAGCCTTTGCCGTAGCAACGACCATGCGGCAGCTCCTCGGGGAGCTCCCGACGATTGGCGATATTGTTAATCACCTTGATAATGAGATGCCCACTGAGGCTCTGCGGGAAGCTCCCAACGCCGACCCCGGTCTTCAAGCCAGCCCCGCCTCACCAGCCCCCGTCCCGGTCGAACAACCCGCTGCACCCCAACACCCCTCAGTCGCCGGTCAGTTCGTTCCAGGACAACAGACCGATCAGCACGGGCTACTCACCCAGATGATGCAGATGCAGATGCAGCAAATGCAGTTCATGCAGCAGCAGATGGCCCTTCTTGCGGGCCAGTCACAGGCGGCACCACCACTGGCCAATGTCTCGGCCTTGCCCGTTGCCGCAGCTCCTGCCCCGGCTCCCCAGCCCACGCCCGTGCCTCCTGCACCCAGCCCTTCACCTGCACCCGTGCAGACACCAGCCCCCGCTCAAGAACCTGCGGCCACCCCCTCGGGCACGACCACTTCGATTAGCCGCGATCTCGACCTCGAACTCAGCCCCAAGCAGCGAGCCCATCTTGATCATCTGATCGAGCGCTATGTGCGCAAAACCAAGTCCTCGAAGGATTGGACGGCCCGCTATCGCAAGCACTATGCGGATCCTCGCACCGTCTCCGGCTTCAATCGCTCTTGGAAGGAGATGATCTATCAGATCGTGGTGGAACGCTCCAAGGGTTCCCGGCTTCATGATCTCGATGGCAACGAATACATTGACATCCTGAATGGTTTTGGCCCCGGCTTCTTTGGGCACTCACCGGATTTCGTCATGGAGGCGATGCAGGATCAGTTTGCCAAAGGCTTCGAGGTGGGCCCTCAGATGCCGTTGGCTGGTGAAACGGCCGAACTCTTTTGCCAACTGACTGGCAACGAGCGGGCCTCCTTCGTTTGCACCGGTTCCGAGGCGGTGCAAGCTGCCATGCGGCTGGCCCGGACCCACACCGGCCGCGATAAGATTGCCGTCTTCACGAAGGACTATCACGGGAATTTCGATGAAGTTCTCCTCCGAGGCTCACAGGCAAAGAAGAAGCCGCGCACCTTCCCTAGCGCGCCGGGCGTTCCCAAGAGCTCGGTCTCTAACATGCTGGTGCTCGACTATGGCACCGAGGAATCCCTCGAGATCCTCAAGGAGCACGCCCACGAGCTCGCGGCCATCATGGTCGAGCCCGTGCAGAGCCGGCGACCGGAGTTCCAGCCCCGTGAATTCATCCAAGCTCTTCGTCAACTCACCCATGAGCACGGCATCGTCTTCATCATGGACGAGGTCATCTGCGGGCTCCGCGACGGTCCCCGCGGGGCTCAGGGCTTCTACGGTGTCGAGGCCGACATCTCGACCTATGGCAAGGTCATCGGCGGTGGCCTGCCCATCGGCATCGTTGCCGGCAAGGCGGAATACATGGATACCTTCGATGGCGGCATGTGGCAATACGGTGACGATTCCTTCCCCGAGGCTGGCGTCACCTTCTTCGCAGGCACCTTCGTCCGGCACCCTCTCTCCATCGCGGCTGCAAATGCCGTCCTCAAGCACATCAACCGTCAAGGCCCGGCCCTCTGGGAGAATCTGAACCGGAAAGCAAGGCGACTTTACACAACCGTCGACCAGTTCATGGTCGAGAACGAGGTTCCCGTGCGATTGCCCGGCCTCAACTCACGCTTCTTCATTCGCGTCGGAGAAGAGAACAAGTACGGGAACCTTCTCTTCTTCCACTTGCGCGAGAAGGGGGTGTTCGGGTTGGAAGGTTTCCCTTCTTACCTGACCACCGCTCATACAGATGCAGACATCGATTACATCATCGCCGCCTTCAAGGAATCGGTTGCGGAGATGCAGGAAGGCGGCTTCTTCAAGCCAACCGGAGCCCTCGAAGCACTCGGTGATTCCCGCCTGACCGGACCTCCCTCATCTAACAAACGACAAGCATCCCAGGGGGACGTTCCTCGCCAAGCGAGCATTGAATCGATTCCCGCTACTCCTCAGTTCACGCCACCCTCCCGCTCCAAGGACCTGCCCTTGACCGAAGCTCAACGTGAAATTTGGCTGGCCTGCCAGCTCGGTCACGAAGCTTCCTGTGCATTCAATGAAGCCACTTCGCTTGTGTTTGAAGGCCCCTTGGAACAAGCATCGCTGACTCGAGCCCTGAACCAGGCAGCCAATCGACATGACTCTTTGCGGGCCAAGTTCAGCCTCGAAGGTGAAACTTGGGAAGTGTGCGACGCGATCCAAGTCGACGTTCCCTACGAGGACGTCAGCGACCTCACCGAAGCTGAACAAGAGACGAGAATCCAGTTGGTGACCGAAACCCAGGCCTTCACTCCCTTTGACCTCGCTAAAGCGCCCCTCTTGCGGGCGAAACTGGTCAAGCTGGCAGAGAACAAGCATATCCTTTTCATCACCGCACACCACATCGTCGCGGATGGATGGTCCTTCAATGTGCTCATTGAGGACTTGAGCAATTGCTACAACGCTCTCGTCAAGCAACAGCCGTATTCTCTCGAGCCCTCGCCCAGCTTTGCAAATTATGCCATCGCGCGAGCCAAGGAAGAACGAAGCGATGCACCCAACCCTCACCTCAACTATTGGCTGGATCAGTATCCGGACACTGTCCCCGTCCTCAATCTGCCAACCGACCATGAGTTCCCCGCGCACCGCACCTTCAAGGGGGCGACCTTGCACCGCGAGGTCGACAAGGCGTTGCTCAAAAAGCTACGCAAAGCGGGCGCCAAAGAGGGAGCGACCCTCTACGCGACCACCCTCACGGCCTTCACAATCTTACTCAACCAGCTTTCCCAGCAAGAGGACCTGGTGATCGGGATCCCTGCAGCAGGTCAATCGTCGCAAGGACTTGAGGAAATGGTTGGCCACTGTGTGAATTTTCTCCCCCTCCGCACCCGCATCAAGTCCTCGCACTCGTTTGCGGAATTGGTTAAGCAGGTCGCATCCCGTGTGCTGGAGGCCTATGAGCATCAGGATTGCACCTACGGGCAGCTCATCCCACGCCTGAAGCTGCAGCGATTCCCTGGTCGCATGCCTTTGGTCGAAGTCGGCTTCAACCTCGAGAGAATGGATTACTTCAAACCATTCGAGGGGCTGGATACCAAGTTTGTGGACAGCCCGAAATCCTTCGTTAATCAGCTCCTGTTTCTCAACCTGGTCGAATCCAAAGACGGCATCGGCATCGAATGTCATTTCAATACCGATGTCATTGACCCCTCCACCGCAGAGGCCTGGCTGGAAGACTATCTAGCCATTCTGCACCGCATCGCGGAGTCACCTGATGCGCCGCTTGGTCACCCTGACAGCACCACCGCTGATCAAGGCGGCGAACCTCTCCCTCTCTCTGCCCACAGCCAGACTGACTACCCGCGGCATGCCACCGTGCAGCAACTCTTCGAGGAGATAGCAGCCACCTATCCCGAGAGAGTTGCCCTCCAGATTCGAGATTGGTCGCTCAGCTACGGGCGTCTTAATCAATTGGCCAATCAGCTCGCCAACTTGATGAGGAAGCAGGAGCTGCCCACCGGGCGACCTGTCGCCGTCATGCTAGAGCGCTCCTTCGACTACCTCATCGCGATCCTTGCCACACTCAAGGCAGGCGGGTGCTACGTCCCGGTCGACCCCGATGAGGGAACGGATCAGCTCGGGCGTTTTCTCGCGGAGCTCAATCCTTCGCTCATCCTGACCCGATCTTCCTTCCACGGCAAAGTGCCAGGCGACTTCGCGAACAAGGCAATTCACCTTGATTCCCTCCCCCCCTTGCCCAAGAAGGCGGCTCTGCCCAATCTAAAACCCTTGAGCGGACCAACCAACCCCGCTTATCTCATGTTCACCTCCGGTTCCACGGGTGCTGCCAAGGGAGTGCAAATTCCGCACCGCGGTATTGTTCGGCTCGTCAAGAATAACAACTACGCGGATCTGGGAGAGGACCAAACCTTCCTTCTCGCCTCATCGCTCTTATTTGATGCCTCCACTTTCGAGATTTGGGCTCCTCTACTCAATGGAGGCCGCCTCGTGCTTCTCCCCCCCGGCCCTCCCAGCATGGCGGGCATCGCCCATGCCATCCGAGAGCAGGGGGTCACCACCCTTTGGCTGACTGCCGGTCTCTTCCAGCTCATGATCGATGAGAATGCCGAGGCACTCCGCCCTCTTCAGCAGCTGCTCGCGGGAGGCGACATCCTCTCCCGCCATCACGTTGCCAAAGCGCTCTCGCTACTTCCCAATACCCGCTTAATCAATGGTTACGGCCCCACTGAGAACACCACCTTTAGCTGTTGCCACACCATTACCCGCGAGGACCTGAGAAGCCCCTCCATCCCCATCGGCAGGCCCATTGGAAATACCGAAGTCTACCTTCTCGATGAATCTCAGAACCCTCTCCCTCCGGGGGTGGAGGGAGAGCTCTATCTCGGCGGAGACGGTCTCGCACTGGGCTACTATAAAAACCCTCCCCTAACATCCGAGCGCTTCCTACCCAATCCATTCTCCACCGAACCAGAAAGCAAACTCTACCGCACGGGTGATCGTGCCCGCTATCGCCCCAACGGGGTCATCGAATTCCTTGGTCGCGTGGATGATGAGGTTAAGATTCGCGGGTATCGGGTCGATCCAAGGGAGATTGAGGATGCTCTTTGCCAACTGGCCGACGTCAAGCAGGCCCGCGTGGTTGCGCGAGGCAAGGATGCGGCGAACAAGGCTCTGGTCGCCTACGTGGCCAGCACCTCCCCCATGCTCGACGACACCAAGCTACGGGATTCAATGGTTGCGCGCTTGGCCTCTCACTTGGTGCCCTCACAGTTCGTCATTCTCGATCAGCTCCCCGTGACCGCCAATGGGAAGATCGATGATCGGGCTCTCCCCTCACCCGACGACTCAGCTCCCAAATCAGCCGAAGCTCCCCGTTTGGCTAGCGGTGAGAACGAAGAGCGGATGGCGAAGCTCTGGGAAAAGGTCCTGGGACAGAAGAATATTCCAGCCAACCGCTCCTTCTTCGACTTGGGAGGCCACTCTCTCCAGGCTCTTAAGCTCTTTCACCTCATCGATAAGGAGTTCGGGAAGAAGATGCCTCTCTCGACTCTCTTTGAGAGCAATACCATTGCGCAGCTAGCCGCTCGCTTTGCACCCGCCCCTCGTAAACAGCAGACTCCTCCTGTTAATCTAGTAGGCATCAACAAGGCGGGCTCCCGCAAGCCGATCTTCTGCATCCATGGTGGTGATGGCGGCACCTTGATCTACCGTGAGCTTGCCGAGCGTCTCCCCAAGGACCGCCCGATCTACACCATTGAAGCGCCAGCCCTAACTGGTCATGGAGAGATCGCGCCATCAGTCGAAGAGACCGCCAGCCAATATCTTGCTGCAATCCGTTCCGTGCAATCCGAGGGACCCTACCTTTTGGTTGGCTACTGCTTCGGTGGTATTGCGGCCTATGAGATGGCGCAGCAATTGCAGGCCAGCGGCGAGGAGGTCGAGCTCCTCTGCCTGCTCGATACCGATAATCCCGCTGTCGCACCCCGCTACCTCAATCTAGCGGAACGGGCAGCGCGGAACTGGGAATTGAATCAAGGCCGCTCCTGGGCAGCGCGGGTTGGCAAGCTTGGCACCCGCTTCGGCGGAGGCTTGATCAATCGGGTCAAGGACCGGACTGAAAAAGCAGCAGCGGCAGTAGCCGCTTCCGCCAAGCTGGAAGTCAGCGGTAAGATTCAAAGCGTTGTGATCAGCGAGACCCATAAGAAGGCCATGGACGATTATCGACCGCAGGCCTACTCTGGGAATCTCATCCTCTTCACCGCCGAGGACCAGGGCGACGGCGTCATCTATCCTCCCCATCTCGGGTGGGAAGGCTACGTGCGTGGCGAGCTAAAGATCATCTCCATCCCAGGTGAGCACCTGACCATTTTCGACCAACCTCACGTTGAAACCCTTTCACACAAGTTCAACGAGATCCTCGATGAGCTCTCCTGACAATGAGTTCGCCCGCGGTCGCGCTGTATCTCCTCAATCATGACGAGAGCTGGACTGAGCGAGACTATGTCTCGCCCGATGAGGAACGTCGCGCTCTCTCCTACCGCTACCCGCAGGACCAGCATCGCTTCCGCCTCATTCGCTCCCATGTGAGGCGTCTGCTGGCGAGACATCTGAACGAAGAAGCCTCCGCCCTCACCATTGAATGCAGTTCCTTCGGCAAGCCGACGGTTGACGGCATCGCGTTCAGCGTTTCCCACTCCGCAGGGCATTCCATCCTCGCTATCCGGGAGCACGCCCCTTTCGAGCCCCTCGGCATCGACTTCGAGCGCATCGTGCCTGAGAACGTCTCGCCCGAGCTTTCCGCCCGTTGCTTGGGCGAGGCCGAGCTTCGTGATTGGAAGCGTCTTCCCGAGAGCGAACAAGTCGACGCATTCTACCAATACTGGACGCTGAAAGAAGCTTACCTCAAGGCCTTGGGGACAGGCTTCAAAATCGAACCAACCCTGGTGGACACAAAAAATCCCGGCTACGCGACCGCACCGGGATTGACGACCCTTCAGGTGAGTCTCCTCGACTCACCGATTGAAGGTTATGCTTTGGCCATCTGTGGACTGGGTCCCCTTGAGCGACATCTCGCTTGCTGGATGGACCCCGCTCTCTGAGCTCACTTCGCCATGATCTCCTCGATCTCCTCGACCTCAATCGGGATGTGCCCCATCAGGTCGAAGTTTCCGTCCTTACCGATGACCACATCGTTCTCCAGACGGACGCCCAAATTCTCTTCCCGGATGTAGAGACCCGGCTCGATGGTGAAGACCATGCCCTCGCGGACCGGCTCGTGCGGCGGGCAGACATCGTGCACATCCAGACCCAGGTGGTGCGAGGTGCCGTGCATGAAGTATTTCTTAACCAGAGGCAATTTTTCGCGGTCCTGCTCCTTCGCCTCCTTGGCATCAATCAGGCCAATCTTGATGAGTTCCTCTTCCATCATGAGCACGGACTGCTGTTGATAGTCGCGCATGTTCATGCCGGGGCGCAGGATCTCGTTGCACTGACGCAGGACGCTGAGCACTGCATTATAGACTTCCTTCTGACGCTTGGTGAAGCGGCCGTTGACCGGCACTGTCCGGGTCATATCCGCCGCCCAGTTGCCATACTCGGCACCCACGTCCATCAGCACCATATCACCGTCCTGACAGACGTCGTGATTCTCCAGATAGTGCAGGACACAGGCATTCTTGCCTGTCCCGATGATGGGGCTGTAGGAGAAGCCGCGAGACTTGTTGCGGACAAACTCATGGATGTATTCTGCCTCAATTTCCCACTCGCCGACGCCGGGCTTGAGGAATTTGAGGACGCGCTCGAAGCCTGCCTTCGTGATATCGCAAGCCTTCTGCAGGTAGTCGATCTCGATCTGCTCCTTGATGATCCGAAGCTCGTTGGTGAGCGGAGCGAGGCGCTCATAGCGATGCAGCGGGAAGCGGGCTTGGCATTCCTTGATGAAACGGTCGTTGCGTGTTTCCACGACGCGCATGGCGCGGAGATGCTCGTTGGTGGATAGATAGACGTGCTCCGCTTGTGGGAGAAGAATGGGAAGAAGCTTCTCAAAGCTTTCCGTCCACTCGACTCGCTCAATGCCGGACACCTTCGTTGCCTGATCCTTGTCCAGCTTCTCACCTTCCCAGACGGAGATGAACTCACTGGTCTCACGGACGAAGAGGATCTCACGGTCCTTCTCGTTACGAGCATCGGGGAAGAGCACAAGCACCGTCTCCTCCTGATCCACTCCGCTCAGGTAAAACAAATCGCGGTTCTGGTGGAGAATCAGGGTGCCGTCGGCATTGGTAGGCAGGATGTCGTTGGAATGAACAATGACAATCGAGTTGGGTTTCAACATCGACTTCAACCGTTCACGATTCCGGACAAAAAACTGTGGGTCAACTGGCTCGTAGCGCATTGAGTCCTTCTACGCAGCCCTTGCGCTCAAGGCAATCATCCATAGTCGTTTTTGCCAAATTGAGCCGAGAAAGTTCTGTCACAACTACCCCCCTCCGCTCCATTTAAGCTTCTGTCGAAGGGTCTCGTAGAACGAATGTCCTGACAGGCGGACCAGCCTCAGGGGGCAAGCGGCCTTCACCACCCGCACCACACTATCAGGAGCCACCCGGAGGATATCGCGCCCATCAACAGTGAAAAGCAGTGGCTCGCCATCATCGCTACCCGGAAGAAGCTCGACCTCGGAATCATCACCTAGAATCAAAGGCCGCCCGCTCAGGCTGTGAGGGCAGATCGGCGTCACCACCATCACATTGGCCCTCGGCCCGACCAGTGGACCTCCCGCAGCCAGCGAATACGCTGTCGAACCAGTCGGAGTCGCCACAATGAGTCCGTCGGCCCGATACTGATTGAGCAACTCGCCGTCGACCCGTGCCTCGAGGGAGACGAGCCGCCCCGTCTCTCCCCGCATCAGGACGACTTCGTTCAGCGCGATGAACTGGCGCTTTTTTCCTCCGTCCTCGAACATGGTCACCTCGAGCATACTCCGCTCCATCACCGTGTGCTGACCTGAGTTCACGGCCTCGGCCAATTCTTCCACCTCTTCATCCTGACAAGCCGTCAAGAAACCGAGCCGGCCAATATTCACACCCGCCACCGGGACCGGGCAGCCGCCCATGCGATGGATGGTCTCCAGCAGCGTGCCATCACCTCCCAGGGAGACGACCAAATCCGCGCCCTCCCAGAAAGCCTCCGTGGTCGGCTCGCCAATCAAGCCACCCGTCTCCACATCCCATTGCATCTCCCATCCCAAGCGACCGAAGGCCTCGCGGACCCGGGTCATCGCCAGCTTCACGTCTGCCTTGCGAGGATTTGCAAACACTCCCAATCTCATCGCCGATGGCAATAACCCATCAGCGCCAGCGAAGCAAACCCCGCGAAGGGATAACTGAGCCCACTCTTTCCTTCATCTTTTACTTGAAAATCCGAGTTCCAGCCCCTAAGCCCCTCGTCCGCCTTTGGCCAACGGTCGATTAGCTCAGCGGTAGAGCGCTTGCTTCACACGCAAGATGTCACTGGTTCAAATCCAGTATCGACCACCATTTTTCTCCTAATCAGGCACCTCGCCTCCCGTCGCTATACCTTCGGGAATCATTCGACTTTCCAAATGATATTGAAGTCCCGCATGCAGGAGGGCCGGCCACCTTTGCCTTGCCGACTTCGTCAGGGGATTAATCAGATAGCTTAATCAAGCAGCCCTTCGTCCGAATGCCTTGCCTTATTGGATAGTGGGCGAAGCGGAATCAGTCCTTGCCCTCTGCCGCTCGCTTGGCTACTTGCACGTCACATGGCAACTGAAACCACACTCATTCTTTTCAAGCCTGACGCTGTCTCCAAAGGCCTCGTCGGCACGGTTCTTTCTCGATACGAAAACGAAGGCTTCAAGGTCAAGGGTCTCAAGATGATGGCCCTCTCCGACGAGATCCTCGCCGAGCACTACTCCCACATCGCGGACAAGCCCTTCTTCCCCGATGTGCGCTCCTTCATGCAGGAGAGCCCCGTTGTCGCTCTCGCGCTTGAGGGTGAAGATGTTATCTCACGAGTGCGGGACCTTCTCGGACCAACTGACTCCAAGGAAGCGGCTGCAGGCACCATCCGCGGCGACTTCGGAGACAAGGGTGGCGATGCCAAGATGCGTAACGTTTGCCACGCTTCCGACTCACCGGAAGCCGCAGAAGCAGAGTTGAAGCGCTTCTTCAATCCCGGCGAGATCGTCGCCTAATCGACCGATGAGGGGACAACATCCCCGGTCTCAGTCAAAAGCAAAATCAGGCCATCACCGGACTCTCGCACCGAGCCGGTAAAGATGGCCTTTTTCTCTTTTAATAACCCGATTTTTCTTCGGAAATCGACATCTTGGCCAAGGCTTCCTTCTTTCTCGAAGGCAATGCGCAAGTCCTCGGAGTCATCCAAAATGATGTGAAAAAGCTCTACTGAGCTACCGAACCCGGTCACGATTCCTTCAACAGTCAGCTGATAATCCGCACCCAATGCCTGCCTCATGATCTCGGCCTCATCGCTCTGATAGACCCTGGCATCTGAAAGCACCTGCACATCAGCGGCGCGGTCGATACGCACACCAGGAAAATGACCTCCGCGCCGAATCACCAAGGCCCGGCCGCGGGCCCGGACTTCTTTCCCATCAAACCGCGCCCAATCTGAGAATGTGCCGGAGTCAGGGTCGCCACCGTTGCGGAATTCCAGCATCGCGGTCTTTCCCCCGATCTTTTCGTTCTCGAAGTAGAGATACCAAGTCTTCCCCGAGCTACTTTCGTCCACGTTCTTGACCACTCCTCGAATGACCACCTCTTCACCCATCTCTTCCTGAAGCCTCTCCATATCGCCGACCAGGATCTCCTCATCGCGTTCCGGCTCCACTTCTTCGCTTTCTTGATCACTATCCGCGATCACCTCATCCTCTTGGATCGGTTCGCTCATCGCTTCCTCCGCCAGAGGGATTTCAGCCAAGCCTGTCAGCTCGTCCTCTGCCGGGGCCATACTGCTCTCTTCCTCCCCAAGCGGATCCGCTAAGTCATCCACTTCAGCCTGCTCGACCAATTCGACGGGTTTCTCGGCCACTAACTCCTGCGGATCCTCAGGCTCTTCGGCGACCACCCGTTCATCAGTCTCGGCCTCTCCGGCGACTTCTTCCACCTTTGGCGCGGCTTCACCGGCCGAGGCCAATTCGTCCTCGCCAGGTTTCGTGGAAAGGTACCACCAGGCACCCGCAGCGATGACCAGCAGGGTCAGGACACTCACGGTGATCAAGAGGCCCATTCCCCCTCCTTGGGCACTTTTCAATACGATCGGAGGAGAGTGTTCCGCTGGGCTGACGCTCGGTCCGTCCTCTTTCGCAGACGAGCCAAGTTGGCTCAAGAGACCTGTCCAATCGCTTGCCTCACCCTCTTCGGGAAAGCCTGCCCAGCGGCGAAAGAATGCCGATGGAGAAATCCAAAAAGAAAATCGTCGACCCTCCCGATCGCCGACGAGGACATCCTCGGGTGAAAAACTAAGGCTGGAACGACCCTCGTCTGGCAGCGCCTCCCACATTTCCCGAGCAGCCGCATCAAGCAAAGACCGGTCTTGAGCCGTCAACTCGCCTGCAGCCAATGCTTCCGCAAACGACTGACCGGCCCACCAGTCGGTGACGAGATAAGGAGTCCCATCCACATCATCCAAGCCCCCTCCAATGACCTTACGCAGGTGGGGCACATTGAGCTGCAATAACCAATCCAAGCCCTCGGCAAAGACGGGGCGTTGACCTTGTCCCTCGCGCGACAAAACCGCGAGAACCTCGGCAGGAAGAAAAAATCGTCTCAGGGCGACCTCTCGACCCGAGCTCCGATCAATTGCCCGGAAGACGACTCCGCGGGCATCCTGATGCACCATTTCTTCTATCTGAAAATCACCGACCACTCACCCTGCCTTAAAGCAGAAATCAGACCCAAAACAAGCGTGCAAGCAATCCAAGAGAGGCTTGACTTGCGAGCGCCCCTTGCCTCCGCGGAGAGTGGGGCCGAATATGCGCACTCGCCGATTGTGCGGGCCGGATAATTCTGCCAACTATCACCCTCCCATGCCTCACGCCGCTCAAGTCTTAATCGACGGCCCATCGGAGCTCGTCTTTGACTATGCGATCCCGGCAGGCATGACCATCGTCCCCGGTCACCGGGTCCGGGTGCCCCTGCGCAACCGGCCGGCGAGTGGGACCGTCATCCGCGTTCATCAGCCTGAGAACCTGCAATTCGATCTCCGCCCCCTCCAGGACCTCATCGACCCGGACCCTCTCGTCACCCCCGGGCTTCTCGAGCTGGCCCATTGGATGAGCGGCTACTACGGGACTCCTCTGGAGCATATCATGCGCTCGCTCCTCCCGGAGGCAGTGCGGCAGGAATCCCATTCGGCCAAAACGGAGAAACATGCCTTCATCGCCGACCCGCCACCTGCTGCGGAGGAGATCGACAAGCTGGCCAAGCGGGCCTCCCGCCAGCATCTCATCCTCACTCTCCTGCAAGCGGCAGGAGCTACGGGGATTCCCGTAGCCAAATTGGGAGAAAACGCCCTTACCCCGGTGAAGGCTCTTGTCGGGAAGGGATTCGTCGATCTCAAGGAAATCGCAATCCATCGCGACCCCGATGCGGAAGAAACCTTCCTGCCCGACCCTGCCAAGACGCTTAATCCCGAACAAGCCGCGGCACTCGGAACCATCACAACGTCCCTCAACGCAGACGATCCATCCTCACGCAAGCCCCTCCTCCTCCATGGAGTCACCGGATCGGGTAAAACGGAAGTCTATCTCCAGGCAACGGAGCAAGCCCTGCAGCAAGGAAAGACCGCTATCATCCTCCTTCCCGAAATCTCGCTGACTCCGCAGACGGTCCAACGATTCAAATCGCGCTTCGCCAACTACACTCCCCCGGAACGCACCGGGGCCGTGGATTCGTCTCCCGGAGAGTCGGCCAAGGAGACCAGTCTCATTGCCGTTCTCCACTCCACCCTCACGCAGGGCGAGCGCTTCGATGAGTGGCACCGCATCCGCAAGGGGGAAGCCCGCGTCGTCATCGGTGCGCGCTCGGCCATCTTCGCTCCGCTACCTGATCTTGGCCTCATCATCGTCGACGAGGAGCATGAGACGACTTACAAGCAGGAGAACCCTCCCAAGTATCACGGACGAGACCTGGCCGTGGTGAGAGCCCATCTGGAGAAAGCCACCATCGTCCTCGGCTCCGCCACGCCATCGATTGAGAGCTACTACAACTCAAGTAACAAAGGAAAATACCAGCTCATCCGCCTGGCCAAGCGGGCTGATGGACAATCGCTCCCTCTCGTCCGCATCGTCGACATGCGCAATGAGCCCAAGAAGAGCGGCCCCGCCATCCTCTCCCACCGGCTGCGCCACGCGATGGAGCAGAAGCTCGAGCAAGGTGACCAGATCATCCTCTTCCTCAATCGCCGCGGATTCGCCCGCTCGCTGCAATGCCCGACCTGTGGCCACACCTGTGAGTGCGCCCATTGCGCCATCCCCGCCACCTACCACCGGAGCGAAGAGCGGCTCATCTGTCACCTCTGCGGCTACCAATCCATTGTGCCCCGCATCTGCCCCAAGTGCTCCGACCCCGCCATCCGACTGCAAGGTTACGGAACAGAGAAGGTGGAGGAAATCCTCACCAAAGTCTTTCCAAAAGCCCGCCTGGCGCGCCTCGATGGTGACACAGTAAGGAAGAAGAACATTCTCAAAAAAACGCTCGCCGACTTCAAAGCGCGCAAAATCGACATCCTTCTCGGCACGCAAATGATCGCCAAGGGTCTTGATTTCCCCAACGTGACCTTGGTCGGCGTGCTCAATGCGGACCTGTCCTTGAATGCTCCGGACTTTCGCGCCGGGGAGCGCACCTTCTCCCTGCTGACCCAGGTGGCAGGTCGGGCAGGCCGGGGAGAAATGGAGGGAGAGGTCTTCATCCAGACCTACGCGCCGCACTCGCCCTCCATCCAGTTCGCCCGTCACCACGACTACGACGGATTCGTCGACCAAGACCTGGAATTCCGCGAAAAGTATCACTTCCCCCCCTTCACCCACCTCGCCCTCTTGTCCACCCGCAGTCGTCATGAGAAGCGAGCCGAATTCACGCTGCAAACCATTCACAAGCGACTCTCCGAGGAGCCTCCCGCAGGGATGGAGATTGGTCTCCCCAATCCCAATCCCATCACCCGCGCCCACGACTTGCACCGCTTCCAGCTCCTCCTCCGCCACCCATCCCCCCGCACCCTGACCCGGCACATCCACCGCGTCCTCGCCAAGCTCCCGATGCCCGAGGATGTCATCCTCGTCACGGATATCGACCCCCACGACTTCTCGTAGCTGTCGCCTACCGACCACCGAACCCGCTGCCATCTTATGCGCTGATCCAGTCTCGCTTTTCCCACCCATTTATCTTAAGCCTCCCGCTGCACATGCCTCACCCTTTCCAAGAACTCGGCGTCCCACACTATTACCTCCGCGCTCTTGACGAGCTCGGGATCAACGAGCCGACCAAGGTCCAGCGCGAGGCCATCCCACAACTAATCAAGGATGGCGGCGACTTCATTGCCCAAGCCCAGACGGGCACGGGCAAGACCGCGGCCTTCGGCCTCCCTCTGCTCACCAAAATCAAGCCCCACCTCCCCGAGGTGCAAGGACTTGTTATCGCGCCGACCCGCGAGCTGGCGAAGCAGATCGGCAAGCAACTCTTCCGCTACACGAAGTATGCGCAGAAAAAGATCTTTGTCGAAGTGCTCTGCGGGGGCGAATCGATTGACAAGCAGCACGCCGCCCTGCAGCGACCGACCCACATCGTGGTGGCCACTCCGGGTAGGCTGATCGACATGCTCAATCGCAAGGCGCTCACCCTGGAGAAGGTCAAGACTCTCATCCTCGATGAGGCCGATGAAATGCTGAGCATGGGCTTCAAGCCGGAACTATCCAAAATTTTGCACCTCACCAAGGACGGTCGTAAGGGAACCTGGTTCTTCTCCGCGACCTTTCCCGACGCCATCAATGAGTTGATCTCCGAGAACCTGGCTCCCAATGCGCCCTTTCTCAAAGTGGACCAGAAGGAAGTGGTCAACCGCAACATCCGCCACCGCTTCAAGCTCTTGGATCGGACCGAGAAGGACGATTTCATCGCGGACTTCCTCGAAGAGCAGGGCGAGGGCCGCGGCCTCATTTTCTGCCGCACCAAGGCGGGCTCGCAGGCTCTGGGACGGCAGTTGACTAAGAAAGGATTCAAGCTGGAGGTTCTGCACGGTGATCTGACCCAGAAGGAGCGCGACAAAGTCATGCGAGCCTTCAAGAAGGAGCGGGTCCAGTTCCTCATCGCCACCGACGTCGCGGCCCGCGGCATCGACGTCGCCGACCTCTCCTTCGTGTTACACCATCAGCTCCCCGACCAGGTAGAATACTATACCCACCGTAGCGGCCGTACCGCACGGGCCGGGAAGACCGGTCTTTCCCTCTGCCTCATCGAGCCGCAGGAGAAGCGGCGCCTGAAGCGACTTGAGGAGCAGCTGAACCTGGAGTTCGAGCAAGCTTGGTAAACCGGACAACATTCCACACCTGTTCGACTGGACCGAACTGTGCCCAAATTCAAAGGGATGGAACACCGGACTCTCGAGGGGAGGCACTCTCCTGCCGCAAGGCTCCGGCTGGCGCGGTGACTCATCGATGATTCTGCAGCTTCCCGGAGAGGGAGTTCAAAACCTCATTTGACAAGATGCGGAAATCTCTATTTCTCGCCTCTGGCACATTCGCCCTCGACCTGCTAGGTTCCCTCTCCCGGCGGGCCTGCCGGCTAACCCTTCAGTCCAAACTATCGTGCTCACTGTCGCCATCGTCGGCCGACCCAATGTCGGCAAATCCGCTCTTTTCAATCGTCTAGCCGGGCGGCGAATCGCTATTGTCCACGATCAGCCCGGCGTCACCCGGGATCGGATCGGTGCTCCGGCCACGCTGACCGAGACCCCCTGCGAGCTCATCGACACGGGCGGTATCGGGGAAGGTGTTGACGCTTCCTTCGCTGATGCTGTCACCACCGAGGCCGAGTTGGCGATGACCTCGGCGGATCTTATCCTCTTCGTGGTCGACGCCCGTACCGGACTCACGCCGACGGATGAGGCCATCGCCCGCACGCTTCGCAAGGCATCCGCTCCCGTGGAGCTGATCATCAACAAGTCCGACAACAAGGAGCAGGAGCTGGCCTCCTCCGAGTTCGCCCGCCTGGGCTTTGGCAATGGCTTGGCAACCTCCGCCGAGCACGGTCGCAATATTTCCGAGATGGCAAGCCTCGTGGATCACCATCTCGCTCCCCTGCACGAAAAAATCCAGGAAGCGGAAGCGACCACAGAGCGCGAGGGCCTGAAAATTGCCGTGGTGGGACGACCCAATGCCGGCAAATCCTCACTCATCAATGGCATTCTCAAAGACGAGCGGACCATCGTCTCCAACATCGCCGGAACGACGCGCGATGCGGTGGACATCCCCTACACCCGCGACGGGGAGCGCCATACTTTGATCGACACCGCAGGCCTCCGCCAGCGCTCGAAGATGGACACCTCCGTCGAGGTCTTCTCAGCCATGCGGACCGAGCGTTCCGTTCGCCGCTCCGACCTCTGCCTCCTCGTCATCGACCTCGATGCTGGCGTCGCCGCCATGGACCGGAAAATTGCGCAACTCATCAAGGCGGAGAACAAGCCGTGCGTGATCATCGCGAACAAGTGGGATCTCTTTCACCCGGATCTGCCCAAGCACGAACGACTCGAGAAGGCCAATGCCCATCTGAGGAAGGAACTTTTCTTCCTCAGCTACGCGCCCCTCGTCTGCGTCTCTTCCCTTAAGCGTCAGTCCCTCGGATTGATTTTCAAGCAAATCAAGGAAGTCCGCCAATCGGCCGCCAACCCACTCACCACCGGCATTCTGAACCGACTGCTCCAGCGGGCTTTCGAGAAGAACCCACCTTCTCAGAACAAGACCCACCGCAAGCGCCTGAAGCTACTCTACGCCACCCCGGCCGTGAACGACCGCTACCGTGCGATCCCGGTGCCGGAGATTCTGATCTTCGTCAATGACAAGCGCCTTCTCTCCGAGAACTACCGGCACTACCTTGAGAATCAGATCCGCCAGAGTCATCCCTATCCGGGCATTCCGTTGAACATCTCGCCCCGCTCCCGCCGCGACCTCAAGTCGGAGTGAAAATTGGGCTGTTTCTTGCCACCCTTTCTTGAAAGCTCCGGAGAAGTCGGGTCCGTATCCCCTCGTGCATGAAAGCACTTCTTCCTCTACTCCTCGCCGCCCCACTCTTCGCCGAGCCCGTCTCCCTCTTTAACGGAAAAGACCTGGCAGGTTGGACGGTCGACGTGCCCGATGCGGACAAGAATGACGACATCAAGCCCAGCTTCATCGTTCGGGACGGAATGCTCGTCTCTCTCGGGAAGCCCCGTGGCCACCTCATCACGGAGGACAGCTACTCGAACTACAAACTCACCGTCGAATACCGCTTCCCCGGCAAGGGTGGAAACTGCGGCGTGCTCGTGCACAGCTCAACGCCGCGCGCGCTCTACAGCATGTTTCCACAATCCATCGAGGTCCAAATGCAATCCGGCCATGCCGGTGATTTCTGGTGCATTCAGGAAAACATCACCGTTCCCAATATGGAGGAGCGGCGCCCTCGAAAAGAGGGACAGGAATTCGGCGGCGGCCCCAAGGACGCGCGCCGTATCATGAATCTGACCGATGATTCCGAAAATCCCCTCGGCAAGTGGAACACGATGATCATCGAGTGCAAAGAGGACGAAATCACCGTCCGGGTGAATGGCGATCTCGTGAATCACGGCACCGACTGCACCGCCACCTCGGGCCAGATCGCGCTTCAGGCCGAGGGCACCGAGGTCGAGTTTAGAAAAGTGGTGCTCGAGTCACTTAGCGCAAGCTGAGTCGGGGCCTTGACTCAAAGCCCTCCCGAGGTGGCTTGGCGACGCTTCTCGATTGCTTGCAAGAAGTGAGCTGCCAGGTCCCTCGAGGCATTATCGCGGATGGAGCGGTCCTTCCGCTTGCCATCGAAAAGGATGTGAATGACCTGGTTCTTGAATCGGGGAAATTCGACGTAGCTATCCTTTCTAAGCCGCTCGACTGCGGCCTCCACGTTGGCCGCCTCGTAGTAGCCCACCAACCCATGTCCCTCGACGACGGGACGGAGGACCTCGTCTTCATCAAGGATCTCGTTGTAGTCCTCGAGGATCTCGTCCTTTCTCTCAGCGGGAATCTCGAGCTCCAAAGCGAGTTCCACCCCTCTGGGTTCGATGCGGTTCAATCTCTTCCAGGCATAAATTCCCCCGGCAGCCCCAACTCCAAGGACGAGAAGCACGAACACGCTGATAGCAATCTTCACGGACAGGGTTTTAGCGCGGCATCCCCGCGCTTGGCAAAGGGATTCCACACACGAAAAAACCTTCAATTCGGTGCCGACCTATCCCAGCCTCGCGTCCGCAAGAAACCATGATTTCTTTTCCCAGCACTTCCGCCAGCAAGCAAACCCTCCCCTGTGGCCTCACCGTCATCCTCGATCCCAATGGCTCGGCCCCTGTGGTTTCAGCCCAAATCTGGGTGGAAACTGGCTCCCGCGACGAACACGACCACGCCGGTGCCGGTCTCTCTCACCTGCTGGAGCACATGGTCTTCAAGGGCACCAAATCCTTCGATTGCACGAACTTGGCCCAGTCGGTTCAGGAAAAAGGTGGGCATTGGAATGCCTACACTTCATTTGACCGGACTGTTTACTACATCGACGGCCCCTCGACCTCGACCGACTTCTTCCTCAAGGCCCTGACCGAGCTCGTCTTCAGCCCTCTCCTTCCGTTGGAGGACTTTGAGACAGAAAAGGACGTCATCCGGCGGGAGATCGATATGGGGCTCGATGACCCCGACTCCGTGGCTTCGCACCTATTGTTCGAGAACGCTTACCAGCACGACCTTCGCCGCCATCCGGTGATTGGCCATCTGGACCGCTTCAACGAGCTCACTCACGAGGATCTCCTCACTTATCATCATGAGCGCTATCGCCCCGCCAATGCCTTTCTGGTTCTCTCCGGTGACTTCCAAGAGGGCGAAATCCTCAAGACTCTGCGAGAGCTGACTGGCGACCTGAAGAACCAGCCGGTCGCCCCACTCATCTCCACGCCCGAGCCTCGCCCGGCCGGACGACGTATCGCGCGCAAGACCTTCTCCACCCCCGTCTCCCACCTGACCTTTAGCTGGCTTATCCCCGGCGCCACCCACCACGACACGCCCGCGCTGGAGCTCCTTGCGCAGGCTCTCGGCGGCGGCATCTCCAGCCCTCTCTATCAGCGCTTTCGCGAGACCACGGGGCTAACCCACCAGATCTATACCTGGCCTTGGACGCCTCCCGCCGAGCCGGGTCTCTTTGCCATTTCGGCGGAGGTCGATTACGAGAACCGCGAACAGCTGGAGGAGCTTCTCCTCACCGAACTGCCTGTTCTCGTCGATGGTCTTACGGAGGCGGATCTTGCGAAAGCTCGGCGCCAGATGGCGGCCAGTCAATTCCGCACCCTGACCACGGCGAGTGGGAGAGCCTCCGACTTAGGCTCGAATTGGCATGAGGCGCGGAACCTCGACTTCACCAAGGATTATCTCGCCGCACTGGCAGAGGTGACCCTGACCGAGGTCCGCCAAGTCGCCCGCACCTATCTGCGAGGCGAACTCCTCACCATCACCTCTCTTGATCCAGAGGACAAGGTGCCTGAAAAGCCCCAGCTCTCTCTCATCGCCCACGATGAGCCCGCCCGTGAGCACGTCCTCTCTAACGGCCTGCGCGTCATCTTGAAGCGTGATGACCGTATCCCGGCGGTGTATCTCCAGACCGCCTTCCTCGCCGGTGCCACGGTAGAGAGCCCGGAGACCTGCGGCTTGGGCAACTTGCACGCGTCGACCTTCCTCAAGGGAACGGAGAAACGCTCATCAGTCGAGTATGCCGACGCCTTGGAATCACTTGGAGCCCGCCTCCGGCTGGGAGTCGGTAATAATACCGCCCTCCTCGGCGGCTTCTGCCTTGCTCCGGATTTAAAGGAATACCTCGGACTCGTTGCGGAGGCATTGATTCACCCCCTCTTCACCAGCCAGTCCCTCGAGATTGAACGAGCGACCCAGATTGCCGCCATCGAGGAAGCCGCCGAAGATCCCTTGAAGATGGGCTTCTACCATCTCCGCAAGAAGCTCTTCGGTGACCATCACTATGGTCTTCCCAAGCTGGGACTCGCGGAAACCATCGAATCCATCACGCCCATCCACCTCCAGCAGCATCATCGCAAGTATTTCGTGGCCAAGAATGCCACTCTGGTTCTGCACGGTGACCTGCCTGATCTCGATGAAACCATCGAGATGCTGGAGGCTGACTTCGCCGCCTTGCCTGCTGGTGAGGCCTTCCCCGTCAAACCCCATCTCCCGCAGACTTTGCCCGTTAGTCCCGCCCCGCTGACCCACACGCTGGATCGGGAGCAAGGCGTTCTCGCCCTCGCCTGGCCGGGTCTTTCCTTCGATTCCGCGAATACTGCGGAGGCTGAGATCTTCCAAGAATACACCTCAAATATGGCTGGCCCGCTCTTCACCCGCATCCGGGAAGAACTCGGTCTCGCCTACTACGTCTCCAGTACCCAGTTCCATGGCTTGGGCGCCGGGATGTTCGCCACTTACCTGGGCACCTCGCCCGAGCAGCTTGAATTTGCCGACCGCGAGCTTGAGTCGACTCTGGCAAGCATCGCGGAAGATGGCCTGACCCAAGACGATCTTGAACGAGCGAGGACGGCCACCCTCTCCTCTCACGCGCTGGATGCCCAGTCGCCCGCGTCCCAGGCCCGGCATGTCGCGCTCGATACCCTGCTGGGTCTCGGAGTCGAACATTCAGCCGCCCACTTGGATCGACTCAAGAAGGTCTCGCGCGAGAGCATCAATGGCTTCGCTAAAGAACTCCTCGGTCAAGAGAATGTCGTCGTGCGCGTCAGCCCTTAACCGAGGTTCCGTTCACTTGAGGAAACTGGTGAGCGGGCTGGTGGCTTCCGCTTGAAAGCTTTCTCCCGGGAGGCCGATCTCGAAGGCCTCCCGACCCGCTTCGACAGCTTTGGCAAAGGCCTTGCTCATCGCCGTTGGATCATTCGCGACGGCAATGGCTGTATTGACCAAGACCGCATCAGCCCCAATTTCCATTGCCTCGGCGGCGTGACTGGGCGCGCCAATTCCCGCATCGACGACGACGGGCACGGTCGCCTGCTCGACAATGATCCGCACCTGATCTCGAGTGGCAATTCCCCGATTGGTCCCGATGGGTGCTCCCAGTGGCATCACCGTCGCAGTGCCTGCTTCCTGCAGGCGCTTGGCCAAGACAGGATCGGCATTGATATAAGGGAGCACGACGAAGCCTTCCTTCACCAGGATCTCCGCCGCCTTCAGGGTCTCGATGGGATCAGGTAGCAGGTAATTGGGGTCAGGATGGATCTCGAGCTTGATCCACTTGGGCAAACCAGCCGCCGCAGCCAAACGGGCTAGGCGGACAGCTTCCTCCGCGTTCATCGCGCCGCTGGTATTAGCTAGCACGAGATATCGCTCGGGATCGACATGCTCTAGAATGTTGGCGAAAGGATCCTTCTCCCCACTCAGATCCGCCCGTCGGAGAGCCACCGTGACAATCTCGGTTCCGCTGGCTTCCAAGGCAGCTCTCATGGCGGCAGGAGAACCAAATTTTCCCGTCCCCAACATGAGGCGGGACGAGAACTGGCGGTCGGCGATGGTAAGTTGAGAACTCATTCGAAATCGGTGGAGGCCAATCTTGAGACATCCCACTCGGTTGCGCAAGGAGTGACACCGCTCGTTCCACGGCGGCGGCTGTCTTCGAGGGCAAGGCACGAAAAAGGCCTTTCTCCGAGGTAGAAAGGCCCTGATAAGGTCACTTGCGGCAGCAATTTCCTTCCGGATGTTACGGAATCAAGTCCGCCACGGCCTCGCGTTCCTCGCGCAGTTCTTGGATCGAGGCATCGATCTTCTCGCGAGAGAATTCATCAACAGGCACGCCTTCGACGACGCTCCACGTGCCATCCGCATTGGTCCGAATCGGCATCGAGGCCATGAGGCCTTCATCAATGCCATAAGCTCCGGGCGAGCAGACCGCGACCGAATGCCAATCGCCTGCCGGAGTCTCATTGGTCAGACTCACAATCGTATCGATTGCTGCGTTGGCAGCCGAGGCGGCTGAGCTCGCGCCGCGGGCCTTGATGATGGCCGCCCCCCGTTGCTGGACGGTCTTGATGAAGTCGCCCTTCAGCCAATCGTGATCGGAAATGACTTCGGTGATTGGTTTTCCGTTCAGCTTGGCATTGGTGAAATCGGGATATTGCGTCGCAGAGTGGTTACCCCAGATGCAGAGGTTGCTGACCTCGCTGCAGTGGGCACCGGCTTTCGCGGCCAATTGGCTCTTGGCCCGGTTTTCATCGAGCCGGGTCATGGCGAAGAAGTTCTCCTTGGGCACTCCGTCCGCATTGTTCATCGCAATCAAGGCGTTGGTGTTGCAGGGATTTCCCACAACGAGGGTTTTCACCCCGGAGGCTGCCGACCGCGCGATGGCCTGTCCCTGGCCGGTGAAGATCTTGCCATTGATACCGAGCAAATCCTTACGCTCCATGCCCGCCTTGCGTGGGACGGAGCCGACCAGCAGAGCCCAGTCCGCGCCCTTGAAGCCATCGTCAAGGTCAGTGGTGCCGTGCATGCTCTCGAGAAGAGGGAAGGCACAATCATCCAGCTCCATCATCACGCCCTCAAGGGCTGGCATTCCGGGTTCAATCTCAATCAGACGCAGATTGACCGGCTGGTCCGGGCCAAAAACGGCACCGCTGGCGATTCGAAACAACAACGCATAGCCAATCTGGCCCGCTGCTCCTGTCACTGAAATGGTAATGGCTTCTTTCACGTCACCCATGAGTAACCTCCCTAATGAGGTCGGTCAATGACCCTCGGGCCGGAGCGCAAGGAAGGCGCAATGTCCGCGAATTCATGCTCACCGCCATCACCTCAGCAAGCCGAGTAGAGGGACCTTCTTCCGCAATCGTGACAAGTTAAGCGCGAGGATGATGAAGCAGAGTTCGACCAGAAATGCGACGAGAAGCGAGCCGCCCACGCCGAAAGCCCGGCGGCAGGTGGTGCTCAGGCCGAACCCGAAAATCGCGCTATAGACCACGATCACATGGAGAAAATAAATGGTCAGGGTTTCCTGCCCGCAGGTGGTCAGGATCCGCACCGGCCAAGACTCTTCTTTTCCCCTCCGAGTAACGAGCCAACAAAGCCCACCCACAAGGCCCATCAAGACAACGACCTCTCCCAGCCGCCAATAGCGTCCGGCAACCTCTCCAAGCCCAAGCCCCTCGGGCAGCCCCCCCATGAGAAACCAAAATCCTCCGGTGATCGGACCGCTCGAAACCATCAGCAGGGCCCCGACGCCCGCAAGAACGAGAAACGCCCTCCCGTCCCGATACCACTTCAGCTCCCAGGCCAGCACCCCGAGGCTAGCCCCCGTCAGCGCGTAGCCGGTCCAAGGAAAAAGCGGGAAGGCCGCATAGTCCCGAGCCACGAAGGTGGCCAGCCAGCGCCCCGGCCCCTCCTCAGGCCTCCATTTCTCCGTCCAAGGGCCAAGCAGCAAGGCCAGTTGCCCTACGAGTAAGCTGACCACAGCAAAACGGCGGCCCTGACGTCGGCAGAGAAGCCACAGCGCGACCATCAGAATCAAACTCCATCCTATCGTATGGAGAACGTGGGATTTCCCAAGAAATCGCAAGCTGGCGACGATCTCCCCCTTCAGCGCGTCCTCCAGGATGCTGGGATAAATTTGCAGCACCCACCCGAGGACTAGCAGCCACAAGCCCCGTCGCAATCCCTTGCCTAGACGGGCGCCCCCGACTTCTTCCGCACGGGCGAGAAGATAAGCAAAGATTAGGCCGGCCGCGCAAAAAAATGCGGGGGCAGTCAACCCCTTCAGATACCACCAAACCAGATGCGCCGGATATCGATTGTCTTGTAGTTCGTCACGAAGGACCACACCAATAGTATGCCCTTGAAGCATCATCAATATGGCATATCCCCGCAAGACATCGATGAAGATGATGCGCTCCTTCTTCCCCTCGTTCGTCATGGCTCGGCGGCGGCAGCAAGCCCCCTACGCGACTCACTGACAATAAAAAAGCCCCTTCTGATGCCGTCCTCACAATTTGACGCTAAAAGTTTGCAGGAAATCCCAGTTTTTTGATGTATTACTAATTACCTTGAAACGAAACCCAATCACTTTTCTCGGCCTCCTGCTTGCCCTTCCCCTATCGGCCCAACAGGGCGACCGCAAAGGGCACGATAATATGGATCCAGTCGTCCCCCAGGAAGCGATTCCGCCAGCTCCTGTCTTGAGCGTGGATGAAGCGCTCGCTAGTTTTGAGATCGCTGACGGCTTCGTCATCGAACCTTTCGCGACCGAGCCGATGGTCGACCGTCCCGTGGATTTCCGCTTCGATGCCAACGGCCGCATGTGGGTCGTCGAAATGATTGGTTACATGCCCAATCTGGATGGCGAAGGCGAAGAAACTCCCCAAGGCCGCATTAGCGTCCTGGAGGATACCGATAATGACGGCCAGGCTGACAAGCGAACCGTGTTCGCCGACAACATTCTCCTTCCCCGCGCAATCGCCCTCGTCGAGGACGGACTCCTCATCGGCGATGAGCATCATCTCTACTTCTGCGGACGCGACGGGGTGGAAAGAACCTCCGAGCTCGTGGTCGTTGACGAAGATTTCGCGCCCACAGGCAATGTGGAGCATAAGACGAATTCCCTGCTGCCACACTTGAATAACTGGCTCTATTGCGCGAAGTCCGATGCCCGTTTCCGCTGGCAGGACGGCAAGCTGAAAAAGGATACCACGCAATTCCGCGGGCAATGGGGCATTTCGATGGATGACTTTGGCCGCCTCTATCACAACAACAATTCCACCATCGTCCGCGGGGATCGCCTGCTGCCTGACATTCTGGAATCGTATCCTTCCGCCAAGCTGAAGCCGGACACCTCCACCCGGCTTGGCAATAACAAGCTCTACCCCATCCGCGTGACCCCCGGAGCCAACCGGGCCTACATCGCCAAGGCCAATGGGTATGACAAGGACACGCTGGATCCTGAGACATACAAGCTCATCGAAGCCACCGGAGCAGCCGGTCTCGCCGTCTATCGCGGTGACCAGTTCCCGTCCGAATGGCAGAATGTCTCATTCACCACCGAATCCGTAGCCAACTTGGTGAAGGCGGTCCGTATTCATGCGGACGGACTCGAACTGAGCGGTGAGCCTGTTTACGAGGACAAGGAATTCCTCGCCTCCACGGATGAGCGATTCCGCCCGGTCAATCTACACACGGGACCGGATGGCTGCCTCTACCTCGCCGACATTTATCACGGTCTCATCCAGCACAAGACTTACATGACCTCCTATCTGCGTGAGCAATATGCCTCTCGCGACCTCGATAAGCCCGAGCGGGGAGTTGGACGCATCTATCGCATCCGATACGAAGGGAAGCCTCGTGGACCGCAACCGAAAATGCAGGACGCCCCCTCTGCGGAGCTCGTCAAGCATCTCGCCCACCCCAATGGCTGGTGGCGGGACACTGCCCAACGCCTCCTTGTGGAGCGCAATGATGCTGGCGTGGTCGCCGAGTTGAAAGAAGGTCTGCGTAATCACCCCAACGAAATCGCCCGCATCCACATGCTTTGGACACTGCAGGGCATGGGCGAGTTGGCTCAGGAAGACTATGCTGTCGTCTTGGATAGGAAGACTGCCGAGAGCCTGCGCATCCATGCCTTGGCCGCTGCCGTTGCGAGCCCGCAAGTCTCGGTTGCTTCTCTAATTAGTGACGAAGACAAGACGGATCCGAGCGCGACTTACCCTTATGTGATCCGGCATTTGGCTTCGCTTCCTTCCGCTCCCTCCCTCTTGGAGGAACTGACCCTCAAGCCAACCTTTGCGGCCGAAGCGGCTGCTGCCGGCTTGCTTGCGCAGGGACTCACAGAGTTCCCGCCGACCAAGTCCAAGCTGGATCGTTACCTTGAGAACTACAAACGGAACAACGCTACCAAGCCCGCCGAAGAACGACTTTCCGGAGAGCACCTTGCCTCCTTCCAGCGAGGGAAAGAGGTCTACATGACCAAGGCCGCCTGCGTCGGCTGCCACGGCGCGGATGGAGCGGGCATGCCAAACTTGGGCCCTCCATTGGACGAGTCCGAATGGGTCACAGATTCTCCCGAGCGTTTGACCAAGATTCTCCTCCACGGCCTACAAGGGCCGATCAAGGTGAATGGCAAGGTCTACAAACCCGCTGCCTTCATGCCTGGCTTAGCGCAAAACCCTTCAATCACCGATCGCGACCTCGCCGACATCATGACCTACATTCGCGCTGAGTGGAGCAACGACGCTCCGCTCGTCACGGAAGAAGAAGTCAAGGCGACACGGGAAGCCACGTCTGACCGCCTTGGTCGAGTGTATAAAGTGGAAGAACTCTAAAAGTCGACAAACCGCAGGGGCTGGAAATCAGACCCCTGCTTTATCTTCCAGAGGCTGGCCAATCCGGCCATCGGGGCCATCGCCCTCGATACGATTCTCCTTGGGCTCAGCTGGCTAGGTTGCAGGTTGGGCGAGCTGGCCTTAGCCAAGCATCTCCCTCATGCCTCCAAAGAAGTCCTCGAGGTCATCGTCATTGGCCTCCTCCTGCATCATGGCCTCGTAATCGATTTCCTCGATCCAATCAAAGTCGAGCTCCCCAATGAAGCAACTGGGTTCGCTGCGCACCTCTTCTCCCCACTTCACCCGCTTACCGCAGTAGGTCAGCATCAGCCGTTCCTGCGCCCGGGTGATGCCCACATAGAGTAGTCGCCGCTCCTCGTCCTTGGTGCCCTCTTCGATCGACCGCTTGTGAGGTAGAATACCCTCCTCCAAGCCGGTGAGAAAGACAACGGGGAACTCAAGCCCCTTGGCCGCGTGAAGCGTGATCAGGGTCACTCCCTGCTTTTTTTCCAATTCGTCGTCTTTCTGCGGATCCAGCAGGCTCTCCTCGAGGTAAGTCTGCACTGACTTTCCCTTGCCCAGCGTTCGCTCCAGCGATTCGTAAACATCGGCCAAGCCCTGTCGCCGCTGATCACGCTCCGTGTCCGACTTCTGGTTTTTCATCAGCCACTCCACGTAGCCGCTCGTCTCGAGAAATCCTTCGAGCAAGTCCCTGGCGTCGTGACCGCCTATTAGCTGGTCATGGACATTCTGAATCTCGTCGCAGAAGCCAGCAATCGCAGTAGCCGCCTTCTTGGAGACTTCGGCACGGAAACTTTCGCTATTCAACGATTCCCAGACCGTCTCCTCGTGCTCCCGACTCCAGTCGGTAAGAGCCAGCGACGCCACCTCCCCGATACCCCGCGGTGGCGTATTGAGGATTCGCAGCAGGGCCACATCCGAATTCGGGTCGGCGATCACTTGCAGATAAGCCAAGGCGTCACGCACCTCGCGCCGGTCGTAGAAACTCTGAGCACCCACCAAGCGGTAGGGAATATCCTTCTCCCGGAACACCTGCTCCATCTTCCGGATGAGCGTGTTCGTCCGGAAGAGAATCGCAAAATCCTCCCACGCACGGAGGTTTGCATCGGCGAGCGCCGCCTCTTCCGCCGCTCCGCCTCCCCCTCCGATCAGACGCATCACGGCCGCATCAGGCTTTGCTTCGGTCTTCTTACGCTTTCCTTCCCGACGGATTGCCTTGATTTCATCCGCAATCCACTCGGCCTCAGCCTCGTCGCCGGTAAAGCTCAGGAGCCGGACCAAGGCACCGCCCGGGATCGTCGGCCGTAGCTCTTTCTCCCGCCGCCCGAGATTCCCTTTGATGAGCTTGTTTGCCACTCTCAAGACCGCCTCGGTGCTGCGGTAGTTCTCTTCCAATCGAATGACGTGAGGATCAGGGAAAAAGCGCTCGAATTGGAGAATATTAGCCACCTCCGCCCCCCGCCAACCATAGATGCTCTGGTCGTCATCTCCCACCACGCAGACGTTGTAGGGCGTGCCTACCATCTGCTTGAGAAGGCTCATCTGCAAGGAGTTGGTATCCTGGAACTCATCGACCGTGATGTAGCGAAATCGCTCCTGCCAATAGGCTCGCTCCTCACTGTGCTCGCGGAGAAGCTTCTCCCCAAGAAGAAGGAGGTCATCGAAGTCCACCGCATTGCGCATCTGGAGCTCGCGCGTGTAGTCCTCGGCAATGGTGCGGTAGAGATCGTCTTCGATGCTCGCGAGCCCCTTGTCGGAATTCTTAGCCCGGGAAATCGCCGCAAGAACGTCACCGGGTTTGATTTTCTCCCGGATCCCCCCGCGTTTGACGATGAACTGCTTGATGAGAGCGGTCTGATCGCCCGGGGTGCAGATGGAGAAGTTCTTCTTGTATCCCAGTCGCTCGATCCCGTTCCTCAAGAGCCGGACGCAGAGCGAGTGGAACGTGCAGACTGTCAGTTTGTTGGCAGCCTTCTTATCCACCATGCCCGCCACGCGCTCCTGCATCTCGCGGGCCGCCTTGTTGGTGAAGGTCACCGCAAGAATCTTCTCGGGTGAGATCCCCTTCTGCAGGAGATTCGCCATCCGGCACGTCACGGTCCGGGTCTTGCCTGTCCCTGCTCCTGCAAGGATCAAGACCGGACCATCGAGAGCCTCGACTGCCTCGCGCTGGGCAGCGTTCAGCTTCGAGATATCAAATCCCGCTGCCACTTTGAGGAGAAAGAATGTGAATCAATGCTCGTCCGCGGCGTGCCCGTGGTCATGCGAGGAAGACTTCTCCGCATCGTGCTCACCGTGTGCATCTCCATGAGCCGAGTGGTCGCCGTGATCCCCGTGGTCGCCATGCTCAGCATGGTCTCCGTGACCGGCATGCTCGCCATGATGGACGTAGAGTTCTTTGGTCGGGCGCTCCGTCGCAGAGATTTTTCCATCTCCGTCGATATCCACAGCCTTATCCCAACTATGGCGGTCACAAGCTCCCAAAAGCAACGCCGCCGCAACACCTGTCAAGCAAGCCAATCTCATCACGGACCCAATAACCCCCACCCGCGCCTTCGCCAACCCCGAAAAGGGTCAAATTCTCACTTCTCGCTCTTGGCCTCGGGAAGGAGTCGGCCGAGTCGAATCGCTTGCTCAGAATTCACCTCGAAATGAGCACCTTGCGGTGGGCGTCTCGTAAATGACGATCTCGCAGAGTCCGGGTAATTGAGATTCCAGCTTCCTCCAAAACCACGCGGCCATTCTCTCAATGGTCGGGCTCTCCAGCCCTTCGATGTCATTAAGATAGCCATGATCCAGCTGTTCCAAGAGAGGATTCATCGCCTCGGAGATGCACTTGTGATCATAGACCCAGCCGATTTCCTCATTCACCTCTCCTTCGATATGGATTTCCACCTTGAACGAGTGCCCATGCATCCGTCGGCATTTGTGCTCCTCCGGCAAGCTGGGCAGCGTATGCGCTGCCTCAAAGCGAAAATCCTTGATGACCCGTGCTCTCATGCGTCTCTCCATCCTAAAGATCGGCCCAGGATGCGACGAAAAAATCCACCCCCGGCTGCACAATCGTTTCGCGCGGACTCGCAAGACCTAATTTCAATTTGAACATAGTTGGCGAATCTCGCATGCTGCCCCTCTTCTGATGACCTATGTCTTTGGCGACATCCACGGCTGCAGGCAGCCACTGGAAAATCTTCTCAAGCGGATCTCTCCGGGGAAGGACGACTTGATCATCACCTTGGGAGATTACGTTGACCGCGGGCCCGATTCCCGCGGCGTGCTCGACCTCCTCCTCGACTTACAATCCCATCACAACCTCGTCGCCCTCACTGGGAATCACGAAATCATGATGCTCGATGCCCTCGAAGGACCACCCTCCTCCGGGTTTTGGCTCCTCAATGGAGGCATCGAGACCTTGGAGTCCTACCAGAACCGGAAGCTCTCTTCAGTGCCTGAGGCTCACTGGGATTTCATCCGGAATCTGGATCACATCTACCAGCAGGACGACCTCCTCTTCACCCACGCGACTCCCGACCCGCAGCGTGCTATCGACGAGTTCGATGAGGAGGATATCTACTGGAATCGCTATGATAGCCCTCCCGCCCCTCGCCAAGACGGGCTCTTGCTCGTCTGCGGGCACACCCCGACCGAGGATGGTTATCCCCTGCTGCTCAATCGACATCTCTGCTTGGACACCGGGGCCGCAATGGGCGGATACCTCACCGCCATGACCATGGAAACGGGCACGTATCTCCAGGAGAACATTGCCGGAAAGACCCGCGAGGGGCAGGTGTTCTTTGATTCGGCGCCTCAACCCTAGGCAGTCGCCCTCTCATCGGACCGAAGGCCAACTATCAAGAGCGACTCGGGCTACTCGGCATTCTTCTCCAATTCGAGCAAACGAAAATGCCCTGTCAACGGATAGGCAAACAACGCATCTTCCTCGCGAGTGCCCCGTCCGATATTGTGAATCACCAAGGGCGTGCCGTCCCGGTTCTTCTTGCTCGAAACGATCATGATGTGAGGCAGCTTACCAGCGACTATGCAGGTCACGAGATCGCCCGCTCGATAGTCTTCCGCCTTTTGACTGACCGGGAGAGCAAAGCCCTGCCGCTTGAAGTAAGTCTTGAGATTCGGAACCCGCCGATGGTCGATATTCTTGTCCGGCCGCTTCAGCCCCCAAATCTTGGGATAGCTATCGAAATTGGCCGCCATGTCCTCATGGACCACCTTCTGCAGGTCCAAGCCGACTTTGCGCAGAGCGCGAATCACCACGTCGGTGCAAACACCACGCTCCAGAGGAATGTCGCCGCCAGGATAATCCAGCGCGACGTAGGACGGATCGTATTTGACCGTGACTCCGATTTGAGAACGAGCGGCCACGACCAAATCAGCCGCGGTATTAGCGTTGAGCGAGCCCGCTCCCCAGACGAGGCCGAATAGAATGAACCAGATTTTCATCTCTTGAGTAGCGCCGCCAATTCGCAATCTTACCTTCATTCCTGAGGCCCCGACCTCGCGTGAGCCGGCGTGACAGGCGGTAAACTCAGCTCACATCTTTTGCCGCCAGCCCGCCCATTTTGAGGACATGGTTGAAGTGCTTTTTCTCCACAGGAGTGATCGAAAGTCGGTTTCCACGCCGCAAGACGAGCATGCCCTCCAATTTGCCTTCCGCTTCCGCCTTAAGGTCATCGAGCGAAACGTAGTTGGGCATCTCAGCGACAAACTCGAAATCGAGCAAACACCAGCGAGGCTCCTCCTCCTTGGACTTCGGGTCGTAATACTTCGACTTCTCGTCGAATTGCGTCGGATCCGGATAAGGACGACTCGCTACCCGGGCCACCCCACACACGCCCGGAGGCTTTGTGTTTGAGTGATAGAAAAGCGCGAGGTCTCCAATCTCCATCTCGTCACGCATGAAATTGCGAGCCTGATAGTTCCGGATTCCGTCCCAAGGCTCAACCTGCGCCTTCTTCAGATCCTCGATCCCGAACACATCCGGCTCTGACTTGATCAACCAATATTTCATCCGCCCAAGGTAGTGACAGGCCCCTCCTACTCAAGCCCGAACCAAGGCTTCCCCCTCGCATAAGGGCACACCATTCGCGCACACCAAAGCTTCGGCTCCCCCATCGTCCGCTTTCATCACGCCATCCCCTTTCGACAAAAACAAAAAATGCGGTCTAAGTGACCGCATTTCGAGGGAGGAAGGAATTTTGTAGAGACCAGTGAGGCAAGACGCTCTCAAGAATCGCGAACGGTGAGACACGTGTCATTTGTTGACCTGCATGATGAGGCTGCGAAGCTCCACTGTTGGAAACCCGGAAACCGCAGGCAAAATGAAATCCGTGCCATCACGAAGTTTCAAAACTGCGATCCTTTCGTTCTCGAGACCCTGCGTGTAGACCACACCAGAAACCAGATGGGTAGGAACAGACAAGCTCCTCCCGTAAACCCAAGAAGGGGATCGAATCTCGATTTTTTCCAGATCGGCTCGAACAGAAAGATGAGGCCGAATCATCACAGGGACTGCCAGACAGCCGAACAATATAGAGAGCCCTACCATGAAATAGGAAAATGCATTTCCTTCAGACTTCCCTTCGAAAAGCTGTTCTGCGGCTAAGACAAAAAGTCCGCCGACTAATGCGCTGCCAATGAGAAAGACGGTCGCTTGTCGCCGATAGGAACGAGACCAGAAAATCACGCTGGAGGCATTGCGAGTTTCACCCACATCCACCGCTCTCACTTTTCCTTCATCTCCTTAAGCACCCGTCCGAGAACTGCATCTCTTTCCAGATAGTCCTCGGCATACTGACGCGCTTGCTCATTGAGCTCAGTCAAGTTGGAGTCTTCGCGCAGCTCCAAGAGTTTGTCCCGGAGCGCGGTAGGTTCTTCCGGTTCGATGACCTCCACCATCCCGGGAAAATCCCGCCCCAAGCGGCCGAGCTCTGTTTCAGCCTCGGCGGTAATTACCGAATGACCACCCACGGAGAGAATCGAAGTGAGCTTGGAAGGCAAAACCGCATCCGCTGCTCCCTTCTTCTGAATAACGAGGTGAATATCAGCCGAACGTAGCAGATCAGGCAAATCTTCATACGGTTGCAGAGGGTGGAACTGGATGTTCTTCAGTTCCCTCTCTTTCGCCTCGGCCACCAAATCATCTTTGGCTGCACCCTCGCCCACAATGATGAAGGTGAACGCACCAGCAGCCTGTTTCTGCAAATCGGAAGCCACCTCGAGAACCATTTCCAAGCCCTGCTTCTTCCCGATATTGCCAGAATACAAAACGAAGGTACTTTCCTCGGGCACCTTCCACTCCTTGCGAAAATCGCGTTGAGGGCGGCCCGGAGACATGAAGTCAATATCGACCCAGTTTGGGAAAAAGGAAATCTTCTCCTTCGGAACTCCCCTCTCGCCCAACTTCGCCATCATCACCTGCGAAATCGAGGAGGTCCGGTCAAACTGCCGCTTGAGGAATGCTTCCGTCTTCTTCGCCCATTCCAAGAGCTTTCCTTTCTTAGCGGCCCCTTGCCTTCCCTCGTTCGAAGTCTTGCCACCAGAAGAGTTACCGCCGAGCTCCTTGGAAAGCCCCAACATGGCTTCCATCTCGAAATCTTGGATATGGAGCCAAGACTTGGCGCCAACCACTTTCGAAAAAACCAGACCACCTGGAATCGTCATGCTCGCCGGCTCGACCATGAACACCCAATCTGGTCGCCAAAACGCCTGCCTCCACAGCGCGATAAAGCTCACCGCCGCGAAGCTGCCCAGATGAATCAGCCGCTTCACGGTTGTCGGCTTAGAGGGCACGTAGAAGGGGCATCGCCAGACTGGCACTCCATCGAGCACCTCCTTGCTAAACCAATAGCGGGAATAGCCTTCCGCGATCTTCCAATGAGGATAATAAGGGGGAGTGGTCACAACCCTCACATCGACCCCATGGTCTTTGAGCCAAGGACCCATTTCTCCCGAATACCGACCAATCCCAGTCAATTCCGGGGCATAGTTCAAACCGTAGATTAAAACCTTCATCAACAAACTTTTAAAAAGCTGCTTCTCTGCAACTTTTACCTCATCGATAACAATCCGGGGAACCTATTATCCGGCTTAATTCGCTTGCTCCCCTCTCAGCTGTTCTGCAAGCCCCCCTAACGAAGAGGATTAGGCGAGCTTCCTCAAGTAGAAGCTTCCCCCATAGTTCTTCCGGCAGAGCGGGACACTCTTCTCAACCACCTCACCATGAACTTCGTTCATATAATGATTGAAAAGGACGATTTCCCAATTCGAATTACCAGTTAGAAAAGCACGCAGGAGGTAACATTCGTTCCAGAAGCGCCCTTCTTTCAACCAATCTTCTGGATACTCGAAGGGGTAGAAAACATCGTGAAAATGGACGATAACGCCCTTCTTGAGCAAAGGAAGAACAACGAACATCAAGTAGTGCAGGTCACTTTGGTATTTGACGACATGACTGGAGTCGATGAACAGGAGGTCGCCCTCATCAAGGCTCTTGAAGATCTCGAGATCCACCTTTTGGACGAAGTCTTGAACAAGCGTAACGTTGGCTTGCTTCTCGACATCGACGAGATCATTCAAACGGTCAGGATAAGGCTCCACGAACGTAAATTCACAATCCTTGGGGCCGAATCTCTCGGTGGTATCCAGCATCACAGCGGAAGAGAAACCCGAGCCCACTTCAACAATCTTTTTGAACTGAAACTTACGAATCATGCAATAAAGCATGATGGCGTCGGAGTGACAAAACCAAGGTTGATTATAGTAGTATCGCCCCTCCCCCTCTCCCTTTTCATCGCGAAAAGGAATTTCATCATGGAACTGCGCGAAATCCTGAACCAGCGCGACTTGCTCATCCGCGCGAAGGTTAATATCCGACTCAAGCGAAGCGCTTAAAACATCACTTACCTCAGTATTAATTTCATCTTCCGAAGGGATGGGAGAGTAATAATGGCCCGCCTCGTAAAGGCCTTGAGCCTTGACCTGACGACGCATGCTCGAAACATACGACGTTTCGTTCAAAGCCTTCCTCAAAACTTTCTTAATCATATCTACTAAATTTCTATTAAATCCACCTTACTAATGTCGAGCTGAAAAGCAAAAAGCTCTCAAACTAAAAAGATAACTCAAGTTAAGTTCGACGACTACCGAAATGCAGCGAATCACTCTCCGCATTTCTCAATAAAAATAGTGCGGCACGGAATTTCTCCGAAACGAACCGAGAATACGATCCCCGCAGGACGCTACCGTTTCCGCAATCACTATGCCAACTAGCGTATAGACGATATCGGCCCAAGAGAACGACCGCGTTTCGATGAAGAGTTGGCCAGTTTCCCCGAGTAAAAGCAGGACAAGGATCGCGAATAAAAACCTCCTTCGCCAAGGAGCTTGCCCGATAAGTAACAAGGAAGGCAAGGCGACGATACCGAGCGTCATGACCAAGGTGCGCAGGTCCCAGTGGGTATCGACCCAGCGAGCGGCCTCACTGGGAAACCATTCCAATTTGCGTACTGCCGGGTCCGGTCGAAGCAGAAAAAATGCCGCCAGGGAACCACAAGCTGCCAGCCAGAGTAATGAAATGAACCGTGACCATTTGATATTCACACTGACAAATCACTTCCAGTTACTCTATCCCGCCTTGCTCCTCTCGGCCTCAAGAATCTTGCGCCGAATATCGGAGAAGTAGCGTCGCTTAAGCGAAGCAAAGACAAAGCCCGCTTTTCCGTCTAGAAATCCTTTCTTAGCCACATAGCTTGCCAGGAAGTAGGCCCACGCCAACCAGGCTTTATCAAGATTCTGATACTTTGTCCGTTGCCGGGGAGTGAGTTGGCTCCAAGCTTCTTCCCCCTGCTCCTGAAACCATTGCCATCTCTTCGCCTCCCAGGTGGAGTATTCGTTGTGCTTGGAAATGTAACGATGGAGTCCATGAAACTCGTGATGCTCGAGCGGTGAGTTCAACGTCCCCTCGGTCCCTTCAAGCACGGGATGTTCGTGAACCTCCATATCGAGGTGGCTCCACCAGTCTTCGTCGAAACGTTCGTATTCTCCGGCGGACACCCGGAACAAGGCAAGCTTGAGAAAGGGGTCACCGTGTTTGAGCCGACGTCCCATGAACCAATTGTGGAATGGAATCCAAAATCCCGCATGGCTCGTTTCGGCGAGCGTCTCCCGAAGCTCCTGAATAAAGCTTGGGGTCACCCTTTCATCGGCATCAAGGAAAAGAACCCACTCCGTTTCGGGACGATGATTGTGGAGAAACCAATTTCTCTTCTTGGGAAACTGGCCGTTCCATTCAAATTGAAGAACTTCAGCACCCTCGGCTCGAGCAGCCTCTTGGGTTCCGTCATCGCTCCCCGAGTCCACCACGACCACCTTCGCGAAATTCTTTCCAAGGCAGGAAAGACATTCGGTGATGTTCCGGGCCTCATTTTTGACCGGCACGCAAACGGTGACCGGTAACGGCTTGGCTTTTTCTTCCATACTATGAGTCGGTTTGTTCCTGAGGGCGACGCCGAATCGTCTTGGCAGGATTTCCCGCAACAATCAGCCCATCCTCCACGTCCTTGGTGACCAGACTCCCCGCACCCACAATTGCCTCCCGGCCGATTGTCACTCCCGGGAGAATGAGGGCGCGAACACCAATGAACGCCTTGGCACCAATCGAGATTGGTGCCGTTTGGAGAGGCAGCGAAGTGAGCGAGAAGTCATGGGTTCCGGTGCACAAATAAGCTTCTTGCGCCACCGTCGCGCCTTCGTGAATCTCAATGACTCCCAGCGAATACGCGGTCGCCCGGTCACCCAGGCAGGCATGATCATGGAGAATCAAGTTCCAGGGAATTTGTATCCTTGCCCGTTGATGGACGAAGGGACGCCCCTCGATGCGGGCACCGAACAGGCGGAGAATCATGATGCGCCATTTGTTGCAAGGCTTGGGCGTCCACGCACAGGCAAGCATCCAAACCCATTCCCATACCAACATCAGGATCTGCTCCCTTTTAGTCCAAGGACTGTCGTAGGGAGTGTCCTGAGAATAGGTTTTGAAGTCCTTCATTTCTCCACGATTTTTTCGAAATCTTCAACGAATTGTTGGGCGATTCGGCGGGGAGAATGAGTCTCTCCCACTTCCGTGGCCCGGCGGGCCAAGCCTTGCCGCCATTCGCTCTCACCAGCGAGCTTCACTACCGCCTCCGCTAACAATTCGTGAGGTTCTTCGGCACGATGGTCGAAGATGATTCCATTGACACCATCCTTGATGAAGTCCTTGAAACAGGCCAAGGACGAGACAATCGGGACCGATCCCCAAGCCATTGCCTCAAGCGGAGCGAGTCCAAAGGTTTCGCCCTGTTCCGCGACCGACGGATAGACAAAGAGGCTCGACCTCCGGTAGATTTCAGACAATTTCCCGGTATTGAAAACCGGTCCCCGGAAGGTCACCCTTGCCTCACCAGCCAGTCCCTTGAGCTTGCTGAGATACTCGTCTCCCCCACCTCCATGGGACGCATCCCAAGGACCAACGACTTCAATCCGCCATCCCGCCGGCAGCCGGGATGCGGCACGCATGAGGATATCGAGACCTTTCTCGGGATGAACCCTTCCACAGTAGAGAAGAAGAGGCTCTTTCGCTTCCAAATCAATCGAGTCCGGCGCGGAGAACGGGAGAGGATTAGGAATGCAGCTCACCCGATCCTTTTCTTCCGGCGGCAATTCATTGAGAATCGCATCAAACACCGGAGTGGAGTTGCCTCGCAAGCGAGCCGCGTTGGAATAGAGCCGACATTGACCCCGAGGTGTCCGGGCTACATCGACATAAGCTTTGGAGCGAAGCTCTCTAGGCAACAACAAGGGCGACCAGAACGTATTGGTAACGACAATATCCGCATCCTTCGGAACCTTCCGACACGCACGCTGACTATAGAAGAAATCGAGCACTTTCAACAAAGCCAACTTCGACGGCTGGTCGTAGCCCTTCACCCGGATGTGCTCGACGCCCTCAATCGACTCCGCATTCGCTAGTTTAGGATGCCTACGCGAGATGTGGCAAACCTCGTGCCCGAGAGAAACGAATTCCTGCGCGATGCGAAACCAGCGCTTTTCCACTGCCCCTCCCAAGAGAGGAGGAACAGGCAAAAATGCTCCCTGGAGAATACAAATTTTCAAAACAGTCCTCCTTCACTCTAGCCTCTAGAATCCTCCCCCGAGGCTCTCCCCACTTCCGACTTGAGCAAATCGCCCAACCTAGTGGAGGCGGCTTCAACGGTAAAGTGCTCACGATAACAGTCTCGCGGACCATTCGGGTCCAAACCATTGTTCGATTCAAGGAAACTTTTGAGAGCCTGATAAACGCCGTCTTCATCGTCATTGCTGATAAAACCCGCCTTGGCATCCTCAATCTCCTGCCAAATATTCACCTTATTGGTAATCAACACTGGCTTGTGGCATGCCAACGCCTCAACGACAGCGATTCCAAAGTTCTCCTGATGGCTCGGCAGAACGAAGGCCTCACAACCATAAAATGCGCCCCACTTGGCGTCCCCCTGAAGCAGGCCTGAAAAATGAACCTCAGCCTTTTCGGGCCCTCTCTGATCTCCGAAGAGAGACTGGACCATCGATTGCATTTCTTGGGCAAACTCGCCCTCAAGACTCCCCGCCAGTACCAAGGCAGGAAACTTTCCCCTACGATTCATTGAGCTGCCTGATTCGGCATAAAGGCGAGCATAGGCGCGCAACAAAATATCGACGCCTTTCTTTTGATGAATCCGACTCAAAAACAAGAGATAAGGGCGACCCTCGGGCAACTCCGGGACGCTACTGCGAAACGCTGACAGCATGGCTTCGGCTTCTTCGGGTGGTTCGGGAATCCCGTAGCCCACGACGTATTCGCCTCTCGGTCGATAGTTAGGAAATGCCAGAGCCGCCAGTCGGCGTTCTTCCTCGCAAGTGAAAAGGATACCGTCCGCGTGATTGACGACCTTCGATTCAATCAATCGCCAATAGACTTCATTGCGGATCGCTTTCAGTCGGCGGGAGGGGTCCTTTTGGAACCATGGGTCGAGCATCCCATGCGGATAGAGGTAGAATCTGGGAACCGAATCTTTTCCCACTTTCCTCGTGAGCTTCTGAAGTGCTTTGAGGAGAGCGAAGCTGGGATAAAGCCAAAGGCCATGAAGAATGACGACATCGAAGTTCCTCAAATTCTCCCGCAACCAAGGCTCAAGCTTCTTTGAATAGGACCAAAATTTTTGAGAGGGCCCCAGTGCGGTGATGCGAAATGGATCATCGCCAAGATACCCCGCCTCAGGGTTATCCACGCAAACAACTTCGACCGAC
>JAUTCR010000026.1 GCA_030673895.1 Verrucomicrobiota bacterium JB023
CGGTTTTGTTTTGTTTTTATTAGTTCCCTTGCGGGAGGATTTGAGGTGCTCGAATTACGAGAAAGTCAGTTCTTCACCGACTTCCCGATTCATTCGGGCATTCTCAAAAGCTTCTTCAGAGATGAGTCCCTGCTTAAGGAGATTCTTAAGGTTGGCGTCCCACTGGACGTTTCCACCCCGGCGGATGACATCTTCCAGAGCGGTTGCGCCCTTGGAGTAGTTCATGATGGCACTCGCACAGGTATCATCATCATTTTGGAGAAATTCATAGGTAAGGACCCGGCGCTCGACGCCTTTCAGGAGCCCTTGGGACATGATGAAAACCATCATCTCGCCCAATCGATTGAGAACAGCTTGCTGCCTTTCACTTGGATACATCTCAAGGATCCGGCCCATCGTCTTGACCGCTCCGGTGGTGTGAAGGGTGGAGAGAACCAGGTGACCGGTTTGCGCCGCCTCAAGGCAGGTATCCATCGCTTCCCGGTCACGAATCTCACCGACCAAGATAACATGGGGAGCCTTACGCAGAACATCCTTGAGACCTTGGCGGTAGGAATCGAGGTCCCGCCCAACTTCTTGTTGAGTGACGACACTCGGCGCTGGGACCTTGGTTCCCGAACCGTTCGGGTCGTCCATGTCGAAGGGATAGGCATATTCCACCGGATCCTCGACGGTGACGATATGCTTGGCTTTGTTTTGCCGAAGCCAGTCAATGAGCGCGGCCAGAGTCGTCGATTTACCGGAGCCAGTCGGTCCGGTGACCAAACAGAGCCCGGCCCGGCGCTGAACCGATCGCTTGAGGGAATCCAAAGTATCAGGGTCAATCCCCAAGACATCGAGAGGCGGAATACCATCATTCAGGATCCGGCAGGTGATGCCCAGGCCCGATGCAGAGAGGTGCACCTGGATACGAAGACGGCCAGACACCTTGCCATTGGTCATCGGAATCCCATTGCAAGCAAAGTCGTCGACCCGATCCGTCCGCATCTTTTCGAAAGCTTCCCGAATCTTGGCATCGGTCCGTTCGTCCGAAGTTTCATTGCGGCCAAAACCATGATTCTGACTCTCGCGATTCTCAATGAGAGCCCGATACACATCGGACATATTCTGCCTACTGAAGACGCCGAGCTGAGGAAGAACCTCCATCCCTTTATTCGTCTCCACATAGACATACCTTTCCGAACGCAACTGGATATCAGAGACGCCAAGCTGCTCACAAAGGTCGAAGACCCGGGACAGCAATTCCAATCCGGATCGGCCCTTGTTATCAGGGACTGCGGGTGCTGCAGCCTGAGGGATGGGCGGAGGAGCCAAAGCACTCATGAGCTGTGCCCCCCCTTCTCAAGAGTTGAGGTTTGTGTGACTCGGCGCAAAAGATTCTGCGCATCATCGTTCAGCTTATAGAGATAGGCCGCACGCGCTTCCATCTCTTCCTGTCGGTATGAGGAAATATTAGCCCAGGAGCCATTAGCCTTCATGTCAGAGACCACTTGCTCATACTCGGAAAGAAAGCGGGGGACGTAGTGACCGTAAGACAGAAGCTCCGAAGCTCCCCCCTCGAAGGCTTCCTGGAAAATTGCGCCGGTGACAACCAGATCGTAGGCTGCTTGGGCACCAGTCAGCATGCTGTAGGGATTTTCCTGATCCGAGAGACAGCTTTGGATAGTCGCTTGGGAAAGCTCCCGGCAGGCCCGGGCTCCTGTCACACCAAATTCGTTGAACGACTCAAACAAGAACATCTGATAGATGGCATAGTTCGAGTAATTGCGAGGGTCCATCTGCCAAGCCAATGCGAGACGCTTTTCGATCTTCGCCATCGCATGGCGTTCCTGCACAGGCGACACGGGACGGTGATCTGCGGCCTTCGACCTCTTCTCATTGAGGGCGGCCAACCAATCGCCGAAAGAGCGCTTCTCATCTGCCGATGCTAATGCGGACTCTTCCACCGCGCCGACACCTCGGTCCCAGAACTTGACGATAGGACCCTGTAAAGCCAAGCCCAAGGTTCTTCCATACGGGCTTCCCTTCAGACAAGCCACGTTCGGCTTCTTCTCCAGCAGCCCCGTATCGGAAATCGAATGATGGCCGAAAGAACAGAGCAAAGCACCCAAGCAGGCGGTCCCCGCCAATGCGATGGCATGTTGATAGGACTGGGTCATGACTTGGCAGTTGTTCGGAAGGCAAAGCAAGAACCCGCTGTCGTCATCAACGACAGCCCAACCATGTAAAGTGCGATAGCGCCAAACACGCTCCATTCGAGGTGCCCCATCTTGAAGACCAAGCGGTCGGTGAGGTCGGCCAAGCGATAATGAGGTGAGACGGCGTAAAGTCCGCGGATCAGCGTGTTCGACTCCACCTTATTGGCCACATCAAGATAACCGACGCCGTAGAGGCCGTAGAGACTCACCCCGACACTCCCCAGATAACCAACCAGTGCACCCAGACGGCTCCCCAGGGCGATGGCCAACATCACGAGCGGAAGAACAACAAGAAGAAACAAGGCTGCATATTGAAGATTCGTCACCACCCAAGACATCGCTTCCTTCGAATCGGAAGGCCGTGCGCCCAAACAGCAGACCAAGACCGCTACTCCCACCAAGGGAACAAGGATGACGGCATGAGCGATCCAAATCTCAAACAATTGACGGAATCCATTCACGCCCATGCTCTTGAAATAAAGTCCCATCCCCTGCCTGGCATTGCTGTCTCCTTGCCGCGCAGCCTGGCCAAACATCCAAAAAATCGAAACGAGCCACAAAAGGACCCAAGCCGCTTGAGCCCGGGCGGGTTGAACGAGACCGAGAGAGAACTCGGTCGGAACCAGGACAGGGAGAACAAAAGGAAGCACTCCCACACAGAGCAAGGCCACTACCCATGCCTTGCGCACGAGCAGAGTCTTGAGGGTGAGTTGGAAGAGTTTCATTGTTAGGCGTCGAGTTAGTTCAAAAATGTGCGGATTTCCCCCCAAGTGGCAGCGCCATTCTGGTGGTGAGTGAGGACCTTGTCACAAATCACGAGTGCGCTCGGCACTTGCATGTCGTCGAAATCTGGGTGAGCACTCACCAACCTGATGACCTCGTCATCATTGGCCGTCCAGCGATCGAGAAAGGCTTGCCGCGTTTGAGCATCAAGTCCGGTAAAGGGCTCGTCTAACATCTGGACCTCGCCCTTCTTCCCCTCGGTTCCAAAGTCTGCCAAAAGCAAGGTGACCTTCCTCTTGTTCCCAGTGGAAAGTTTGCCAAATGGCTTGTCGAGATCGAGCTCGATGACTTCAGCGAAGGCCAAAGCCTCGCGAAGCTGTCGCTTACCAGTGACCAAGCACTTGAGAATCGTTCTCGCGTTCAACTCCCGGTCGAACATCAACTCCTCCGCTAGAAAACGGCACCGACCCTCAACTTGGAATCCTCCGCCCAACGGCTTGATCAGCCCGCAAAGCGTGCGAAAGAGAGTTGTCTTGCCTCTCCCATTCCGACCCAACAAATAGTGGGTCCCTGCCGAAAGGTGAATTTCCTCATGAACCTCCGCCAGCGCGTCACGATATCCAATCCGCAACCCCGGTTGCAATCGGATTCCGCTGGCCTTATCGGCTGCTGGAGACGTGGTTTTCATTAAGGCGATTTAAATACGGACTTATCTTAAGCTTTTAATGTCATAACCCAAGCCTCAAGATTTCGAACTTCCTCAAACAATTGACTCGGGTCGGCGGAAAATTAACAAAACCGGACAAACCGGTCAATAATTTGTTCAATATTTCTAAAAAGTTTTTTAAGGCTGATTTTCAGGGCTTTTACAGACGTAATTTTTTAAAGCGATTCCTCCTATTTTAGGCTTATTCCCCAATAAGGTCTTCGCGCTGCGTTTCTTCACACGACCCAGTAGATTTGCAATTACATGCAACAGGTCACAAAAAAATCCGGAAAAGTGAATACTTTTCCGGATAAAAATTTCCCTCCCTCTTAGGGAAGTTGCATTCAGTTGCCTTGAGTGACCTCTGTATCGATATCCAGTGCCTGGTCCGGATTTTTCTCGATGCTGGAGATCTCCCCACCTTCCTCTTGCACCGGCAGGACATTGATATCAACGCGAACCGGAACCTCCCGCAACCCGGCAATGATTTGCTCCAGTTGAGCGACAGTTTCTTTCCCTAGGCTTTGCGGCTTGGCGTAGCTCTCACCCGCCGCAGCAATCCCGCGCTCAATGGAGCTCAAGCCCGCACGAAATTCTTGCAATTGGGCGACGACACGGGCCACCGGGTCGTTCTCTCCAGCTCCACCTAAAAGTCGCTGTCGTTGGAACTCCACCTTAATTTCCTCCCATCGGGCGGACTCGCTCTCAGATAACAAGCCTTCCATCTCCCTGAATTTGAGCAAATTAGCCTCTGCTCCCTTGGTCAGATTCTGCGCTTCGCTCACGTAGTGGTCCACCACCAGCTCCTGAAGCTCTTCATCCGTCATCAGGGAAACAATCTTCTCGGCGATGCGATTCATATTCCGATAAGAGCCCTGCAGCTTGAAGGGTGGCTCCGTCCGATACGCATCCTCTTGGCCGGCGCTGGCGATGTATTGGCTGTTCACCCGGGAGATCGTCTCTCGAACGGACAGCATCAGCGTCATGATCCGAGTGAATTCCTCAATCTCGGCTGGCGTGTGATTCCCCGCAAATTCAACCTCTTCGAGGCTGGCGCCGCTGGCCAGCTTCATCACGGCACGGACATCCCCCAGCCCGGCTCCAGCCAATTTAGCGAGAACAGGATTCGAGGTCAGAGAGTTCTCGATGTAGCTCGACTTGAAAGCGTCTTCATGCCCTCCGAGCATATCGCCCAGATTATAAGTGTCTGCGCGGTTGGCCAGCATGTCCGGAATTTGGAATTTGCCTCCACTCTCCGTATAGGGATTGCCCGCCATCACCACCGCGACCTTTTTCCCTTTCAGGTCATAGGTCTTTGCCCGGCCTCGATAGACCCCTTCGATTTTTCGCTGTGCATCACAGAGGCTGATGAACTTCTGCAAGAATTCGGGATTGGTGTGCTGAATATCGTCAAGGTAGAGCATCACGTTGTCTCCCATCTCCAGCGCCAGATTGAGCTTATCCAGCTCCTCGCGAGCGGATCGGTCAGCAGCCAGAGAAGGGTCGAGGGACACCACATTGTGGCCAAGGGCCGGCCCATTGACTTTCACAAAAGTCAGCCCGAGACGATTGGCGATGTATTCCATCAGCGTCGTCTTCCCGTAGCCAGGAGGTGAGATGAGGAGGAGCAGCCCCATCCGGTCCGTGCGCGACCCGGCGTCCGCGGTCCCCATCTGCTTCGCCAGATTATCGCCAATCACCGGTAAATAGACTTCGTCGATGAGACGGTTCCTAACAAACGCGCTCATCACCTTCGGCTCGAATTCTTCGAGCTTCAGCTCTTCTTTCTTCTCAGCCAAGACCTCCTGCTTGACCCGTTGCAACTTCTGGTAGTTCGGGAAGGTCTCCCTCTCGAAACGGCTCAGCCGATAGACAAAATCAGTGAAATCAAGCGGAAGGACTCCCCCCTCAATTCGCGGATGATCGCCACGCAAGCCGCTCACTTCAACGTGCAGATTGGCCCGCTTAATCTCGGAGGGCTCATAGCCGCCACGGGCAAGATGCGCAGCCGCCTCCTTGAGATAAGGTGAATCACCTTGCGAATGAGCCCCCTGCAGCCAATCGAGAGCAAGACGATAACGGGAAGAGGCATCAGGTAGCTCTTTCAAAGTTTCCTCGAAGGAGGCCTTGCCGCGCTTCGCTGTCAGCTCGCTCGTCAAATGGCGCAGGGCAGTCGCAGCCTCTTGCGAGACCACGAATCCCGACCGGTGTTTCCACTCTTCAAAGAGGTAAGCCGCTATTTCAGAAGCTTTGACTTGTTCGGAGAATCCAGATGCCTCTACCCGCTCAAGCAATAGACCTGCCAATTCCTCCTCGAGATGATGCCGCTTCGCCGCCTCACCTATTGAGCGATGGTCCCCAAAGGTTCGGACCCGCTCGCCATGGGCCCGGATCATCTGGATAAGCCTCTCCTTCCCCTCTCCAACCCAATCCTCCGCAACGACGATGGCTGCTGCCCTCACCTCGGGAGAAAAGCGAAGAAGGCCTGCCTCGTTCTTCATTGGGACAAGATGGGCTAACAACTTCGCGGCATCCTCGTCATGGACACCCTTGACGTAGCCTTCCGTATAGCGCTCTTCCGTCACCTTCCGGATTGCCTCCGCGATGCGAGCGGACTTCTCCTCCCCTTCCCCGTCCGTCAGACCGTTCTCAGATTCCGTGGTGAAATAGCGCTCCAAGCACTGCCAGGCGAGCCACTCCGCGCGATAGACCTCGCGACTCTCACTTGCCGCCTCCATCTCCCAGACATCCCGCAATGAATGAAGGCGCTCATCCTCGATCTCCTCAAAGTAGTCGGTGCCCGCAAGATGAAACCATAACCCGCCATCACGGGGAACCAGCGTGAGCTCAAGCCCCCGAGTATTGACACTGAACGCATGACGGCCAAGTCGAATGACGTTTTGTCCATCAACATACAGCTCCTTCCGATCTTTCAGCTGCCGGACGGCATCTTCACGAAGCGTTTTGAGCTGGGTCCGCAGATCCTCCGACTTCACCCCGTCGCCAAGCTCATTGAGTTCATCAATGCTCTCCCTAACTTTCTCGACCATCAGGTCGGAGGCAAAGTAGCCACTGATGTCCTCAACAGACTGGAACCCTTCAACCCGCCTCTTGATACCTGTTAGAATCCGCTCAGCGGATCGCAAGACCGTATCCGCGCGCCGCGTTCGCGCATCCATGAGCTGCTGCTTCCGTCCTTCGAAGGCCTCATAGACTTCCTCGCGCTTGCTTGCCAACTGGTCGGCATAGTCATCGAATTCACCGAACTTCCCTTCCAGCTCCTCAATCTGAACCATCAGACGATTTAAGGACTCGTCACATTTCTCCGGCTTATCACAGAGCTCCAGATAGTTGACGACAGCCTGACCTAACAACTTCAGCTGGGCACCGAACTGCGCCTCACCCTCCGCCATGGCCAAGGCCGTGCGCCGGTTCTTGAGTTCGGCACGCACGCCATTGAGCCGCGCGAAGATACTAGATATCCCGTCGATGATAGCCGTGGTCTGCGTGGCATCCTCGATCTTGAGATTGCTCACCACCTCGATCAGCATTTCGAGTTCCCTTCCCCCTTGATCGAGGGCCTCCCCCACCTCCTCGGCTTCGGTTACTTTCTTGAGCCCAGCGATGCGAGCCGCCTGCTCTTCGATCAGTTCCGAAAAAGGTTCCAGCGCCTTCTCGCCGAGAAGAAAATCGACCGTCTTGCGCGAGGTCTCCCCAGTGGCCTTGACCACCTCTTCCTCGAGCTCATCCGTCACCGCCTCATCGACATAGCGCACCTCGCGTAGGGCGATGATCTCACCCCGGCGTTGACGTAGCTCGGTGAGATGATGAACAAAGCCAACAATATCATCAGGAGCAGCATAGCGGATTCTCTTAAGCAACTCCTCGACCTCCGCCTTTTCCTCCTTGAGCCTCCGCGCCGCCACTTGCCTGAGAGCCCTCACCTTGTCGAACTCATCCATCGCCGCCTTTGCGGCTTGGTTGATTTCGCGCAGGGGAACCGCCAAATTGGCTGCCTCCTCCCGAGGCATCCAGAAGTAGGAATCAAGTATCGCCTCAGTCCTTTTCAGCAAATCGAGATAAAGGCCTCCATAGCTGTCTTCTTTTCCTAACAGAACAAGGACTTCGCGGCATTCGGACATTCCGCGGACCAGATTCGCGTTGCCCACTTTGAAGATGAAGGAGTCCTCATCCGCGTTCCTCGCGGCCATGACCTCTTGGGAGAGATAGGGCGTCTTCCAAATCTGCAGAAGATGATGCTTCTGGGGCTGTTCCTCGGTCTTGAAGTAGACCAGTTCGCCGTTCGGGAAGAGCGAGTAACCATTGCAAACCACCGGGGTATCGACCGTCTGCTCAATCAGATTGTAGGAGAGGAGAATGTAGTCGCCGCTCACCCGATTGTAGAAGACGAACATGGTGTCTTCCCCATTGGCCGAGGGGATGCGTCTCTCGAACATCATGTTCGTTAGATCGTTTTCAAAGACCTTCACCTCTCCCGTCATCAGGAGGTAGCCATTGGAAAAAATGAGCCCTTGCTCATCAGGCAAGAGAACGCAGGAGTGACCGATGGCATCGATCCGCCTGACCTCCCCAGTCTTCTCATTGAAGACCAGGTAGCGATGCAACTCCTCCCGATAAGGAAGGATCTTTAACAAGACGAGAGGCCCGACCTCGGCAAAGAAGATCTCGGCATCGTCCAAGGATTGATCGGAATCATCGACGGGCTCTGAGTAAATTCCCTCTCCACTCGCGGTGTTGTCCTCCAGCTTGATGGTCAGGTCACCTCCGACGGTCTCGACAAAGAGACGGTCGTTGATGGAAATGTGCGGGTGCTCACCGGCACGATGCATGTCGCGATGAGCCCGCTGCCACTCAAACTCCTGCTGGGGTGGATAGACAAACTCATGGTCGAAGCGATTACCAATGTACTCGAGCTTGCCGTCACCCTTTCTCAGCCATTTGAAGGTCTTGAAGTCCTCTACCCCCTTGCCGATGCGCATCTTCATATAAAGATGCGCACCTATCACCATGAACTTGGCGAAGACCGTCTCCTTATAGTATTTGTAGAGATACTTGAAGTCCTCGATGAAGGCTGGGTCCCCGATGATCTCCTCGAAGGGCAGCGGATGGAAGACATGTTCCTCCGGGTCATACTCATAGGCAGAAAAAACGTCCGGAACCTCAGTGGTTTGCTTGAGACCAAACTGGATATTGTAACCGAAAAGAAAACGATTACCTCCGACCGCGATCATATCGCGAGGCACGCAATTGTGTTCCGTCGTCACTCGCTCGGTCGAGACGAGGGCCGTCTCGACCGCGCCAAAGATCTCTTTCCGGCTCTCGTTCAGCAACGCCAGCCTTTTCCGCAACTCGCCCGCCTGTTTGTCCAGGCGCGAGCGAATCACTTCATAACTGCCGCCTTCCAACTGTTGTTCTTTATCAGACATCTTTTTAACCACGGAGGGGCATCATGAAGCACGAACCCTCTATCTTCTCTTGAGATGGCTAGGGTTCGCGCTCCTGTGAGGTCACTTAATCAGCCAATCCGCTTCAAGACTTCTCCAGCCTTGGCATCGGACAGCCCAAAACGCTCGGCGGCACCGAGAAGGCCCGCAATCTTCTCACGGTCATCATCCTTGGCCACAGCGGAAATCCGTCCTAACAGAGCGGCGACGGAGAGATTCTTAAGGTCTTCGGACTCGACCCCGTAGTCCTCGATCCACTGTCCCAGCTGGCTCTTGAAGTAGTCCGGGTCGCCGTTGAAGAAGGTTTCCTTCACATCCCCGATGACCCGGCTGTTGTTCACCACCCGGTCTACGGTCTTGCCAGTAGTGATCGCATTGGTAATGCGGTCGAAGAACTGGGTCTCGCCGCCCACGATGTCGATTTTGGCACTCTTGAGAGCCTCGCCGACCACCTTGGCCTGCTCGGCGGCAATGAGGCGCTGGACATCGATCTGTGCCAGGTCGACTTCTTTTTCCTTCTCGAGTTCGAGCTTGAACTCCTCGTGCTCCTGCCCGGCTTCTTCGAAGAGCTTCATGGCCGCAGCCTTCAGCTCGATGGCTTCCGCATCGGCCATTCCTTTTGCTTTGAGAACCTCTGCTTCTCCCAATCCGGTGGCAGCGGCTTCCTTGGCGATGGCCTCGGCCAGCATCTTCTTGGCCTGCGAGACCTTCTCGGCCGAAGTCTGTTCCGCCTCCGCGGCAATGACCTTTTCTTCCGCCAGCATTTCGGCTGCCTTGCGCTTGGCTTCGGCATCTTTCATCACCTCGTAGGCGTGCTCGTCGGCAGCGAGTTGCGCGGCCTCCTTCTGGGCCTCAGCCTGCTTGATGCGCTCAATCATCTTCTCCTGCGCCTCAGCTTCCGCCAAGGTGACGGTGACTTGCTTCTGACGATCCGCAGTCGCGAATTCCTCCGTATCCTTGATACGCTGTTGCTCTTCCACCACGGTCTTCTCCACGGCCACCCGCTCGCGGATGACGTCCTGGATTTCTTTCTTCTGCACCTCGACCGCTTTCTCAGCCTCGATACTCTTCAGTTCGGTGACGCGCTCGCGCTCAATCTCCTCCAGCTTCCTTTCCCGCTCGACCCGCTCCAGCTCGACGGCATCCGTTCTCTCCTTGTTGCGTAGAGCGACCAGAACCTGACGCTGCTTATTCTCCTCCGATATCTGAATTTCTTCTTCAGTCGCAATGCGCGCTTGCTCCATCTTCTTACGCTCTTCCTCTTTGACCTTGGCAGCTTCGGCTTGTTCGCGCGCTTCCACGGTTTCGACTTCCCGCTTCTGCTTTGCTTCCGTCTCCGCCAGTTGACGCTCCAGCTCCAGGATGGCCTCGCGCGCTTCCACGTCCTGTTGCTTGATGACGCGCTCTTTATCCCGCTGGATATTGTTAGAGAGCTTGGCCTGGGTCGCGGTCAGCTCGGTGATCTTCTTTATCCCTTCCGCATCGAGAATATTCTCAGGGTCTAACATCTCGAGTGGCGTCTGCTCAAGGAAGTCGATGGCCGCATCATCAAGAACGAAGCCGTTCAGATCGGTTCCGATCACCTTCAGAATTTCGTCGCGGAAGGTATCACGGTCTTCGTAAAGTTGGATAAAGTCAAAACGCTTACCCACTGTTTTCAGGCCTTCCGAGAATTTGGCATCGAAGAGCGCCCGAATCTCCTCCTCCGATGAGGCGCGGTCGCATCCCACACTCTCAGCGACGCGCAAGACATCGTCCGAGGCATTGTTCACTCTCACAAAGAAGGCCACCTTGATGTCCGCCCGCATGTTATCCTTACAGATCAGGCCATTCCTTCCGGTCCGATCAATCTCAATACGCTTGAGCGAGATATCCATCATATCGGCGCGGTGGGCGATGGGGACCACGACCCCCCCATTGAAGTAAACCTTCGTCCCGCCCATGCCAGTGCGGATTAGCGCGGTCCCTTTCTCCACCTTCCGATAGAAGGTCAGGAGGATGAAAATGCCAAAGCCAATGATGGCGGAAATCCCGACAAGCACGACAGCGGCGGTCGCGCCACCCAGATCAAGGAAGGCGAGTGAATGCATTGTTGTTCTCATACGTTTTGTTCAGTTTGTTTTTTTGAGTATCGAAAATCTTCTTTCTATGAGTTCAGGGTCAATTCTTCCCCTTTCGTCGAGCGAACGAGGAACTTGTCTTTCTCCTTGTCGTGCCCAATAACGAGAACGCTGTCTCCTCTCACCAGGGCTTCACGACCCTCGGGCAAAATGGCATTAAGCAACGCCGGAGCACCGTTCTTTCGAGGCACTTCAATCTGGCCGAAATCATGGTCGAGCACGCGGCTCTTTACCGTCCCTGATAGACCGATGAGCGGCTCTTGGTGCTCTTGATCATTCTTGATCGCACGCATGAGAGGCCGTAGTGGCTGCGTGACAGCCTTCACGGCCAATGCGCTCACGATGAAATTTCCAATGAGCAGCCCCATTGCCATCCAGCCACTACCCTCCGCATTGAGATAAGCATTCGAAAGGATCGAAACGGCCCACATGAAGAGAATGAGGAGACTCAGGACAATCATCAGCGGGACATCTTGGGCATTGACGAAGCGCAGCATTGTCCCGACGACGCCTTCCGTCGCCTGCCCTTGCCCCTCCGCGTCACCCTCAAGGTCGCCGTCGAGCTCGATGTCAAACGTATCGAGGTCAACTGTCCCTATCACGCTAAGCAGCCAATAAATGGCAACGAGGATAAGCAGACAAGTCAGAGGCAAATTATATCCTAACCAGGCTTGGTCCCATAGCTCCTTCACAACGGCGGTCATCCAAGCGTGAAAGGACTTCTCTTACGATTACAAAAGGCCTTCTAAATTCCCATCTCAACCTTGGGTGCGAGGCGGCCCCAGACAAGCCAACGGACCTTACCGGATAGGAGCCTGCGAAGCGGAGAGTCGAAACCCCGAGAGCTTTCTTCCCATTCGAGAGGTCTTCACGCATGCTCCTCGGCGTGATCATTCGTCATCTCGCGTTCTGGGGCATTCTCTTGCTAGTTTCGTGTGGCGGGATACCCAAGGCCCCTGATCTGGAGGGGCGCTACGGCTTGCTTCCTCAGAAGGAGACTCGGCAGCTCATCAAGCATTGGAGCCATGCAGGATTTCCGGCCGAGATCCAAGGCCGCCCCGTTCGGGTGATCAACCGCCATCCGGAGCTTTCTGCCATCGAGGCCATTACCCCGGCTGGCTCCTTTTCTGACGATGATGGCCGCAGCGGGGTTCTCGGCTCGCTCGCGATGGCTCACCCCCAGACTCACTATTACACCCAACCGTTGGGCAGTCACCTCTGGCAGATCAGCAGCCAACCCGCGACCGTCCTCGCTTCTGTCTCGCAAGATTCGTCCATCGAGCTCGAATTCCGGGATTTTCGCGATACCCCCTTCGTGAACGGCCAAAGGCTGGCCTCACGATCCGAATTAACCTTCGATTACATCAAGGAGCAGGAGCCTGAAGGACTCGTGAACCTCCTCACTCTGATCGATCCCCGCCTGTGGTCGGAGCGGAGGGGGTTCTACCTGGGCACGCCTTATGATCCGGAGAAAATCCCCCTGGTTTTTGTTCATGGACTCCTTTCGACCCCGGTCGCCTTCGAGAAGCTCGCCTCGGCCATCGCCGCCGAGCCCGATCTTTGGGATCGCTACCAGCTTTGGTATTATTTTTACCCTACCGGAGACCCTTGGATCTTGTCCGCTGCCCACTTCCGCCGGGATTTCCGTCGTCTCACCCAGCTGCTGGACCCCGAGAACGACGATCTCCCGCTTCGGAAGGAAACCACAATCATCGCTCATTCCATGGGCGGCCTCATCACCCGGCTCTCACTTTCCGAGCAACCGCAGCCACTCTATGATCACTACTTCACCCGCCCGCTCAATCAGCTGCGATTGCTTCCCTACCAGAAAAACCGGATTCGGGACCAGCTCCTCTTCGAACCATTGGCAGAGCCATCGAAGGTCATCTTCCTCGCCACACCGCACAGTGGGTCCAAGTTGGCGGGCGGCTTCCCCCTCTGGCTGGCACGCACTTTAGTCAAGGCGCCCGCACGCATTCTCGACACCACCTTCAATACCGCTCAGATCTTCGCGACCATCCAGCCCCAGGCTATCACGCCGGATGGCTACGCCCTCCTCACCGGCAATGAGGTTTCAGTCAATGGGCTCGCCCCCGGCCACCCGGCTTTGGCTTGCCTTGAACAGATGCCGATCCGCAAGGGAGTGGAGCTCCACAATATCGTCGCCTCGCTCACTGGACCCGATGGATCCATCGGGGACGGAGTGGTCCCGCTGGATTCCGCCCGCCTCAAGCAGGCGGATACCGAGACCATCATCCGCGGCAACCATTGGCTCGTCAACGATCCGGAAGCCCATCGGGCCGTAATCCGGTTGCTGCGGAATTAGCTTCCCCTTCCCCTCGCCATCCTCGGCCGAGTCGTCTATCGTCTACCCATGCCGCTGAGCGACCCACCCAACCGTCGTTCCCTCAAGGAAGCAGAAGAACGGGCTCTCTGGAATACCCCTGCGCTCAAGCTTTTTCTTGTCGGCTTCGCGCTCGTCACCTTCCTTTTCCTTCGCATTGGCGCCTTTAATCACTTCGCCACTCCGCTGTTCTTATGCATCACACTGCTGAGTGCTTATCTCTATCAAAGGCAAGCGATCTCCCAAGAGCGTCCCAAGCGCTGGGAGCACCTATGGGCTATCTGGCTGAACAGACGGGAGGACTATTTCCGGCAAAAAATTGACGATATCATCGCAGATAAGCCTTCAATCTCCCGAACAGTGCTCGATCCTTTGCTTTCTGTCCGGAGAGACCTTATCTCCGCCGTCAAAAGCGACGATCGAAATGAGCTGGAAGAGCATCAGTTGAGCTACCTGCTTAAGTTCGACGGACTGGCGGACTCCGCTCTCACTGCCCTCCAAGAGCATGATGAGAGACAGCCCCTGACCGAGGTCATCAAACTGGGCGAGAAGCTGATCGAGGAAATCCCGCTTGTTCTCTCTCCCCTGCAGGCTGGGGATGATTTCGATTATGCTGACTTCCAGCGCGAGCTGGATGCCTTGCAAGACGAGCACGCGATCAAGGTCGGCGTCTCCCGCCGCCTGCAAGCGGATAAGATCAAGCCTGGCTCAGCCTAGGCCATCGCTCGCCTGAAGGTCCTTATGGGCGCTTTCGAAAGGCAGATAGGGTCGTCGTTTCCGTGCTTTCGGATGGCACAAAATCACGGTTAAATGCCTCGGCTCCCTTCCCCTTACTTAAGAAAAGTTAAGTGCCAAAGCGAAAGACATGTGGAACAATGCCGTATTGTCCCGCGTGAAGACACTTCTTGTGACGCTGGCAGGAATGCTTTTCGCTTCCCTCACGAGCTGCGTGAATACGCAGGTTGAGCATCAGCTGGATGAGCATTCTGCTGCCGAAGGGCTTCGCCATGCGGACGAGGTCTTGGCCCAATCTCCTTTTGATACCGTCAAGATGAGCTGGTCGGAGGCCGAGGCACTCATGGAAGTGCGGAATCGGGAATACAAGGAGGCTGAGGAGACCTATGAGAAAGCAGTCGCCCAGCAGCCTCTGATCAAGGAATTTGCCGGCCAGGCCAAGAAAACGGCCACGGTATCCATTGGGGATGTGCTCAAGCCCTCTGCTCTTCTCAAAACGGTCAAGGAGCCGACGACCCAAATTCCCCAGCAACTGGCCTCGATTAGCAAGATTAAGGACTTTTCCCACGATCTGGAGCAAGATGCTTGGAACTCGACCGCCCAAGCGGTTGATGCCGAGATGAAAATGCGAGAAGAGAAGGTCAAACTGTACTCCCTCCTCCGCAAGGGCGCCCTCTTGGATCGCGAGATGGAGTGGCTCGAATCCCTTGAGCCCTTACCCGAGGACGCCAACGCGAAGATGAAGTCCGCCTTCAAGGCTTGGCGCAATCGCCTCGAAGGCGAGAAGAACAAGTGGCTTACCGACGTGCGCAACCTCTTCGATGCCGAGTATCACGATGTCCACTTTGTTCAGGATCAAACCGGCCTACCAACCTACCGCAAAACCGACCGGCCCGACCTCACCGACTGGCCTCGCTGGGCTCAACTCCGTCGCTCCAAGAAGCTGGTTAGCGCACTGAGCAAAGAGCACAAAGAGAGCAAACCCACCATCCCCGGCACCAAGATGGTGAAAAGCAAAGTGTCCGCCCTCACCTCCAATCTCACGGGGAACCAGACCGAGCCAACATTGGCGACCAAGGACATCCGCAGCGAAGTGCGGAAGCTCATCCAGAGCTGGCGGGAGATGAAGAATGCGCAACGTAAGGCGGAAGAACTGGAGAAGAAAGAGGAGGTCCAGAATGCCCCCGAGCTCGCGAGCATCAACGATCGTCAGGCCATCTATAACCTGAGGAATCAGGAGATCCAGCACGCCAGCGTCGTCTGGCTGATGGACGAGCAATGCTGGCCCTGAAGCCGTCGGGCTTGGCCAAGCATGATTTGCCCTGTGTTCCACCGCCGGGATGCGGTGGTCGGCAGTATCTTTTTTGCCGATTTCATCAACTTTTTTGGAAATCGGTCTTCGGGGTTTCGGTTGTCGTATGCGGGAACAACAACACTCCCGCTTTTTCTTCTCGAACGATGATGCCCGAATACGAATCAACTAGTCCAAGCTGCCTTCACGGCGGCTTGAGGCAAATTTGGCTCTATGGCCGTCGTCTCGTCCGGAAAGAGAGCTTCTCGTGGAAACGAACCGGTATGGGGCACAACCTGACTAGGCCCAGCCAGTGCCCCGGTAGCGAGTGGATGAGCGAAGCCGGCCTTCGGTCAGTCGCCCTGCCCACTGTCAATTCCCCGACCTCTGGGACGCTTCCATAAACAACGCACTGGAGTCTGATCATCCCAAGGGGTGATCAGGCTCCTTTTCCCTCTCCCACCCGGCTCCAATTACCTGGAGATGACGTGCTGACCTTACTTCAGCGTTTTGCGTGAAGAGACGATGAGTTCGTTCCGGGCGCCGCGATGGAGGGTGAATTCCTCACGGGTTGCATTCTTTCGCTCCCGCGCGCCATATTCCACCTTGGCCTTGACGTGGAGCCCTTCGTTTTTGATGTCCAGAACCCGGAAAACCGGTTCCCGGCGAAGACGGAAAAAGGAATGCAGAGGCACGTCACGATGCCCTGCATTCCAAATCAAAATGGCCGGAGGGAAGTCTGGCACATCGGCGAGAGCGATGAACACATCCCGGATCAGGCCTTCTCCGTATTCCCGACGCAGCTTGGCCGCCTCCCGCTTAAGAAGAAGGTCCTCCAGATAGGCCCCGATAGGGTTGCGGCGCACCTCCTCAATCTCCTCCAGCATCTCCCGCTGGTGCAGGGCGCACACCGCCTGCAATTCCTCGCGGGAGATTTCACCCTTTTCGAATTGACGGAAAAGCTCTTGTGGAGGCGGGGGCACATTGACCTTCATGAGCAGCCAATAGAGCCCCCAACCGGCGGCAGGGCAAGTGAAGGATAGCTCTTATTCCCCGTTGGATTCGGTCTCGGGCTCTTGATTCTCCTCGCCTTGGCGGGCGGCCGCAGCCGCCTGATCAGCCCGCGCGGCTTCCTCGGCGATGCGCTTGATATCCTCCTCGCCCAAGCTCTCGAAGAGATTGGAATTGTTCGTCTCGGCAGGCTCTTCTCCTTCGTCTCCGGCGTCTTCCGCAGGAGCTTCCAACGGCGGAATCGCAATCGGAGGCGTGACCACCTCACGAGGTTGGGCTGCTGGTGTTGGCTCGGCCTTGGGGGCCTCGGTCGGCGCTTTTGCCTCCGTTTTCGCCACCGGTTTGGTCAAATCCGAAAGCGGCTTGTTCACGGAATCCAGGGTCCACTTGGCCACCGAGAACCAGCGACCAGCCAGGCTTTGCTCCTCGGCCAACTTCGTCTTCAGGCGCTCTTGCTCAGCCTCGAAGGCTTCGTCCGCGGCCTTGGCTTGTGCCTCGTCTTCCTCTTGGCCTTTCTCCCGCTCGTCGGGCAGATCCGCGCTCACTTTGAAGGTCAGAATGTAGCTCTCGCTCGTCGCTGGCGTGATGGTGCCCTCTTCCAAGTTTTCAGGGACGGTCACTTTCTCTGGTGCGAAGTCGATGACGTAGCGGAAGCCGTCAAAGGTCTCGACGACCAGTTGGCGAGCCTTGGACTCGTCACGCTTCTCCTTGGCCTCCTCCTCGGACAAGACATCCTGGAAGCTGGCCGACGAGAGGACAGACTTCATTGAGGTCAATGATTCAGGCAAAGCTTCGAGGCCTTGCGGCACATTCTCCATCGTGAAGTCATCGGTCACACTCTCCCGCGTCAGGGTCCATCCTTCCTCTCCCTCTTCGTTGGGCAGCGCGAGATCAATCTTCTTCGCTCCCTGCACGGAGATGAAGCCGGGCTTCAGCCAATCCTTGGGGTCAGCAGACAAGTTGAAGAAGCTGTCATTCACGACGTAGACGGCGGAGGGCTCTGAGCCGAGACGCACGTATTTACCCTGCGCACGGCCTCCGAAGCCGGTGTTCTCGGCCTCTGTCGCCTTGCCCACCTTCACCTGCTCCAGCTCGTTGCCTTTGGCATCAAGGAAGGTCAGGTAGATGCCATGCTCTTCCTCACCCTTGGCAGTGGCATCCATGCCGAAGCGCTCGTCGTAGGCCGGACCCGCCTTCATGTTCTGGGTCACGGTCACCTCCTTGAGCGTCTTCAGGTTTTGGAAGAGTTTGTCGAAGTTCGCCGGGAAGTCGCGCTCTTCCAGCGTCCATCCTTCCTCGGCTTTGGTCACCGTCGAGGTGTGCTCGCCATCCTCAATCTTGATGCGAGTGACTTGCTCAAGCTTCAGATCATCGAGAAGCAGGTCGCCCGTGGCCAACTCGGTCGATTGACCAGAGTCATTTTGGGAGGACTTCACAATGATAGTCATCGCGGCGAGAACACCGGCGAGGGACCAGAGAATGATTACCAGACGTTTGCTCATTTTGAATCGTTTGGGTTATCGGGTTTTGAATCGGTTCGTTTTAACGGGCGGAAGTGGAAAAGCGGCGCTTAATGAAGACCGCGATACCTATCAGGGCGACCAGGGAAGGCATCAGGAAGATATTCAGCTTGGTGTAACCAGCGGCGAGGGCGTCCTTCTGCTTACGAAGATCCTTCTCCAGTTCACGCAGGCGACCACGCGCTTCCACCTGCTTCTCGCGGGCAGAGGCGATCTCCGCTTGCAGCTCCGGGGTCGCCGCCAGACGGCCCTGCTCCTGCTGCTGCCTGACAAGCTCATTGATACGCTTGTTGGTCTCGTCGAGTTCGGCCTGCTCTTTCTGCAGCTTCTCGCCGAACTCCTTCTCGAACTCGGCATCCATCTCCTGCACCACCGTGAAGGGGCGCCGGCTGTCTCCTCGTGAGCGGGAGCCAATGAGGTGCTTCGAGCCAGTGACTTGGTCGAGCAGGTTGAAAAGGAAGGCCAAGTTATCTCCCTGGGGCAGAACCAAGCCTTGGCGCAGCAATTGGGGATTGAAGGCGAATTGGTCGGCCAGGAAGTCGGAATCCGCAATCAGGAACACATTACCCGGCGAAGTCGATTCCTTAAGGAAGTCCTCGGCGGTCTCCTCGCTCTCGGCCTCGGCTGCCTCGGCAGCGACAGAGCCCTCTTCCGCATTCTCTTCCGCATCAGCCGGATTGCCTTCCGGATAAGCCGTCTTGAAGGTGCCCTTCACGTGAACGGCGAGGTCATACATCTTATCGTCGGTCCGGACGCTGGTCAGAAGCGTCGGGTCGAAGCGGGCGGCACGGAAGCTATCGACAAAGCCCGATTGCTTGGAAGAGCGGATGAGCGAGGTCAGCTTCAACCCCTCTCCACCCTGCAGGGTGAAGGCGCCGGGGAAGACAATGAAGAGTTCGTTGATGTTCTCCGTGATGATACTGCCATTATCGGGAACAGCCTCCTTGGTCAGGGAGAGGATGGAGGTGGAATCCCCCTGGGCGAGGCGGGTCCGGTATTTTCCGTCGGCCAGGGTCTGGTCTGAGATGAAGCTGACGCCCCAACTCTTGAGTAGCTCGTTGGAGAAGGTCGAGGTTGTCGGCGTCCCCGTCATTCCCATCATCGGATTGCCTCCCGCCGTCTGGCTGGCAATGAAGGAAAAGGAGTCGAGGGCGGCCACGATGGTGCCTCCTTCCAGAAGATATTGGTCGAGGAGAAACTCCGTCTCTGGCGTGATCCCCGCCGGATGAACGAGGAGGACTGCGGTGAGATCCTCCAGCTGGGCTGCCGTCGGCGTCATTGAAAGGTCCTCGACCTCATAAAACTGCTGCAGCTGCTGGTAAAACAAGCTCGGTCGAGTCGGCTGCTGCCCGGGCATCTGGGCCGGTGAGCCCGCGAGAGGCAGGGCGGACATGATGCCCAAGCGAGGGCGATCCGTGCGCGTGACCTGGGCAATGCGGGACGAGATCTCATACTCAAGCTGAGGCTCGCCAGAGGGATCAAGGTATGGAATTGAAGCCTTCTGGTCGAGAGACTGAACGCTGAGACCAAGGTAAAGATTCTCCCCATTGATCTGCTGTCCCGCGATACCGTCCAGATTGGCGGAGTCCTCCGCATCCGTGTCCGGCTTCGGATCGAGATTCACGATGCGAAGATTATCGCCCGCGATCGCCTTATAGGCTTTCAGGAAGTCATCGACCTTCTTCATGTACAACTTCAGCTGCTGGGGCATGAAGTCGGTATCACGAGTGGCGTAGTAATTAATGACGACCTCGGCGTCGGCCTCCTTGACGTCCTCCAGGATCGATTTGGTCCCCTCCGTCAGGGTGTGGACCTTGCTCTCCGTCAGGTCGAGAGTCTTGTTACCGGCGGAGCTGATCGCCATCAACCAATTGGCGAAGAAGGCAATCGCCAGCAAAGCCGCGATGCCGAGAATAGCGTTGAGAGTGGGATTGTTGGACTGTTTCATGGGAATGTTAACAGGTTCTAACAGTTGCAAGTTTTTAGCTGCGTCGTGCGCTGAGGATGGCTGACGTTCCAATCAGGGACGCCATGATCAAGGTGGTGAACCAGACGAAGTCTTGCAGGCGGAAGGCGCCCCGCATCAGCGACCGGAAGTGGTCCCAGACACCAAAGGACAGCATCGCCTCCACCAACCAACGGGGAGCATTCTTGGAGGCCTCGATGACGAAATCGCCGTAGCTGCAAAGCACCATCAGGACGCAAATGGCCACCGAAACAATGAGGCAGACCACCTGATCACGGGTGAAGGCGGAGACCAGCATGGTCAGGGCCAGGAACGTGCAGCAGACGAGGAAGCTCCCCAGATAGCCTGAGAAGATGGTCAGGTTATCAGGCTCACCGAGGCGATTGACGGTGATCCAGATGGGGAAGGTCAGAGCCACAGCCGCCAGGCAGACGGTGGCAGCGGCCAAGTATTTACCCACAATCGCGGACCAGATGGTCGTCGGCAGGGTCCCGAGCAGCTCGATGGTGCCCGTCCGTTGCTCGTCAGACCACAGCCCCATGCCTACGGCCGGTGCCAGAAGCATGAAGAGCCATGGATGCCAAAAGAAGAAAGAGTACTCGAGATTGGCATCCCCGATGCGGAAAAATCGTCCGAAGGTGAAAGTCAGAGCCATCACGAGGATGAGGAAGATGATGATGATGGCGTAAGCTGTCGGCCGGGTGAAGTAGGCCGAGAGTTCGCGCTTATAGATAGCGAGTGCGGTTTTCATGGAAAGTGAAGGATTCGTTCGAGGTCTTAACGGAGGGTCCGGCGAGAACGGATGCGAAGGCCGCGCTGCCGGGAACTTGGGTCAGGACAGGGTTCAGGCTACTTTGGCAGTATCGCGGGTCGTCACTTTTCGGAAAAGCTCGTGAAGAGAGCCATCCCCTTTCTCTTTCAACTCGGCGGGAGTGCCGTCGGCAACGATGCGGCCCCGGTCAACAATCACCGCACGGCTGCAAGCGGCCTCCACCTCCTCAAGGATGTGTGTGGAGAAGAGCACCGCCTTCTCCTTACCCAGCTCCTTGATGAGACGGCGGACTTCATGCTTCTGGTTCGGATCCAATCCGTCGGTCGGCTCATCGAGAATGAGCACCTCAGGGTCGTGAATCAGCGATTGCGCAAGACAAGTCCGGTGCCGGTAGCCCTTGGACAGGGTGTCAATCGCCTGCTTGGCGACAGACTGGAGGAAGCAGGTATCGATCACTCGTGAGACTGCCTCCTTCTTGGCCTTCCCCTTGATACCACGCATCTCCGCGACCCAGCCCAGGAAGCTGGAAACCGTCATGTCGTTATAGAGGGGCGCCGATTCCGGGAGGTAGCCGATCTTGGTCTTCGCTTCCTCAGCTTGATCCCGCATCGAGATGCCGCAGATCTGGATATCACCAGAGGTAGCCGGGAAGAAACCGGTTACCATGCGCATCGTCGTCGACTTCCCCGCCCCATTCGGCCCGAGGAAACCGAGAACCTCGCCTTTTGTGACGGTGAAACTCAGGTTATCAACCGCGACCTTGGGACCAAATCGCTTGGTCAGATTCTTTACTTCAATCATGGATTGGATTCTTGAATTGCAAGGGCATGTGGCCTCAAAAAACGGGGCGAATCTTAATCAGGTTTCTTCTTTTTCAAGGGAAAAATTGCAGCCTGAGCAGGTACCTCGATGGGGTTCCTTGCATCCGCTTTTTGAGCGAACTTTCGCGCATTTTCCGTCGTTTGAAGCTCCGTCGAAAGAAGCGTCACCGAAATCGCTTTTGTCATCGAATTCGTGTTTGCAGTCACCTCCTTGCCTGCTTGTTTAGCAAGCAATGAAACCCACCATTCACCTCGTCGGAGGCGAGAAAGGCGGCGTTGGGAAGTCCGTTTTCTCTCGTTACCTGGCCCAATATTTCATCGACGAACAGATCCCCTTCGCAGGGCTCGATTCAGATCGCTCGCACCAATCCTTCTCCCGCTTCTATTCCGACTACACGTCCTCTATCGATCTGGAGGATCCGGAATCGCTCGACCACATCGTGGAGGCCGTCTTGGAGCAGGACTCGCTACAGGTCCTTGTCGACCTTGCTGCCCAGAGCGCCAAGCCTCTCTGGAACTGGTTCAGCGAGGCCGAGGTTCTCGACCTCCTGCAAGAGAATGGCATCCGCCTCATGTGCTGGCATGTCCTCGACGATAGCCGGGACGGGGTGGAAATGCTGGGCAAGCTCTTGGATCAATTCGGCGACCAGGCGCAATACGTCGTCGTCCTCAATCAAGGGCGGGGGCAGGACTTCACGGTCTTTCACCGTTCCCCGGAACGTGATCGCCTCAATGATTTGGGGGGAAGCGTCATTGATTTTCCCAAGCTGCATCACGGGACCATGTCCAAGATCGATATGGCCGATGCCAGCTTCTGGGCGGCAGCCAACAATCCCGCAGGCGGCCTCGCTCTCATGGATCGCCAGCGGGCGAAAGTTTGGCTCAAGCGCGCCCGGGCCGCCGTCCAGCGCGCCCTGACTTAAGACCTGCTTGCCCGAAGGCTAGCGGATGACCTCGACCTCGACCCGCCGATTCCGCCGGCGGCTCTCCTCCGTTTCGTTGGACGCCTCCGGCTCGCGGTCGCCCACTCCCTCACAACGAATAATGGCGGCTTCGGGAATCTCGTTAGCAATAAGGAAGTCCTTCAGCGTCTCCGCCCGCTGCTCACTGAGGCGTTGATTGCCTGAAGGGCTGCCCAGATTGCAAGTATGGCCACGAATTGCGAATTGCGCTTCTGGATACATCTCCAGAATTTGCCGCACCTCGGCGAGGACACGTTCTTGTTGGGCGATCACGTTGGCTGAGGCCAACTGATAGCGAACCGGCTCAATTTCCACGAAGCGGTCCCGCAGGCTCTTGGCCTCCTTGACGAGAACCTCATGGCCGAGCTGCAGTTGCCCCAGTTCCTTGCGAACGTTCTGCAACTCGGACTCACGCTTTCCCAAGGCCTCCTTCCCGGCCAGAGCCTCAGCCTCGACCGCGTTCTTCTTCTCCTCAACTTGCTTCACGCGAGCGCGTGCTTTCTCCAAGGCCTCTTCCTGCGCTTTCAGTTTCTCCCGCAGCTTGACCAGCTCATCCTCCGCCTGCTGACGCTTGGCCTCGGCCTCCTTGGCCACAGCGCCTCCATCGGCAGCTTCGGCCCTGAGCTTCTGGTAAGAGACCTGCAAGCCCTCGAAGTCCTTCAAGGTGGCCATGAGCGTGCCCTGCAGATCCTGCTGAGCCTTGGCCAGCCGGGTCACCTGGCCCTCCATCTCGTTGATTTTCTTCGTCTGCTCTGGCGAGGGCTTCTTGCGCGCCTCGGCAGCTTGCTCCCTGGCCTTCTGGATATCGGCCTGCGCCTTGGCCAAGGCTTGCTCAAGCTGATCGGTGACCTCACGCAGCTTGTTGGCTTCGCCACGGGCGGCGTCCCGGCCTTCCTTGACCTGCGCCAATTCCTTGCCTGCCTCCGCATATTGTGAGCGGGACGTCTCCAGCTCCCGCTCCAGTTGATTGACCTGAGCCGCGCTCGCCTCACGCTGTTCCTGGACCTTGGCCAGTCTCTTCTGCAGCTCACTCATCTCGCCCGTCATCGCCTTCACCTCGGCAGAGAGACTCTTCTGCCGCTCCTTGCCGAGCGCCAGCTGGTCGCTGAGCGACTCCATCATGGCCACCTTCTCCATCAATTCCACGCGCTTCTCTGCAGATTCCTCCTGCTTCGCAAGCAACGCCAAGCTTTCCGCCCGCAAGGCCTCCTCGACCTTGTTGGCCGACTCCAGCTTTTGCCGCGCCGCCTTCAAGTCCTCGTTGCAAGCCTTCAATTCCTCGCGCAGGGAAGCCACTTCCGTCTCGAAGCTGCCCTTCTCCTTCTTCCAAGTCAGCGCAAGTTCCTCCGCCCGGCCAGCAAGTGCTTTCAGCTCGCCTTCCTGCCCCTTCACTTTTTCCCGCAAGGTCTTCAGCCGCTTCTCGCGGTCCTGCAGATCCCCGGCCGTTTTCTCATAGAGTCCCTTCATCTCGGCCAGCTCCCGGCTCGACTCCTCGCGCTCTTCACGCCACGCCAAGGCCAGACCTTCCGCCTTGGCTCCCAGGTCTTCAAGTGACTCCGATTTGCGCAGCAAGCTCATGCGCAGCATATCATTCTGCCCTTGCTCGAAATTCCTGACCCCGAGGCGGCCCTCCAGCTTGGCAATCTCCTTCTTGAGTCGCTCGATCTCCTTCTCAAGCACTTTGCGCTTCTCCCGCCATTCGCCCGCCAATTTCGCTGTGGTGGCCACGGTCGCCTGCGTCTCCCTCACTTGGGCAGACTGGACTGCTTCAGCAACCTTCTGCCGCCACTCCTGCACCGATTTCTCCCAAGCCTTGTGGTCCCGAAGCCGGATGAGCTCGGATTCCTCGAGCTTTCTCACCGCCTCGTCGCGCTGCTCCTCCACCTCGACGATCCGCTGCTCCCACTGCTCCTGCTTCTTACCGAAGGCGACCCGGAGTTCGGTGAGTTGCTCTTCCAAGCCAGCCTTCAATTCTTCGCGCTCTTCCTCGAGAGCATCAATCTCGGCAAGTAGCTCCTTCTCCCGCTTCATGAAGGTCGCCCGCTCCTCCCGCAGGGTCTCCTTCCAATCGCGACGTGCGGCACGCAGCTCCTCCTGAAGAGCTGCCACCACCTGTGCGTCCGCCATGCTCAGGCCCAAGCCGGTGTCATTGCTCCGCCCTTTGACTTGCTCGAAGGCCCGGACCGCAGCCGCCCGCTCGTGCAGTGCGATATCAAGCTCCTTCTTCAGCGTCGTCACTTCACTGCGCACCTTCAGGTAATCGTCCACCGGGACGATGCCGATATTCACTTCATCAGCCGGAATCGGGGCCTCGTCTTCGGCAAAAGGACTGACCACGGAGGTCTGGCCGCAGAGCAGAGTGGAGCTGGAAACTAAGAGCAAGAGAGACTTCATGCGTTTCTTGCACTCTAATGATCTCAAATCGTAGGAAAATGAGAAAATTCGCAGAATGACTAATAATGTTCTGGCCACTCATCCTTCTCGACACATGGGGACAATTGACCGACCCTCTCCGCCCTTTCGCCACGATGTTTTCGCTTCAAGCCACTTGCCCCGACACCAAAGCCCGCGCCGGCACCATGAACCTGCCCCATGCGGCGGTGGAAACCCCCGTCTTCATGCCCGTCGGCACTCAAGGCTCCGTCAAAACCCTCCATCCCCGCGAGCTTAATGATGAGCTGGGAGCGCGGATCATCCTCGGCAATACCTACCACCTCTGGCTCCGGCCCGGCACCGACATCATCGGCAAGATGGGCGGCTTGCATGACTTCTCAGCTTGGCCCAATGCCTTGCTCACCGACTCCGGCGGCTTCCAAGTTTGGTCGCTGGCTAAATTACGCAAAATTTCCGAGAAAGGCGTCACCTTCCAGTCCCATCTCGACGGCTCCCGCCTCGAGCTCACTCCCGAGAAATCGATGGAAATCCAGTCCATCCTCGGCTCCGACATTGCCATGCTCTTCGACGAGTGCCCGCCCTATCCCTGCGAGCGGGCTTATGCGGAGGAGTCCACGGCCTTGACCAGCCGTTGGGCCAAGCGGTGCAAGGAATGGATCGAGACCGCAGGACAGAACGCGCCCAAGCCCCAGCATCACTTCGGCATCGTCCAAGGCTCGATCTACGAGGATCTTCGCGAGCGTTCGGCCAAGGATCTCGTTGACCTCGACTTCGACGGTTACGCCATCGGCGGCGTCTCAGTGGGCGAGCCCGAGGTGGAAATGATGAGAGCCATCGACAATGCCGAGCCATACCTTCCGCAGGAAAAGCCCCGCTATGCGATGGGCCTGGGCACCCCTCCCCAGATCCTCGCCATGATTGCCCGGGGCGTTGACATGTTTGACTGCGTGCATCCCACCCGCTCAGCCCGTCACGGCCTCGCTTACACCCCCGATGGACCCATCCATATCAAGAACGCCCGCTTCGCCGATGATCCCCGCCCGCTGACCGAAGATTGCCATCCGCACCTTCGCCAATTCTCCCGCGCCTACCTCCGTCACCTTTTCAAGGCCGGGGAAATCCTCGCTTTAAGATTGCTTTCATTCCACAATCTTGATTTTTACCTCCGCCTCACACGTGCGGCCCGGAAGGCTATTCTGGAAGGCAATTTCCCTGCATTCCACGCTGACTTCCTAGCTCGCTACGAGTCCCAGACAAGCAAATCATGAGTTTTCAGTCCTTTTCCGTCCTCGCCCAAGCCCCGGGCCCCGGTGGCATCCTTTCCCAGCCCTGGTTCCCGCTCCTGCTGATGGTGGCGATGTTCTATCTCCTCATCATCCGGCCACAGCAGAAGCAGCGTAAAGAGTTGGAAGCCCGCATCGCCTCGATGGAAAAGGGCGACAAGGTCATTACCAACAGCGGCCTCCACGGCACCGTGCACCAAATCTCTGAAAAAACCGTCACCCTCAAACCCGGTGGAGAGAATGTTTTCCTAACGTTCGAAAAAAGCTCCATCCAAGTCGTCAACAAACTCAAGTCCACCAAGGACGAGGAGAAGGCTGACGACGCCAAGAAATAAGGCCCCCTTTCCCCTCATCAATCCATGAACCACTACCTCATCTTCTTCACCGGCCTGGCCATTCTCGGCCTCCTCTTCGCATTCTTCGCGGCGGAAAAAGAGAAGAACAAGCGAACCTTCGGCACCATCGCCACCCTCATCATTGGCTTGCTCTGCGTCTGGGCCATCTCAAGCGAAGGTCTCAAGCCTGGCATCGATTTGGCCGGTGGTTCCACCTACACTCTGCGCGTTGATCCGAAGAAGGATGACGACGGCACCCCGATCAAGGTCACCCGGAGCGATATCCAGCAGGTCATCAAGGTCATTGAGCAACGCCTCAATCCCGAAGGTACACGGGACATGACCATCCAAGCCCTCGGAGAGGACCGTGTGACCGTTGAATTGCCCGGCGTCACCGACAAGGAAGCTGCTGAAGACAAGGCCATCCTGGAGAAGCAATCCGTCCTCGAGCTGCGTGCCGTCCACCCCGACAACAACCGCCTCGCAGCAGCTGTGGATGCGGGAATCGAAACCCGCCCTCCAGGCTATGAACTCCTCCAAGAGCCTGTGCAAGACCGTAAAACCGGAGAACCCATTCTCGATGACGAAGGCAACCCCGTCACCAACCCCATCCTCGTGAAGCGGGGGGCGGAAGTCAAAGGCTCCCAGATCAAGCGCGCACAAGCCGATTACGCCCAACCCGGCACCGTTGCCATCACCCTGACTGATGAGGGAGGCAACGCCATGCGGGAATACACCAAAAACCTCAACGTCGGCACCGACCGGATGGCTCAAGTCCTCGATGGAGAAGTGATTGGTGCCCCCGGCTTCCGCCAGGTTCCCCTTGGCAAAAATTTCGTCATCAACGGTATCGAAGGCGGCACCCAAGGCGCGGAGCTCCTTGCCCAACAGCTGATGAATCCTCTGGAGAATCCGCTGAAAATCGAAGCCAACAGCAATGTCTCCGCCCGCTCCGGTGAGGCCACCATCAAGCAAGGCATCTATGCTGGCATCGCTGGTCTCGCCCTCACCTTCCTCTTCGTTCTCCTCTACTACCGCTTCGCCGGCCTCATCGCCCTCGTCGGCCTGATGGTGAATATCCTGATGCTCTTCGGCTTCATGGCGATGTTCGGCTTCACCTTCACCCTGCCCGGCATCGCGGGTATCGTCCTCACCATCGGGGTCGCCGTGGATGCCAATGTCCTCATCTACGAGCGCATGCGCGAGGAGCTGAAGGCCGGCCGGAACCTTAAAACCGCCATCAAGAATGCCTACGACAAGGCCTTCTCGGCGATCTTTGATGCGAACATCACCACCTTGATCACCGCCACGATCCTCTTCTGGCGCGCTTCCGGGACGGTCAAGGGATTTGCCGTCACCCTCACCATCGGGATTCTTGCCACCCTGTTCGTGGCCCTCATCGTGACCCGCATCCTCTTCTGGTATGGCACCGATACCGGCGTCATCAAGAAGCTCTCGTTCGTCAATATCATCCCTGAGAAGGTCATCGACTTCATGAGCTACTCCAAGCGAGCCCTGTTCATCTCAGTCGCTCTCTTCGTGATTGCCGCAGCCAGCTTCGGCATCCGCTACAATTCGGCCCTCGGGGTTGACTTCTCCGGCGGAACGATGACCCGCTATGAAATCGGCGACACGGAAATCCCCGTCGACGACGTGAAGGACTCCCTCGCCAGCCTCGACTTGTCGAAAAATCCTCAAATTCAGGAAGAGCGCTCGGCCTCCGGGTTCTCCCTTGTCGTCCGCTCGGCAGAGAACGATGTCGCAGCCATCGACGCCCGACTGCGGGAATCGTTCCCCGAGATCCTCAACGATTCGGTCGAAGGCACCTCGGAGTTCGTCTCCGCCGCCTTGGGTAAGGAATTCCTGATTAACTCCCTCATCGCCCTCGGTATCGGGCTGGTTGGCATTCTCATCTACATCGCGATTCGTTTCCAGCCCTCCTTCGCTCTGGGAGCCTTCATCGCGCTAGCTCACGATGTGATCATCGTCCTCGGCCTCACTGTGTTGCTTGGCCGGGAGCTCTCCCTCATCCACGTCGGAGCCATCCTCACTATTGCCGGTTATTCCATCAACGACACCATCATCGTCTTCGACCGGATTCGGGAAACGCTGGAGTTCTCCCGCAGCAACCTGCGGACGGTCATCAATGAATCGATTAGCGCCACCCTTTCGCGGACGATTCTGACGTCGAGTACCACCTTCGTGGCGGTTCTCGTTCTCCTCATCTTCGGCGGCGCTGATATGCGCGAGTTCTCCCTGACCATGGTCATCGGCATCGTGGTGGGCACCTACTCCTCCATCTTCGTCGCCGCACCGGTCGTCGAGTGGATTGTGCGCAAGCGCGGCACCGACCTGCGCCGTGAGATTCTCGATGCGAATCTCGACGCCCAAATGCATTAAGCGGAGGATTTTTCTGGACGGGGGCTGCTGCGGTATCGCGGCAGCCCCTTTTTGATGGTCGGGGTCGAGCGCCATTCGTTCTTGAAATTGTCGACCGCGCCGGATGCAATCCGCCGCCACATGACCTTCCGAGGAACCCATACCGCTCTCATCACCCCCTTCCGGGACGGCACGGTCGATTACGACGCTTTCCGCGCTCTGATTGATCGCCAGGCCGACGCCGGCATCACGGGCATCGTGCCCGTCGGCACCACTGGAGAATCCCCGACCCTCGTCAATGAGGAACACCTCGAGGTCATCCGCGTCGCCATCGAGCACGCAGCCGGTCGGCTCAAGGTCATTGCCGGCACCGGAGCCAATGCGACCGCAGAGGCGATTCATCTCACCACCGAGGCGGCCAAGCTGGGAGCCGACGCCTCCTTGCAGGTCTGTCCCTACTACAACAAGCCCTCGCAAGAAGGCATTTTTCAGCACTACGCCGCTGTCGCCCAAGCAGCTCCCGAGCTGCCCATGATGCTCTACAGCGTCCCCGGACGGAGCGTGGTGGAAATCGCTCCCGAGACCGCAGCCCGCCTGGCCAATGACTTCTCGAATATCACGTCCATCAAGGAAGCGGGAGGCTCGGTCGATCGCGTGAACCAGCTCCTGCAAGTCCTTCCCGAGAGTTGCGAAATCCTTTCCGGCGACGATCCGTTGACCCTCCCCTTCATGTCTTGCGGCGCTATCGGCCTCGTCTCCGTGGCCGCCAACATCGTTCCCGAGGTCATCGTCGAGCTTGTGAATGCCTGCAACGAGGGAGACTACGCCAAGGCCCTCGAGCTACAGCGGAACTATTACCCACTCTTTGCCGGCCTCATGTCTCTCGATACCAACCCCGTCCCGATCAAGACCGCGGCATCGCTGATGGGTCACTGCAGCGAGGAATTCCGCCTGCCGCTCGTCAACCTCAGCGTTGAGAAGAGCGGCCAACTTTCCAAGCTTCTCGCCGACTTCAACTTGGTCTAGGTCCCGCGAAGCTTCGCTATCCAGAATCCGAATTCCATTTATCTTTCCGCACATGAAAATCACAGTCACCGGACGCTCCGGACGGATGGGCCAATCCGTCATCGCAGCCATTGAGGCCGAGCCTGAAGCCACGTTGCTTTCTTGCCACGACAAGGGAGACAATCTCGTCAATGCCCTCTCGGGAGCAGAAGCCGTGATTGACTTCACCCTGCCCTCTCTCACCAGCGAACTTCTGGATACCGCACTGGAGAAGGAGGTCCCCCTCGTCATCGGCACCACCGGACACAGTGACGATCAGCGCGCTGCCATCGCCAAGGCTGCGGAGAGCCTCCCCATCGTGTATGCATCCAATTTCTCCGTGGGAGTGAATACCCTCTTTTGGCTCACCCGCCATGCGGCCCGCATTCTCGGCAATGAGGCCTTCGACATCGAAGTCACCGAGATGCACCACCGGCATAAGGTCGACGCCCCCTCCGGCACCGCCCGGACGCTGCTGGAGATCCTCAATGAGGAAACGGGCACCTCTTATCAGGATGACATCGACCATGGTCGCTTCGGCGAGACCGGACCACGCCCCCAAGGCCGCATCGGCATGCACACGCTGCGCGGCGGTGATGTGGTGGGCGATCACACCGTGATGTTCGCCGCAGAGGGTGAGCGGGTGGAGCTCACCCACAAAGCCTCCTCGCGTATGACCTTCGCCTCCGGCTCGGTCCGGGCGGCCCTTTGGCTCAAGGATAAGAAAGCCGGTCTCTACGACATGCAGGATGTTCTCGGCCTCAAGTAGGTCTTTGTTGAGCAACCGGCGGGGATGGCCTCAGACCAATCTGTCTGCAGCAATCATCCATTCCCGAGAAGGCTTCCTCCAATGAGTGCCGTCACCAGGACTTACCTTGCCCTTGGCTCGAACCTCGGGGATCGCCGCGCCCTCCTTGCGGCGGCCCGGGAAGAACTTCAGAAGCTGGCCAGCCAGCCCATCGAGTCGGCGGCCCTCTACGAGACTGCCCCCTGGGATTGCCCACCGGACTCCCCTCCCTTTCTCAATACCGTCCTCCAGCTGGACACCGAGCTCCCCCCCATGGACCTTCTGGCCCGCACCCAAGCCATCGAAGAACAGCTGGGCCGCGCCGCACCGGCCACACGCGGGCGCAATGCCCCTCGCCCAATCGATATCGATCTACTCGTCTATGGCGACCGGGTGATGACCAGCCCGGAGCTGAACCTTCCCCATCCCCGGCTTCACGAGCGCCTCTTCGTTCTCTATCCGCTGCGCGATTTGGCCCCCACCCTCATCCCGCCCACCCACGCCAATCCCGTCTCAATTTTGCTGGAGATTTGCGAGTCCATCGAAACACCTCCGGTGCGCCTCGCCGATAGCTGGTGAAAGCCGGCAGGAAGATTTGCCTTCGCCTTCACCCCTCTTTGCGATTCAGTTCCGCCCACGTGACTTCTCTCGACAAAGCCGCTGCTCTGAAAGCCCGGGCTGCCGCCGGTTCCGCCCCGGTCAGCGCGTTGACCGCCTACGATTATCCGACGGCACGCCTCGCTGATGAGGCCGGCGTCGATGTCATCCTCGTCGGCGACTCGCTCGGAATGGTCGTGCTGGGCTTCCCCGATACCACCCATGTCACCATGGACCACATGCTTCATCATGTGGCTGCCGCCGCGCGAGGAGCGGAGAAAGCCCTGTTGCTTGGCGATCTTCCCATCCACTCCTATCCGGACCCCGAGACTGCGGTCATCAATGCCCGGTGTCTCACCGAGGCTGGGGCCGAGGCGGTTAAACTCGAGGGGGGCCTGCGCCAGATTGAAAAGGTGCAGGCTATTGTCGCGGCTGACATTCCTGTCATTGGCCATCTCGGCATGCTGCCGCAGCGGGTGAAGGAGGAAGGTGGCTATAAAAAGAAGGGGAAAACAGAAGCCCAGGCCGCCGAGTTGGTCGAGGCCTCGCTCGCCCTGCAAGACGCGGGGATCTGTGCTCTGGTGCTGGAGTCCGTGGTCCCCGAGGTTGCCGCCCGCATTTCGCATCAGGTCTCAGTACCGACCATCGGCATCGGCTGTGGCCACGGCCACACACACGGGGAGGTGGCCGTTATCAGCGACGTGGTTGGCTCTTATCCCTGGTTCGTCCCCCCGTTCGCCAAGCCAAGAGCCCAAGTGGCCGCCAGCATCTCCAGCGCGGTCGGCGAATTTATCCGGGACATCACCCCGCTGGATAGCTGAGGGCCTGACCGAGTGGGATTGCCCTTCGGGACGATTTGCCCCATGGTGCCGGTATGCCGATGATTTCGCGCCGTAAGGCCACCTACCCGATCTCCGCATCGCTCCGGCATTACCTCTACCACTTCGGCCGCCAGTCGGACATCCCGCTAGTCTATGATGACTTGCACCGCTTCGTCGGCTCGGTCCCCTATGAGAATCCCGAGGGCGAGGAGACTCTCTGGCTCACCGTGCAATACCCTCTCGAGATTCTCGAAGAGCTTCGTCCCAAACTCACCGCCATCTACGCCATGCTCAAGATTGGAGGCGACTTGGCTCTCGCCGAACACCTGACCGTGGACCGAATCGACTTTGGCGAATTCGGCAACTCCCGTCCCTTCCGCATCTGCATTCGCAATCTCTTCAACGGCAATTCCGACTTCTACTACGTCAAGGTCGCGGATGCCTCCCGCCTCTACGGGCTGGAGCTGGAACACCTCCTCTCCCCCAATCGCCTCAATTATCTCGTCAATGGCAACACCCTCATCGAGGAGCATATCGCCGGCGTCCCGGGGAATGTCTTCCTTGAGCAATACCTCCATTCCCCGGATCTGAACAAGGTTCGCATCGCCAAGGAGTTCACGAAATTCAATGAACGCTGCTTCTTGCGTCTGCTGGGAGACATGCGGTCCGTCAACTACGTCGTCGATATCACCCCCGACATCGAGGAGATCCAATATCGCGTGCGGCCTATTGACTTCGATCAGCAATGCTACGACGGCAAGATGAAGACCTACCTCGCGTACCGTTTCGATTCAAACAAGCCCGTCACGCGACTGGCCTTCCGCACGCTCAATCGCAAAACCATCGACCAATACGTCGAGGAAGAGCGAGCGCAAATGGCTCGCCGTGCGCGGGTCGAGCGGGTCCGGATTGCCTCCCTCCTCTCGGTGATGAAGAAGGACACGCTGGCGCCACGCGAGAATCTTGATCGGCTGCGACGCGATCTGGAGCGAGTCTTCCCCGGCGAAGACCTCTCCGGCTGCGAGACCATGGGGCAATTGACCGCCCGCCATATCGAGATCATGCTGCAATGAGCGGCCAAAGGCTGTCCGGTGCTTGTTAGAGCAGACTTTTCACCTTCAAGGTTGAAGGATTTCAAGGCGGACGCTAGCTTGCGCCCAATGATTGGCTTGCGATACCTGCTGCTTCTTTCCTGCTTCTCGCTCTTGGCGAGGGCCCAGGAAGCCGAGATGGCGCAGACTGAAGCCATTGGTGAGCAGGAACTTGGCAATGACGATTTTGCCGTGCGGCAAGATGGCTTCGAGGCACTGAAAGCCTGGTCGCAGACGGGAGAGAGAGAGCAGCGGCGGGATGAGCTGTTGGACCGCTACTTCGCCAGCGATGACCCGGAGGAACGCTTTCGCATCCGCGAAGTTCTTTTCGAAATCACGTTGGGGGAATTCGAACAGAGCGGGCCTGGCTTTCTCGGGATCCAGATGGACCGGCCTCAAGTTTTCTTCCAGCCCCGCAATAACAACAACGGCCCTCTCCAGAATGCCGGGGTCGGCATCGCCTCCGTCATTCCGGAAACCCCCGCCGACGAAGCCGGGCTGAAGGCAGGAGACACCATCCTGCGCGTCGATAAATTGGATGTCCGCCGCTTCGATGGGATGGATATTCTGCAAGTTTACCTCAAGGACCTCCGACCTGGCACCGAGATCGAAATCGAGGTGCTCCGCGAGGACGAAACCTTGGTGAAGAAGGCGCGCCTCATGAATCGCCTTGCCATCGAGGGCGCCGAAGAGCCGATCCCGACGGGGCCTTCCCGGGTCGATTCAGAGAAGCGCGAGCAACTTCTCCGCGCGGATTTCGGCCGCTGGCTCCTCAAGCAACAGGGAGAAGTTCTTGAAGAGAGCGAGCCAGAGCCTCAAGGCCCGGCTCCCGAAGAGAATCGGTAGGTCGTCAGGGAGCCAGTGATTGTTCAGAAAACCAGCCGGTTTTCAGAAATCCGATAGGTTTTGCCCTAAATGCGGGTAGACTGTGCCCCCAGGGGAAATGGTTCGACAAGAGACAAGACGTGTCCCATGGTAATCCGAACCAAGTCCGGTCTTGGAATCGCTTTATTTACGCATCATGAAAATTTCGACTCCGCTAATGGCTTTGGCCGTTTTTGCCGGCTGTTCCGGTGGTTTATTGACAGGAAAAACCGACTTCAACGTGGTCGGTAAGGAAATGACCCTGATCCTGCAGAACAAACACTACGCCAAGGTCGACTATGATGAGGAACTGACCGACACCATCCTCGATGACTACCTGAAGGATCTGGACCCGGCCAAAATGTATTTCACCGCCGATGATGTTGCCGTCTTCAGGGAACAATTCGGAGGAGAGGGCCGCACTCCTCTTCATAAACTTCTACTCCAAGAGCGCTGCATGGAGGCAGCCGAGCCCATCTACACGCGCTACGCCCAGCGGGTGAAGCAGCGGGTAGAATTCGCCCAACAGATCGCTCGCAATGCCCGTTTTACCTTCGATAGCGACGCCACGGTGATGCGCTCACGCAAGGATGCTCCCTGGGCTACGACCGAAAACGAGGTGCAGGATCTCTGGAGGCGTCAGATCGAGGAAGAACTACTCTCCGAGGAACTCCGCCGGGAGAACATCCGCCGCATCGCAGAAGAACAAGGCAAGGAAGATCCCTTGGCCGACGAGAAAAGCCCGCGCGAGATGATCGCGCTGCGTTACGAGCGGGTCCTCCAGACCATTCAAGGTGCCGATGAAGAAGACGTTGCCGCGTACTTCCTCAGCGCCGTCGCCCAAGCTCACGATCCTCATACTGACTACATGAGCGCGCGGGAGCAGGAGCGATTCGAAATGGGCCTTCGCAATGAACTCATTGGAATCGGCGCCCTTCTCCAGGCCGAGGACGATGGCTCCACCAAAATCATCGGTATCGTGGTCAACGGTCCCGCCGACAAACAAGGCGAGCTTCAGCTCAATGACCGCATCATCGCGGTGGATAGCCTCAATAATGGCGATGTCACCGACACGCTTTACATGAAAATCGACCACGTGGTCGAGCTGATCCGGGGCCGCCGCAATAGCCAGGTCAGGCTCAAGGTCGAGCCGGCTGACGGAGCGCCCGGTGAGGTCCGCGATATCATCATCACCCGCGACAAAGTGGAGCTGAAGGACGAGGCCGCCAATGCCCAGCTGATTAAGGAAAAGGCACCCGACGGGAGCGACCGCACCATTGGCTGGATCACCTTGCCGAGCTTTTACCTCGATTTCAACGATGGTGACCCCAGCGTCTCCAAGGACGTCCAGAAGCTCCTCACTCGCTTGATTGCCGAGGATATCGAAGGACTCGTCATCGACCTGCGTGGTAACGGAGGCGGTGCTCTGGAAGAAGTCCGCCGCATCACCGGATTCTTCACCGGCCGTGGCCCCGTGGTGCAGGTGAAGAGCACTTATGGCCGCGTCGACTCCAAGGATTCCATCATCCGCCGCCCCATTTATGACGGTCCTCTTGTCGTCTTAACCGACCGCACCAGCGCCTCCGCCAGCGAGATTCTCGCGGGTGCCCTCCAAGATTACAATCGGGCCATCGTCGTGGGTGATAGCTCCACCTACGGGAAGGGCACCGTGCAGCAAGCGATGGACATCAACCAGCTCTTCAAGCCTTTCGAAGACGGAAGTCGCGCAGGGTCGATTAAGGCGACTGTCCAGAAATTCTATCGCGTCACCGGCAGCTCGACCCAGCTTGAGGGCGTCGTGCCGGACATCATCCTTCCTTCCCTCATCGACGCTTTGGAGGTCGGCGAGAAGTATCAGGACCACGCCCTGCCCCACGATTTGATTGCTCCCGCAGCGGGCTACAAGCCGCTCGAAGGCAATCTCTTCGTCGATACCATCAAGGCTCGTAGCCAGAAGCGCATCTCGAACTCGAAGGACTTCCAATACACCTTGGAGGACGTGAAGCGCACCAAGGAGCGCATTGAAAGCAATGCGGTCAGCCTCAATCGGGAGACTCGTCGCCAAGAGCTTGAGGAATCTGAAGAGCGCCGCCGCACCCGTAATGCAGAGCGTCGCGAGCGCTTCGAGAAGATGGAATCCGAGGACGCCAAGGTCTTCTCCTTCTTCCGCCTCACCCTGGATGACTTGGATAACGACAGCCTCGAGGAGGTCGACATCCAACGTGACTCCGAGGCCAATATGAAGCGGGCCAAGAGCGAGCTGGAAGGCTTGGACGACACCCCTGACTGGCCCTCTGGCATGGACCCGGTCAAGCGTGAAGGCATCTCCGTGCTGCACGACTTGATCGAATTGACGGAGCAGGCGCAGGTCGCACGCGTCGAGCAACAGAACGCATCCGCCACGCAGTAATGCGCCCGCCTTGCCCCGCAAGGCAACTCATGACCAGCCAATGAGCTCGCTCGCCGCCCGACTTCACGAAGTTCGTCAGCGGATCAGTGATGCCGCCGTCCGCTCCGGACGGCGTGCCGATGAGGTCCGGCTTCTCGCCGTTGGCAAAACCTTCCCAGCCTCCGCCATCGCGGAGGCTTATGAAGCCGGACAAATTGCATTCGGAGAGAACCGCGTCCAGGAAGCTCTCCAAAAGCAGCCCGAGCTTCCCTCCGAAATCGAATGGCATCTCATCGGCCCCCTGCAGCGAAACAAGGTGCGGAAGGCGGTGGGAGCTTTCCACTGTCTGCAGGGAATTGATTCGCTGCGCCTCGCCGAAGCCGTCTCCCGGGTGGCAGGTGAGATTGGCCACACCCAGAGGATACTTCTTCAGGTCCATATCGGCGGAGAATTGTCCAAGAGCGGCTTCCCCCAACAAGACCTCAAGGAGCAATTGACTCAGCTCCTCGCCCTCCCCCATCTCTCCGTGGCAGGCCTGATGACGATTCCTCCACCGGTCGAAGAGCCGGAGAAGGCGCGCCCCTATTTCGCCGAATTGCGAGAGCTTCGTGACGAACTGGCCGAGGCCTCGGGCTGCGCTCTGGCAGAGCTCAGCATGGGAATGAGCGGGGATTTCGAAGCCGCTATTGCCGAGGGAGCCACCCTCGTGAGGGTGGGCTCCGCCATTTTCGGTCACCGGGACTATCCCGCAAGCAGCTGAGACCCGCGAGGGCCCCCGGCTGCAAACAAGCGTCATCGACCTTATTCGGAATGTAGCGGGCTGGAAACGCGCGCGGCTTTGTTAAGATTCTGTAAAAATCACTCACCGATAGCAACTTAACTCATTCGCCCGGGTTGGACCCCGGCATGTCGAGACCGTCATTTTTCATCGTAGGAGCGCCCAAGTGCGGGACGACGGCCTTGTATCACGCCCTTTTGAAGCACCCTTCCCTCTTTCTTCCCCATTCCGACGACGCCGATCTGTATTGGAAGCATAAGGAGCCTTTCCACTTCTGCTCGGATCTGGGCATTGCGGAGTGGCTCCGCGTCGATAAGGAGGCCGATTACCTGCAGCTTTTCGACGCCGCAGCACCCGCGCAGATCGCCGGGGAAGCGTCCGCACTGAACCTCTTCTCGCAGGAGGCTCCCGAGCGCATTCATCAATTCACCGGAGGCGAGGCCAAGATCATCATCATGCTCCGCTCGCCCGTGACTTGGATGAGGTCATGGCACCATGACCTGCTGGTTTACGGATACGAGGATTTGACCAACTTCGAGGACGCCTTGGCAGCCGGACCGGAGCGCGATCGAGGACGACGCCTTCCCCGCAGGGCCGCCTTCTCCGGTTGCCTGAATTACCGCCGACTCGCTCACTTCAGCCCCTTCATCCAGCGTTACCGGGACATTTTTGGAGATGAGCAAGTGGCGCTGGTCGACCTTCAAGAGTTGAACGCGGACCCCGCCGCCGTGCTGAAACGTCTCTTCCGTTTCCTAGGAATTGAAGAAGGGCCCCTCCCCTCCCTTGAGCGAGAAAACGATTCATCGACGCTGCCAGCCACCCACCATCTCGATCTCATGGTCAACCGTCTCCTTGCCCGCCTGCCTGGCGGCCGACATCTCATCGCCAATCTGCCCCGGAAACTTTACCGAGCCTCAACCGCCTGGTTGCCGCCACTCTCCGACAAGAGCATCGACCCGGCCCTGCGGAAAGACTTGGAGGACGAGTTCGCGGAAGAGACCTCACTCTTGCGCCAGCTCTGCGCCTGACAATTCCCAGCCCCGGGCTCTGGCAGCTCACTACTCGGCGGAAACGGTCTGATGTGCGCCTGGTAAGGCCGGCTGGGAACTCAAGCCATCAAACAAGGCAGGTAGATCGGGCCGTTCCGCTGCGTGCCGGGCTGGTTGGGAGGCGATGATGGCTCCATCCCTGACGAGAAAAGCTCCCGGCATCTGCAAGCCATCGCCGCGAAAGAGACCGACGCCACATCCCTTGAAGAGAGCCGCAACGCCCCGGAGCCATACCCTCGGTCCAAAAAGCTCCAACAAGGTCCCCTTGCCCAGCCCGAATGCGCGATATAAGTCACAGTGAGGATCCGCAATGCGGGAGACCGATTCCTTGGCTGGCAGGTAGCCCTCCTCCTGGCCCCGCTGTAGCATGTGAACCAAGACCAAGCGGGTCTCCCTGCGGTCCGATTCGGCCTTCAAGTCCCGGAGCGACTTAAGGATCTCTCTGGTGAAGGTGCAGCCAAAGTGCCGGAGAAAGACGAGCACGACATCTCGCTCCCGCGAGGCCTCCAGCAAGCTCTCTCCGGAAGAAAGATGGAATAAGGCCGAGGCTTCAGCCGGTGAGTATGGCTCCTCGCGACCGGAATGATGAATCAGCGCCGAGCGCAGAACCTCCCACAAAATGGCAGCAAAAGGGACCAGCCAAAGAACGTCGTTGAAGACGAGTATCCAGCCCACCCGCCAAGGGATGGATCCAGCTGATGCGGCCTCCAAGAACCCCAAGGGCGCAATGAGCTTGCCCAGAAAGCCAATCAGAATAATCGGCCAATAACGATAGGGCTGGAGAGCGGCAATAAGATAGCCAATGCCGAGCAGACCGGATTTGAGCCCCAAGGCCTGCCAAACTTCCGGATACCTCGCCCACGGGAGATCACAGAGAACGACCCATCCCTGCGGCCACAGTAAGCTCCAGATCGCGAAAGCCACATTATAAAGCCCCGCCGATACCAGAATGAGCCGCATCCAACGCGCCACCTGACATCTCGATTCCCGACATTCAATAGTCACGCTCCAATCTCGACTCACCGAGCCTCTTTGCAAGCCTGCATCACCCGCTAAGGCTCAGCCCATCGGAAGGGAGGCGAACCCAAAAAAAAAGAGACCGGGAGGCTTCCCCCCCGGTCTCGCTAGAATCAATCGTTGGAAACTCTTAGGCCTCGCTCAACGCGGCCACCCCGGGCAATTCCTTACCCTCCAAGAGTTCCAAGCTTGCTCCCCCGCCCGTGGAGATGAAGGTTAACCGATCGGCGACTCCGAACTTCACTGCCGCAGTCACCGAGTCACCTCCGCCGACAATGCTGATGTTGTCTCCTGCTGCCACTGCTTCCGCAATTTCCTTGGTGCCCTTGGCAAAGCAATCCAGCTCAAAGACGCCCATTGGACCGTTCCAGACAATGGTCTTCGCCTTGGCAATCTCCGTCTTGAATTCCTCAATCGCGGCGTCACCAATATCGATTCCTTCCCAGCCGTCTTCCACACCTCCGCCATCAGCATACGGCTTGGTGACGACGGTCTCAGCCCCCTCCTTGAATTCTTGGGTGGCCCGGGTGTCCGCGGGGAGCAGGAACTTCACGCCCTTCTCCTCGGCCTTCTTGAGAATCTCGAGAGCAAGCTCGATCTTGTCCTCTTCCACCAAGCTCATGCCCACGGAGTAGCCTTGCGCCTTCCGGAAGGTATAAGCCATGGCTCCGCCCACGAGAATCGTATCCGCCTTCTCAAGGAGGGCAGTAATGACCTCGATCTTATCGCTCACCTTCTTCCCCCCGACAATGACGAGGAAGGGGCGCGCTGGCTCGCTGATCTTGCCAACCAGATACTCCAGCTCCTTCTCCATGAGGAAGCCCATCGCGCTCTTCTCAACATGGTGGGTCACTCCCTCCGTAGAAGCGTGCGCCCGGTGAGCCGTTCCGAAGGCGTCGTTGACGAAAATTTCAGCCTGACCCGCCAGTTGCTTGGCCAGCTCGCCATCATTCTTTTCTTCCCCTGCGTGGAAGCGGGTGTTCTCCAGAAGCAGGATCTCCCCATCTGCCAAAGCTGACCGCTGCTTGGCCACATCGTCGCCAATGCAATCCTCGGCAAAGGCAACTGGTTCACCCAACTCCTCCGCCAGACGATTGGCGGCTGGCTTCAGGGTCTCCTTATCACTCCGCTGCCCCTTGGGACGCCCCAGGTGCGAGCAGAGGACGACCTTGGCACCAGCGTCCTTCAAGTGCTTGATCGTCGGGATAGCCGCCCGGATCCGGGTATCGTCGGTGATCATTCCATCATCATTCAAAGGCACGTTGAAATCCACGCGAACCAGCACTTCGCGTCCTTTGACGTCTAAATCTTTAATCGACAGCTTGCTCATGTCGGGCCGATCCCGCCCCGCCCGAGGCTTTCTGTCAAGCGAGTCTCGAGACGCTTTCACGTTAAGAGTCAAGAGTGCCTGATAATTATCGACCCGCTATGGTTCACGCATCCGTTGTTCTTGATGGTTGCTGCATCAGGAGACTGGGGTCTAATTGCCTGAATGGCGGATTTAGTCACAAATTTCTTCCGACAATTTATCGTTGATGAGCGCCTTCTCCTCTTGGCCTTCGCCAATCTTTCGCTGGTGATTGCCTTGGTCAAATTCACCAGACAAGCAGACTCCTTCTCCCGTATCATGCTTCTCTGCGGAGGAGTGGCTCTCCTCCTCGGCTACAGCCTCTTCATCCCCTTGGTCGGTGCCTTGGAGGGCACCTTCGGCACCGCCACCGTCCTCTTGCTCAATCTCGGCTGGCTCTGCCTCGGGCTCGGCCTCTTTTGTTACACCCGCCGCCTCAGCAGTCACACGCACAATTAGTTGATATGAATTGGCTCACCCATCTCACCAATGGCAATCTACCCGGCCTCTTCGGCATGCTTCTCTTCGCCTTCGCCGGCTTCCGCCTCATCAAGCGACAAGCCGTCCCCGGGCTGATGCTGAGTGCGGGGGCGTTATTCGTTTTTTCTTCTCGGGTCTTCACCAACTTCATCGTCCCCAAGATCGAGTATGACCTCGTCATGAGCTTCTCACCGGCGGAGATTGCGATTGTCAATATGGTCCCCGCCGTCGCGATGACGCTCGGCTCGCTCTTTGTTGTCTTCGGCTTTCTCTTGATGAATCTTCGCGCCAAGGAGCTAGAGCACTCGCTCGTCATCCCTCGGCACCGCTAAGGCCCTTCGACTAAGCTCGACCGGCTAAGCTCGACCAAATCGCTCTTCGAGAATCTGACGGCGATGCTGGAAAATTCGGTCCACCTTGGGCTTCACGAAGAACACCTTCACCGGCCAAGTGAAGGGCTCGAAGGGTAGAGCCCAGTGGACAAGGTCGGTCATTTCAACCCCATTGGCCACCTCCTCGAAGTGATGCCGGTGGTGCCAGAATCGGTAAGGGCCGAACCGTTGCTCATCGACGAAGGCTTTTCTCTCTTCCACGGCCTTGATTTCAGTGACCCAAGACACTGACAAACCGGGCGCGATTCCGATTTTGTAGGTAATGATTTGCCCCTCATACATTTCGCCCTCCGCGCAGCTCACAATCCGAAATCCGAGATCCTCAGGCGTGATCTCATCAAGATTACGGGGAGATGAAAAAAAATCCCAAGCCTCATCGAGACTGATGGGAAGGATTTGCTTCTGAAAGAGTTGCTCCATTTTATCGGGGGGGTCGGGGAAGCCCTAAGGTGCCGCAATTCGGCCCCCTGTCAAATTGACCCCCGAAACCATGGAGGAGAATGGAAGCCCCCTCGCTTCTCCTGCGTCAGAAAAACCACGAACCGGAGGGCAATTTGATTAAATTGCTATTGCGAATCATTCTCAGTAACCTTACAGAGAGATCGCCGTGAGCACTCTTCTTCTCCCTGAATCACCGCAGAAAGACAAGCGTCCTGCTGAATTCAATCTCACTCCCCGGCCATCCTATCGATTGCCGCAGGCTCGGACCGCGACCAAGCCAGCCATTCAAGCCCTCATCATCAGTGGCATCATCACCGCCGCGCTCGCCGCGGGTCTGGCGGTTTATAAGGTCAGTATCATCCTGCCCAAGATCATCCCGCCGTTGCTGATTTCGGCCAGCCCGGACTCGGCGGAAATGGCTGAGCCCCCGACGCCCGAGCCCACGATGCAGCGGGTAATGACTCCGCCTCCCACTGCTTCCTTCACTCCTCCACCACCTCCCCCGGTCGCCCCCCCCCCGCCTCCACCGGCGCCAGTTATCTCGGTTTCGGCCGAGGATCTCGCCTTCCAAGCCACTGACGCCCTCGACGTCCTTGAACAAATTGCCGCCGAGGAAGCTGCCGAAGCCGAACGGAAGCGCATCGAAGAGGAAAGAAAACGCCAGGAATTGGCCCGACTTGAGGAAGAACGCAAGCAACGCGAGCGCGAGGAAGCAGCCGAAAGAGCACGCCTCGCCAAAATCAAAGCGGCCCGTGATGCCGAACTCGCCCGCAAGCGAGCCATCGAGCGCCAACGGCAGCAAGAAATCGCAGCGGCCAATGCCGCCAAGCGACGTGCTGAGCAAGAGCGCGCTGCCGTCGCTGCCCGGGAGCGTGCTGCGCAACAAAGGCAAGCCACCCTGGCCAAGAAGGTCAGCGCGAAGCCCTCGTTGACCAATCGGGTTCCACCAAACTATCCCTCCTCCGCCCGTCGCTCCGGCCAAGAAGGAACGACCATGATCTCAGCGACAATCACGACCTCCGGCAAAGTCTCCTCCCCACGCGTGGTAAGCAGCTCAGGTCACCGCTCGCTGGACTCGGCAGCCGTGAGAGCGGTTAAGAAATGGCGCTTCCATCCCGCCAAGAACGGACTCGGACAACCTATTGCCCATCAGGTCAATATTCCGGTGACCTTCCGCCTGAACTGAGTCCACACCCAAGAAAAAAGGACGGAGCCAACGCCCCGTCCTCATCTCATGAATCGTTTGTGAGAGATAAGCGGAGCCCATTGCTCCGCTTTTTCATTAGGAACTCACCTCCTCGAACTTCGCGTCGATTCGGCCGAAAGCAAATTCCTCCAACTCCTCGTCTTCCAACTTCTCGACCACTTCGGCAGAGAAGCCCTGTGCGACCATGCGCCGGGCACTGTTTGGATCGATTCCGCGACTACAAAGGTAGTAGATTTCTTCATCACTGACCCGGGCAGATGTGGAGCCGTGGGAGCACTTAACCTGATCGGCATTGATCTCCAGACCAGGCATGGAATTAGCCTCCGCCTCGTCACTCATGAAGAGATTACGACAAGTCTGGTAAGCATCCGTATAGTGCGCCCCTTCATCGACGAAGATCAGGCCCGAAAAGACCGTCTTCCCGTTTCCGAAGAGCGTATTCTTAAAGAGAAGATCGCTTCCTGTGTGCGCAGCGCCATGGTGCTGGAAGGTCCGCTGGTCATATTCTTGCCCACTGGCAGGAATCGCAACTGAGAGAATCTCGGAGCTTCCTTCCTCGCCATCGACGGTGGAATACGTTTCCTCGCGAGCCCAGCGTGCCCCAGTCAAGATCGAGCCGGCCTTCACCTTCGCGCTTTTCTCCAACTTGGAATCAGCCAAGCGGATGAATCGGCTCTTCTGGTTCAGCTCCTGCGATACCAGGTAGCGCAGCTCGCTTTGTCCGAAGGCAATCAGGTCACTGACTGAGACCACAGTCACAGCCTCTTCCGCATCGGCATTGACGAAACGCTCGACGACGCGGCCTTTCGCTCCCTCCATTGCGACGAGAAGAATCTGAGGAAGCACCGTTGCTCCCTCTCCAGCGACGACGTGAACAACCTCGATCACCTTATCAACTGCTCCGTTAATACTGATCGCCATTCCTCCTTCGCTCTTGGCGCGATGCATCGCGGCCAACTTGGGAGAACCGAGCCGTCCCTGCAGAGGCGGAAGAATCTTGGCGATGCAGTCGCCAGCCTTCTCAAAAACCTCGCTCATCGGACCGGCAATCACGCCCTCGGGGACCTCACCCTCAGTCTTCACCAATTCATTATTAAAAAAGATGAAGCGAACGGAGTCTTTAATCGCTGGGGCGGGCAGATTCATCGGCTCACCACCGTGAACAATCTGAGCATCACCGAGATAGCCTTCCTTGTAGGAGCCAAAACGCCAATTCTCATCCTTGCGAGTCGGCCAATCCAACTTGTCGAACTCAGCCTGCGCCTCACTACGGCGTTTCTCGTACCAATCGGGAAATTTCACTTTCTCTTGTTCTAACACTGCACTCATCAACCCACGCTCCCTTCCATCTCAAGTTCAATCAGACGCTTCAGCTCGACCGAATACTCCATCGGAAACTCACGGACCAAGTCGTTGATGAATCCATTAACCGCGAGACTCATGGCCTCGCCTTCACCAATGCCCCTCTGCATCATGTAGAAGAGCATCTCCTCGCTCACTTGGCTCACACTGGCCTCGTGCTGCGTGACGTGCTGGTTCCCCCGCACGGTGATGGCCGGGTAGGTATCGGTCCGGCTGTTCGAGTTGATCAGCAGGGCATCGCACTCGGTGTTATTCTTACATCCCTTCAGATGCTTCGGAATATGGACCTGCCCCCGATAGGTCGAGCGGCCTTCACCCACGGAGATCGATTTAGATACGACGTTGGAGCTCGTATTATCGGCTGCGTGGATCATTTTCGCGCCCGTATCCTGGTGCTGGCCATCATTCGCGAGAGCAATGGAAATCACCTCGCCGCGGGCACCCTCGCCCTTCATCACGACGCCTGGATACTTCATGGTGAGGCGGCTACCAATGTTGCAATCGATCCAGCGCACCTCGGCGTTCTTGTGGGCCATCCCCCGCTTGGTGACGAGGTTGTAAACATTCGAACTCCAGTTCTGCACGGTGATGTACTGAATCTTCGCGCCCTCGAGAGCGACCAACTCGACAACAGCCGAGTGAAGGGTCGAGGTCTCGAACTTCGGTGCGGTGCACCCTTCCATGTAGGTCACTTCCGCACCTTCATCAGCAATAATGAGCGTGCGTTCAAATTGACCGAAATTCTCGGAATTGATTCGGAAGTAAGCCTGCAGGGGCTGGGCCAGCTTGACCCCCTTCGGCACATAGATAAACGAGCCGCCGGAGAAGACAGCGCTGTTAAGAGCCGAGAACTTGTTGTCACCAGTCGGGATAACCTTACCGAACCAAGGGCGGAAGATCTCCTCATACTCCTTGAGACCCTCAGTCGAGTTCACAAAGATAACCCCTTGTTTCTCGAGGTCTTCCTTCATGTTGGAGTATGCCGCCTCGGAATCATACTGGGCTTCCACCCCCGCGAGGAAAGCGCGCTCCTGCTCGGGAATCCCGAGTCGCTCGAAGGTCTCCTTCACCTCATCGGGCACTTCATCCCAGCTTCGCTTCGGACGCTCACCATCAGAGAGATAGTAGCGGATAATGTCGAAGTCGATGTTCTCCAAGTCCTTGGTCGCCCAGTTGGTCGGCATGGGCTTACTCTCGAAGACTTCCAAACCCCGGTGGCGGAACTCCCGCACCCAGTCTGGATCCTTTTTGACATCGGAGATGTAGTCGACGGTTGCCTTGGTCAATCCACGACCAGCATCGTACTTATGCTTCTCGGGAAAGGTGAAATCGCCTTTCGAGCGATCGATGTCGATCGCTGTCGCGGTATCTTGGTCTAAATTTGTATCAAAACTCATATCGGAGGGAGGACAATTGCTGTCCCTTATTTCGGTTTTGGGTTAAGCGGCGGCGACTTCCTTCAGGAACTCATAGCCTTGCTCTTCAAGTTCAAGAGCGAGTTCCTTGCCGCCACTGCGGACAATCTTGCCATCAGCCATCACGTGAACATGATCGGGCTGAATGTAATCCAGCAGGCGCTGGTAGTGAGTGATCAGAAGGAAGCCACGATCAGGCGAGCGCATCGCGTTCACGCCTTTGGCCACGACCTTCAACGCGTCAATATCGAGACCGGAATCAGTCTCATCCAACAAGCAATACTTAGGATCAAGCATCATCATCTGGAGGATCTCATTGCGCTTCTTCTCACCACCGGAGAAGCCTTCATTGACTGCTCGGGCAGTGAACTTGCGGTCCATCTCGAGGACGTCCATCTTCTCATACATCTCGTGATAGAACTTCACCGCGTCAATCTCTTCGCCCTTCGGCAAGCGAGCCTGACGAGCGGCACGGAGGAAATTCGCGTTCGAAACACCCGGCACTTCCGAAGGATACTGGAAGGCCAGGAAGAGCCCCGCACGGCTCCGCTCGTCGACTTCCATCTCAAGCAAATCCTCGCCATCCATCGTCGCCGTTCCCGCGGTCACCTCATAGTCTTCGTGTCCTGCGAGAATCTTGGAGAGGGTAGACTTCCCCGAGCCATTGGGTCCCATGATCGCATGGACTTCCCCTTTGGGGATCTCGAGGCTAACACCCTTGAGGATCTCGGTGTCCTCAATCTTTGCGTGCAAATTTTCGATTACTAGACTCATAGTCACTCAGTTTTTCTTCGTGGAGCTTGGCATAATGCCTTTCAGGGTCAGCTCCAATTCCCTCACCTCGACGCCCTCTGGCAGTTCGAGAAAATCATTGATGTTTATCCCCTTCTTAAACACCACATCGTGGATCGCACCCGTTTCCAAGTCTTGGAAATGGACGTGTTCTTCAAGATTGGGACAATAACGGGATGGGGCCCGGTCAAAGTTGACCTGCCTCACAAGCTCGTGATTCACGAGGGCTTCCAAGCAATTGTAAACGGTTGCCAAAGAAATATTCGGCATCCGCTCTTTCGCTCTGATGAAAACATCCTGCGCGGTCGGATGATCCCGTTGATCCATGAGGAGGCAATAAACCTCCTTGCGCTGCTTCGTCATGCGTAACCCTCCCAACTCGGCCGGAATTTCCTCCGGACGAAACTTGACGGGACTTGCGGACTCACTCATGGACGGCGGAAGGTATTCCTCAGCCGAACCAGCGCAAGAAAGAATTGGAACAATTCTAATTAAATTTCGTCGACGGCTCGGAGCCCCGCCGGACTTCCAACGAAAACTGAACCACCTGGTCCAAGGTCACCCTCAACGAGCGCAAGCCCGCTGCGCCGAAAAAACGGGACAGGAAACGAGACCCAGCTCCTCTCGCCCTCCATGCACCATCCCCTCTCCAGCCTACTAATTGGCTAAAAAAACACTCTCTCACCCAACGAGACAACTGAAACCGCGCCCATCGAGCACGCTGCCCCATTGATTGCAGCCAGCCCCCTCTAGAGTCAAACAGCTCCCTATTCTGAATCCGCATCGCTACGAACTGGCACCACTGCGCCTCAGAACCAACTCGCCATCCACCTCCGTGAACCAAGAAGTCAATTTAGGAAAGAACACCATCAGTCGCCCTCAATGGTTGCTTCGGCCCCGACCTTCGACCCCTACCGCTCCGATGTGTAAACCAACAAGCGTCGCTTGAGTCGTCCAGTGTTCTTCGCAAGATAGTGCGCTTGAATTGGACCGTCTTGGCGCTTGAAAACGCCTCCCACAGCGCCACCACCTGACGACCCATCCGATCCTTCGATGCGAACGAATCCACCCGCCTCGGCCAAATCGAATTGATCATCGACATAGTAACCTACTGAGCGAGAACCAATCACCGAGGGAATAGATATTTCTTCCCCAGGCTCGATAGTTTGGTCAAGAATCACCACGACTCCTTCCTCTGCGAGCACATCATCTACGTAAGGCGCAAAACTTAACCCTCCATCGCCTTCTATATCGCCACCATCGGAATCGCCCCTATCACGATCAGTCGTCTGGTCGCATCCCAGCAAAGATAGTGACAGAACGACTATAGATAGCGTCTTCATTATAAGAAGAAACCCTATGGCTGCCGACGAGACATGGCGAGCTTGAAAAATCGCGCGACCCAAATGCTTCTAGCAAGATCCCGCGCCGCATCACCAAAAACGAAAGCACAACCTCTCCAAACTTGATGCCTGTGACGAATAGAGGCGTGCGAAAGAGACAGAAGCGAAATCACCGTGTCTCGTAGACGTAAGGACCCGAGTGGCGAAACCATATCAACGGGCTGCCCCAACCGACATCAAATCACTCTGCGGGAAGACCTACTTTCAGCGGCACTAGGCGCGAACAAGCGACTAGACTCAAACCGCCATCAATCGAGCCTTCGAAACCTTGCCTATGCCTGTAAACGGCAGTGGATCCTCTTCCGCTGCTGGCAATGCCGTGAAGCCTACAATGAAAAACATTACCTAAACATACTCGAGAAATCAGAAAGCCCGCTCCTGAAAATTATTGAGGCTATCAGAAAATTCCACCCCAAACTCTGTGAACAATTTTCCTAACAATCACTTGTCAGTTGACCTCAGTGGTTTGTTCGATAATCTTAGCGCATCATTGCTATCCCTGTTTTACAGCGCGTTAAGGTAGGACTGTAACCAAATAAGAAGTACAACCATAACCAGAAGAACTACTCCTAAGCGAAAAAAACTGTCAGCTACGGAAAACTTATTCCAGCCAATATAAGTGTAACGTCCGCTAAGGAGCATTAGTCCACATGCCACCTTCAAACCCCAAAGCCACAATGGAATAGCGGCTTGCCTTGATGCCTCCAAAAAATCAGAAATCCCGAAAGCAAGAAAGCCAACTACTGCAAGAAACAAACCTAACTTTCTAGGCTTGGAATCTGCCGGAAATCTGAATGGGAGAAGCACTGCAACGACTATCCATATTGCTCCTTCGAGGTAATTGAATATTTCGTATGGCGATAGAGAAACCATCTAATCCTGCTTCTGTTTTCTGCAACGAGCACCTGTTGGCTCAAAGCGTGATTTTCTAACGTTCAAGTGCAGCTAGGCCTACAGCCTGTGCACTCCTCATCGAAGCCAGTTCGCTTTCATATGGCGAGAAAATAAGTCACCGATGCTAGCGATCGGACTTAGCTGGAACTCCTTGTTGAACAGAGCCGCTTTGCGGCGGTTTCTGCTCGGGGGATTGTCATCGTTGGGAGCTTCCTATAACTTGGGGAGCTTATGAAAAAAAACGAATGACACCCCGCAAATCTGGTTCGAGGACTTGTCCCGCTTCGTCCACACCAGGGGCCTCGCTCCCCGCACCGTCAAATCCTACCTCTGTTGGGTCCGACAGCTTGATCAACATTTCCCCGCAACCCATACCCCAGGCCTCTCCAGCCGCCAGGTCCTCGACTTCTTCGTCCACCTCCAGACCGGGCGCACCCTCGCCGGCTCCACCGTCAACCAGGCCGTCTGTGCCAACCGCAAGGCCTTGGGAACGTGC
>JAUTCR010000027.1 GCA_030673895.1 Verrucomicrobiota bacterium JB023
AGGACATGATCCGGTATGGGAAGGACGTGGAGAACACGGTCTTGGCGAAGGGCCTGCGGCTCCATCTGCAGGACCGCATCCTCGTCGATGGCAACAAGACCATCGTGTTCGAGTAGGCAATTTGGTGACCCCGGCTCCCCCGCTTCCAAGATGCGGACTGGCAGGGGGCCGTCCAACGGCCCACAATATTTGAGGCCAGGCTGGATTCATTCGTTTCTCGTATCTCGTGCTTAGCGGCGAGGCATCCTCCCGGCTAGCGGCGGGATTCTCTGGCTGCGCTGTCGATTCGGTAACTCGATGCGACAAAGCCAAACTATCTATTAAAACTGATAACTGCGGCACCGCTAAGAAGATGATAATCAAGCAAAGTGAGGGCTGTGATCGTTCCTGATACAATCACCCGACTCGGAATCAGTAACACACAACTTCAACCATACTGTTCATATTTGACGGCTCTGAGGTTTTCGCTGGAGAAACCACAGAGCGCGCTGTGAGAAGCCGTGGCACGTCGGCAAGCGGGGAAAGTCGACTTTGCGAATTCCTTTTCGATTCTGCTGGAGAATTTGCAGGCTTGCGCTGCTCCCCCTTTTGCGACTACTTATTGTCGCAATGAATGATTTGGACAAAATTTTGCCTAATTTATTCATGAAAAGGCCCCTCGCAGACACTACTTTGCACTCACAATCGGGTCACTAGGCGAAATTCCGAGATTCGTTTTCAATTTCGCCGACCCGGATTAAAAAACCAAACCCATGAATTTTCACCACCCCAGCAGAACGCCATCGCGGCCTCGGTCACCCAGTTGACCCGACTCCTCTCTGGAGAGGAGGCAGATGGAGCGCTGAGAATTCCATCTAGAATTTTAACTATCCTTTCACTCAGTCCGAGTGACAAGGGTCATTCCGTACCCTTGTGCCTCGAAATTTAACAAAAACCCAAAATCCACACCAAAAAACCTAAAACATGAAGTTCACAACTTACGGCCGCTCGGTCGCCGCCATCTATTTGGCCGCCACTCCGCTCACCCAAGCCCAACTCACTTGGGATCCAGATTCCGATCAGATTAATAATGGCGGTGCCGGTTTCTGGGGCACCCAGGCTACCGACACCAATTGGGATGATGATGGGTCCGCTCCCAATATTCTCTGGATTAATGGTTCCGACGCGATTTTTGGAGACGCTGGAGAAACTTACACCGTCACGATTGATAATACTGGAGCGTTCCCTATCACGGTAGGGAATATCACGGCGACTCCCGGAGAGGGAAATGCGGTCGTCTTGGACGGCTTGATCACGGAGGACGCTCTCACCGTGAATGCCGGAGGAGCAACTTGGGACACCGGTGGAGAGGAGATTGCCTTTCAGAATACGAATGGGAACGAGACGCTCCTCTCCATGACAAGCGGTGACACCTTGACCATCACCGGAGGCGGCCAATTCGACACCGGATTCAATAACAATGTGAACCCGAATGTGCCGTGGGACGTGGCAGGAGCAACCTTGGAGGCGACCGACCCTATCCATCTTCGCGGAGACTCCAGCACAATTGGGCAATTCGACCTGATCAAACTACCTGCGGGCAGCCGTTTCGATCATGCGCGTAACTCTCCCCGAACCTACGGTAATGACCTCGAACTGACGGGAACTGGCTACGTTCTTTATGACCCGACCTGGAGCAACTCGAACCCCAAGATCACCTTCAACGGAATCGTTAGCGGTACCGCAGGCCTTGAGATCTCGGGCTTGGCGAACGACAACTGGTTGAAGCTTAACAACGCGGAGAACAGCTTCACCGGAGGCATCATCATCGACGGCGAGTTTGGCGGCGAGCTGCAAGCCACCGAAGACGGGCAACTGGGCGCCGTGCCTGCGAGCTTCGATCCGGATAACCTCATTCTTCGTAATATGGGGATTCTCTTCTATGAGGGTGAAACCATCGACTCGAACCGGGGAATCACGCTGGAGAACGGCGGGGTCATGATCAACTCCGCGAAACCTCGGACCTATGGCGGAACGATCACCGGGACCGGCCCCTTCCAAGTGGGCCGGGATGACGGTTACCAGAACACGCTCACGCTCACTTCTGATACCCACGACTACACCGGAGGTACGAACATCCGGAAGGGGCGCATCATTCTTGGCATCGACGAGGCTCTGCCCTCAGACACGATCGTCACCATTGGCGGACAGGCTGGAGGGCAGTCCAAGCTCGTCCTGGCGTCCTACACCCAGACGATCGGAGGCGTTACCGCCGCCGGGAACAATACCCGCCGCATCGTCAACTATGATTCCGGTGAGCCGGTCGGCACAGGAGGCGCGGCTGGCACGCTGATCCTCGATGTCGCTGACAGTGAGGACGAGACACTCATCTACGAATATCTCTTCAACGGAGCGACCGGCTACATCAACACCACCGATAGTGGCAACTTCAACCTCGTTAAAGAAGGTGAGGGCGGCCAGCAGCTGGGCAATCTCACCATCGCCGGGACCTTGACCATCAACTCCGGAATTCTCGGTGCGGCCGGCGAAGTTCTGGGAGCAATCACCGTCAATGATGGCGGGACCTTCAACCCTGGTTCGGCATCGCGCTTTCAGAGGAACGTGGGCGGCTTCGCCACCGGCAGCAGCTTGACTCTGGCGAGCGGATCGACCCTTGCCATGGATATCAATAGCTCCACCTTGGAGTCCGACTTCATCACCATGAATGGTGATCTTCTCATCGATGGCAGCGCGACCCTCGACCTGAGCGATGTGGAGGCGGAAACGGTAGCCCCTGGCACCAAGTTCACGCTGATCGACTACTTCGGCTACAACCTCACCGGCACCTTTGCCGGTCTGCCTGAAGGTGGTACGGTGACCGTGGGCTCCACGCAATACACCATCTCCTATGCAGACGACAGCACCGTCTCCTTGACGGCGGGAGGAAGTGTCTCCAATGCCTATGATGCGTGGGTTTCGGCCAACTACCCCGGCCTCACGGGCGGATTCGATGGCGATCCGGATGGCGACGGAATCGCCAGCGGATTGGAATGGTATTTCCTCAACAGCGACCCCACGGCCGCTACTTCCGCCAGTGGACAGCTCATGCAGGTTGCTGACAATGGCGACGGAAGCTTCACCTTCACCCACTTGCGGCCTACAGACCGCGCAGGCGTCACGGAGACATACCAGTGGTCCACCGACCTGGACAACTTCTACGACGATGGCGCGAGCGACGGCACCTACACGGTCGATTTCTCCGTCCCTTCGAGCGGAGAGACAGCCGGTCAGCCTGCGGGTTATGAGATGGTCACCATCACCGTGACCGCTAGCCCTACTGACTTGGGCAAGCTCTTTGCCCGTCTCGAGCTGAGCAACTAAGCCTTTCCTGGCAATCCAAAAACCCATGCCGGGTTCCTGCCTCTGGGCAGCGACCCGGTGCCATGCGGGTTGATGGCCTTCCCGACCTTTAAGGGGGCCATCACCCGCATTTTTTATTTCTCCAAAGCACTCCGCACCCAAGAAATTGGAAAAGATTGAAAAAGCGGCTCTTGCCGCCCGTTGAACAGGGAGACTTCCAAGTTAACCTCGGGTCGGATTATCCTAAGCCTGATTCTCTACACCACATTACGCACCACCATGCTTCGAACCTTATTCCTGACTGCCGCCCTCGGTATCTCATCGGCTTTTGCTGCCGAGCAGCCCAACGTCATCTTCATCCTCTGCGACGACCTCGGCTGGGGAGACCTGGGCATCTCCTACCAGAATGAGCGCGATACCGAGCTGAAACACGCCACCCCCAAGCTGGACCAGATGGCCCGCGAGGGAGCCCAGCTCCGTGCCCACTACTGCCCCGCGCCGGTATGCGCCCCCAGCCGGGCCTCACTCTTCACCGGCCTGCATCAGGGACACGCCACAATCCGAGACAATCAGTTCGATAAGGCCCTCCCCGACGATCACAACCTCGCCAGCACGCTGAAGGCCGCTGGTTATCAGACGGCGCTGGTAGGCAAGTACGGTCTGCAAGGCAAGCAGGGTGATTCCCCGGAGGAGTGGCCCGCCTACCCGACCAAGCGTGGCTTCGATGACTTCTTCGGCTACGTGCGCCATGTCGACGGTCACCTCCACTACCCCGCGCACCATTGGGAGCTGGGCCACGACGAAACCCACCGCACCCCCAAGGAGGTGTGGCACAACGAGAAGGAAATCTCCAAGCAACTGAGCAAGTGCTTCACCTCCGACCTCTTCACCGCCTACGCGAAGAAGTGGATCATCGAACAAAGCAAAGAATCTTCCGAAGCCCCCTTCTTCCTCTGCCTGGCCTACGACACGCCGCATGCCGCTCTCCAGCTGCCTCCCTGCCCCTACCCCGAGGGCGGCGGGCTCAAGGGAGGCGTGCAGTGGCTCGGCCAAGAGGACAAGATGATCAACACCGCGACGGGCGAGATCGACAGCTACGTCCATCCCGACCATCAGGAGTGGTCCGACCTTGCCCAGCGGCAGGGCGGCATGATCCGGCGCATCGATGATCACATCGGCGACCTCACCCAGCTCCTGCGGGATCTCGGTATCGCCGAGAACACCCTCATCGTCTTCTCCAGTGACAATGGCCCACACAAGGAGTCCTACCTTCAGGGCGGCAATTACCAAGCCAGCCTCTTCCAAGCCTACGGGCCCTACGACGGGATCAAGCGGGACACCCTGGAGGGTGGCATCCGCGTGCCCACCCTGGCCTGGTGGCCGGAGACCATCCCAGCCGGCCGCGTCGTCGGCGGGCATTCCCAATTCCACGACTGGCTCAACACCTTCCTTGAGATGGCCGGAGCCCCGCTCCTTGCCCAATCGGATGGAGTCTCCCTCCTCCCCCTCCTCACAGGGAAAGGCGAGCAGACCCCTCCCGTCACCTATGTGGAATATTCTCAAAATCAGAACAGCCCTCGCTATAAGGACTTCACCCCCTCCAATCGTGGGCACAAGCGCGGCCAGATGCAGGTCATCTTCCTGGATGGCTACAAGGGCCTCCGCCGCAACATCAAGAGCGCCGATGACGACTTCGAAATCTACGACGTCACCACCGACACCCACGAAGCCAACAACCTCGCCGGCACATCGGACAAGTTCACCCGCCTTCAGCAGAAGATGAAGGACACCGTTCTCCAACTCCGCCGCCCGAACTCCTCGGCCAAGCGTCCCTATGACAAGGCACCGGTCCCTGCCATTGCCGACGCGGAAACCAGTGATGGCCTCAAGGTCCGCCACCTGCGCGGCGAATTCCCCTGGGTGCCCGCCTTCCAGCAAGCCAAGAGCTCGGCCGCCGAAGGCGCTCCCTCCGGAGAGACTGCCGCCGCCGTCGAGCAGCACGGCTACCTTGAGGTCGCCATGGACGGCAAATACACGTTCGAGGTCGAGGCACCTGACGCGCTCGTTCTCAAGCTTCACCGCATTCTGCTCATTGATGGAGACAGCCCCGCCTCTGACGGCGGCCCGCACAAGGCCACCATCAAGCTCAAGGAAGGCCTCCACCCCATCTCCCTCAGCTACCTCACCAAGGGGAGTGAGGCCAAACTCTCAATTACAGGACCAGGCGAAACCCGCCTCTGTCACTGAGGCCCGCCATCCCGGGGACGAGGCCGGAATTGTTCCAAAATGGTCAAGTAATTGTAGTGGGAGAGCCACATCTCTTCCACCACACTCTCACTCGTGACGGATAGGGTGTTGCGGTCTTGAGAACCCGGTCATTCCATCGTCCGTCGGAAAACAACGCATCCAGCCGGGGAGCGCCCTTCGGGGCCGAACCGGCTTTTTGTTTTTCAGCACGCATCTTTTTCCACGACAAAGGCGACGCAGCTCCCGCCAAAGACCGGCGAATCACCCAAATGATTGTTCGTTCGCCGCCGAAGCCTGTTTCGGCGAGACTCGATGCAGCACGAACAGCTTATCTAAGTGCCGACCATGCGCCGCTTCATCCGATTCATTGTGCGTTCCGACCACCGCGATCGCCATCGCTGCACTGGCGTCGTTGCCAGCTTGCGCATTCTCGGTGAAGCGGGTCGACTTCCCGACTACTACCTTGCTCACTCTCGGGAGATATTCGGCAAGCTCAACGCCGGACTCCCCTGTCCTCCCTTCGAAGAAAAATCTTGGTCCCCCGATTGCGTTTCGTGGTTCAAGGTGAACGACGAATCTCGCGATTGGATCGCGCTCTTTCGTGAAATCGTCACGATTCTCGAAGACTCCGATATCGAAACAGGCGTAATCATCACCTCACGTCCCGGCATGATCGTCTACGAAGATGCCTATCAAGTCGTTGCTCAATCAGCTGATTATTGACACCCCTCCAATTAAGGCGACACCACGATTGGAAGGTAAGAAAGGGTGAACCCTGACCGCTCACAAACATTACTGAGAGCTGGAACTCCTCCACCTCGGAGCCTTGGTAAACAATGGCCAAGGCCATCAGAGAAAGAAAGTACGCGGACTGGGATTCGAACCCAGGACCAATTGGTTAAAAGCCAACTGCTCTACCGCTGAGCTATCCGCGCTTTGCTTGAGAAAGCACCCGTGGCAACGGGCGGGCGAGAGCCATAAGGGCTCTGGGTGAGGGATGCAAGGTCATTTTGAAGAGTTTTTTCTATTTCTTTCTCCCACAGGCAGGGTGAAGCCGCTTTCCGGTCGGAGAATTGACTGACCTGCCCCTTGAGCTGCGTCTGATACGTCGAGGCCACGGCGCGGCCTGACAAGGCGGCAGGCAGGCAGAACCTTTGCCCTCCGGTGGCGGCGAGGTGTTGCGGAGAAGGATTGCTCTTTTCTCGCACCGTCTTTCCGCCTAACACTCGTTCCACTTCATGAGTGATTTCCTCATCATCGGCGCCGGTATCGCCGGTCTGTCGTTCGCCATCAAAGCAGCCCAGCACGGAACGGTGACGGTGATAACGAAGGGAAAGTTAATCGACTCCAACACGGCGTGGGCGCAAGGGGGCATCTCTGCCCTTCTTCCCGAGGGCCTGCGAGCCGAGGGCGACAGCCTGGAGAAGCATGTCGCGGACACCCTGGATGCTGGGGCCGGCCTCTGCCACGAGGACGCGGTGCGTGCCATCCTCGCCGATGCCGACGAGACCATCAAGGAACTCGTCGAGTGGGGCACGGACTTTGACCGCGACGAGGACCACCCGGAGAGATTCGAGCTCGGGAAGGAGGGCGGCCATACCGCTCGGCGAATTCTCCATGCCAAGGACACCACGGGCCGCGAGATCGCTACCTCGCTCATCGAGACGGCGCGCAAGACGCCCAATCTGACTCTCCTTGAGGACCACTTCGCCATCGATCTCGTCACGACGGCGAAGCTCGGCTCAGCCACCGACGACCGCGTCCTGGGAGCCTACGTCCTCGATGTGAAGAATGACGAGGTCCGCATCTTCCCGTCCGACCGGGTGATTCTCGCCACCGGAGGCTGTGGAAAGACCTATCTTTACACGACCAACCCCGATTCCGCGACGGGTGACGGGCTCGCCATGGCCTGGCGCGCCGGGGCCTCCATTGCCAATATGGAATTCGTCCAATTCCACCCCACCTGCTTCTACAATCCCGCCGCTACCGGCCCGGAGGCCCGCTCCTTCCTTGTCTCGGAGGCTGTCCGCGGAGAGGGGGCCCTCCTCATCAATGCGAAGGGCGAACAATTTGTCAAAGAGCATGACCCCCGTGGCTCTCTCGCGCCCCGCGACATCGTGGCTCGCGCCATCGACCATGAGCTGAAGAAGACGGGGGCCCCATGCGTCTACCTCGACGTTCTCCCGCTGGGCTCCCAGTTCAAGGAGCGCTTCCCCTTCATCTACCAAACCCTGCGCGACTTTGGTCACAATCCTGATCGCGATCCGATCCCTGTCGTCCCGGCCGCGCACTATCAATGCGGCGGCGTGCTTACCGACTTGGAAGGCAAGACCACGATCCGGGGGCTGTATGCTATCGGAGAAGTCGCCTGCACCGGGCTGCATGGCGCCAATCGCCTCGCTTCGAATTCCCTACTAGAGGGAAATGTGATGGCCCGACGGGCTCTTGCCGAAATCATGCGCCTCTACCCCCCGGGCAAGGAAACGCCGCCCGCTCCACCGATCCCAGAGTGGGATCCCGGAGATGCGCCCCGTCCCGATGAGCTCGTCAATATTTACCACAATTGGGATGAGCTTCGCCGCACGATGCAGGATTACGTCTCCATTGTCCGCACCGACAACCGCCTGCGCCGGGCCGCGACCCGGCTCCGCAATCTCAAGCGCGAGGTCCGCGAATTCTACTGGGGGTATCGGGTGAATTCCGACATTCTCGAATTAAGAAATCTCGTGGCCACCGCCTCCCTGATCATTGATTGCGCGCTCAGACGCAAGGAGTCGAGAGGAATACACTACACGCTCGACTACCCGAATTCGCTCGAACGCTTCGAGCACGACACCTTGCTTCGTCGTTTTTAGAAAGTGTTTCGCAAGCGCTCGCTGTTCAACGAGGCAGAACATAGAGAAAGCCGGACAATGAGAAGGGGCTGATCGGGATCGGCGACTGGGCCGCCGCGCGACTTCCAGGCCCATCCGGCCAAGTCCAAGGCTCTTTCTTTTGCAGAAAGCGCCCGCTCTCAATCCTCACAACTCCAAGAGCGAGATAAGCTCTTGGGGAACACTTCCCTGCGGGAGATTCGATAAGAACACTATCGACCTTTCATTGCTTTTTTCCCTAACCTGATGGGGCTTATGAAACGAGCCTTTATGATCCCCCTCATCATTGCCGTCGCCATGATGAGCTCTTGCACCTACTCTTACCCCAACTACGAGAACAAATCTTTTTGGGATTGCTTCTGCCAGCCCAAGGCAACCAGTCTCAATATTGGCGAGAATTTGAAAATCGTTCTTCCTCAATCCGGTAAGCCCTTCAACAACACCGCAATCATCTAACACCAACCAGAACCTACTCATCGATGAAAACAGCTATCCTTACCCTCTCCCTTCTTTCCCTCCTCGGGCTCAATTCCTGCTGCTCCTCCTGCTTCGGCAAGATGATGGCCAAAGGGAGCCCAAGCTCTGCCGAAACCACCGCGACCACCGTCACCGAGACCAAGGACGGCCGTTTTGGAGCCTTTCATAACTACTAAATAACGCGAACAACAATGAACAAGAAACTAATGTCCCTGGCAGGGCTCGGGCTCCTCGCCCTCGCTTCCTGCACAGCCCCCTATGGCAGTGGAATGCAACAAATGACTCCCCGTGCTGATGTGGAGGCCGTCGAACGGCAAGCTCCCGTGACGCCCGCTCCTAGTAACGCCGCAAGCGCCCGCAATGCCGTGGACTACGGTCTGGATCGTCGCTATGGTTATGGCTACTACCCTTACAGTTATTAATCTCTTTAGAACAACAACATGAAGAATACACGATACCTCCTCGCTCTTGCCTGCTTGTTCACGCTGGCCAATTGCGCATCGACCCAAACGGCTGCCGTTGCTGACTACAATGGCGACGGCCTCATCTCCGATGCAGAGACCAAGCAGTATTACAAGCAACAGAACGTCCAACGGGAAAACGTCTACACCGAGTCGGTCAAGCGGCGTAACGCAGTCAACACCACCCGGGACGTGCGGGAAGGCCTTGGCAATGTCCTTGGGGCCCGCAATATCCTCCGGGCATTCTGATTAGCTCTGTTCCCAGGAATCCCTTCGAAACCCGGTCGGCACCTGCCGTCCGGGTTTTTTCTTGCTTCCCGCAAGCGGAAGATCCTTCTTTCGCCCGCCCGCTTCTCAGTTTAAAAGCTCCTCCCCCGGAGCCCTTATCCCGACCACCACCATGCCTACCCAAATCGGACTCATCTCTCTCGGCTGTGCCAAGAACCTCATCGACTCCGAAATCATGCTCGGCCATCTCCGCAATGATGGCATGACCCTCATCCCGGATCCCGAGCTCGCCGATGCCCTCATCATCAATACCTGCTCCTTCATTGATGTCGCCAAGGACGAATCGGTCGGCACCATCATCGAGGCCGTCAACGCGCGCTCCCAGGACCCCTCCCGCGAGAAGCAGAAGATCCTCGTTGCCGGCTGTCTTTCCCAGCGCTTCCAGAAGGAACTGCCCGGCCTCATGCCCGAGGTCGATGCCTTCATCGGCCTCGATCAAATCGAGAACGTCACCTCCATCGTCCGCCAGGCTCTGGAGAAGGATGAAGACGCCGGGAGCATCGACACCGTCACGGCAAAGTCCCGCTACATCCCCGACTACAAGACGCCGCGCTTCCGCCTGACGCCCAATCACATGGCGTATCTCAAGATTGCCGAGGGCTGCAACCACACCTGCTCCTTCTGCATCATCCCGAAGATTCGCGGCCAGCACCGCTCCCGCACCCAGGAATCCGTCGTCCGAGAGGCGCGCGGCCTCATCGAGTCTGGCGTCAAGGAGATCAACCTCATCTCCCAAGACACCACTTACTTCGGCATGGACCTCTGGGAGGGCAAGCGCCCCAACCCCACCTCCGGCGTCGATAGCTCCCGGGGCGACTCCCTCGCCTCTCTCCTGCGCGAGCTCAACGCCATCGAGGGCGACTTCTGGATCCGCATCCTCTACACCCACCCCGCCCACTGGTCCGACGAACTCATCCAGACCATCGCCGAGTGTGAGAAAGTCTGCCGCTACGTCGACATCCCCCTGCAACACATCAGCGACCACATGCTCAAGCTGATGAACCGCAAGACCGACGGCCAATACATCCGCGATCTCCTGCAACGGATGAGAGATGGCATCCCCGACCTCGCCATCCGCACCACCTTTATCACCGGCTTCCCCAACGAGACCCAAGCCGATCACGACGAACTCCTCGAGTTCATCAAGACCTTCCAATTTGAGCGCTGTGGCATCTTCCAATACTCCAAGGAAGAGGGCACCCGCGCCTTCAAGCACGACGGTCACCTGCACCACATGACCATCAAGAAGCGCCATCGCGAGCTCACCTCCGCCATCGACGCCATTGCTCAACGGGTCAACGACAAGCAAATTGGTAAGCGCGTCAAAGTCCTCGTCGAAGAAGACGGCATCGCCCGCAGCATGTGGGATGCCCCGGACATCGACGGCCGCGTCTTCGTCCCCCTCGACGCCCCGGTGGGTGACTTCATCGACGTCACCATCACCGACCAACGCGGCTACGACCTCATTGCCGCGCCGACTACTTGACCCCCGCCATCAGTCCGCATCCTCTAAGGTCGGGAATAACCTGATAAAAGCTCCGGCCTTGGCCAGTTGGGTTCCATGGCCGCAATGGCCAAGACCGAAGCTATATTGGGGGAAAGCATGCAGCTAGTTGATCCGAAGATGGCCTCGCCTTATCGACGAGTTGCCACTTCCGCAGAGAAGACATTGCTAGCCAAGGGTTGCACCGATCTTCCCTTTTTCCTCTTTTAGCCAAGAGCTCCGACCTGTGCGCTCGGCCAAGGAGCCGGATCACTTGGTGCTGCTCCGAATCCGCCTTCTCCGGATGAGCATGCTTGGACGCCGAACAAGAACAATGAGCTCCAGCCGAGTGTTCTCACTTCCTTCCTAATTTTCTGCGGTTTCATTTGATGCGTTGTTTGAGGGATGAAGCCCTTTCCGGTTTTCACTCCAGCTCTACTCGGAAGAACTCCACGGTTTCGTCTCCTTCAATCTCCACCACGACGTCGCCATTAGCGTCAACCGAGACTTGGCCGGGGGTCACGGGGAGGTCGAAGAACTCTTGCAAGTCCGTGGACTGCCACCAATCCATGGTGAGGGTGAACTTACCGCTGGAGGCACCACGCTGGATGACGGGGGCGGGGGCGTAGAGAGTGGCCACCTGCGCGCTGGTGTAGAGCCCAGCGGCGGGGGCGTTTTCGTAGTAGGTGGTGACGAGATCGGCCTGCGCGGTTTCGGGGTCGAACCCGAGAGGGGCGAGGAGATGCTCGGCGGTATCGTTTATCTCGTCGCTGTCGGAGTCGCTTTGACTCGAATAGACTTTCGCTCGCAGCGCGATGGAGAAGGCCGGGGTGTCCTCGTCGTTGCTCAAGAAAGTGAGGGTTCCCCTCTCATCTGCGGTAGCCGGCAAATCGGAAGCCAAGAATTGCACCACCACTTCCGCCTCCGCGCCTTCGCCTAGGGTCGCGGCCGGGGAATTGACAAGGGTGAAGCCAGCCGCCCCGGTCACATTCACAAACAACGATAGGCACCCAAAGCATCTGGGGGCAAAGCGAGGAAATCTATCGCGAGGTGCGGGATCTGGCCCAGCGTCCGGAAAGGGTCGAGTTCATTGAAGAATCATCAGTTCACATCACCCTGGCTGGAGAGACAGCTCCCGCCCTGTGCCGTTCCGCAACGATAACCTTCACCCACACTCCCACCGAGTCCCGGGCC
>JAUTCR010000028.1 GCA_030673895.1 Verrucomicrobiota bacterium JB023
ACTTGGGTGACTCGTCTTCCAGTCGAGGGTAACGATATCTATGGTATCAAGAAGGAGGTGTTTGCAGTCTCAGCAAACTCTTCAAGAGAGGTTAAAACGATCTACTGGACGGAAGCGGGTTTCGATGGGCCATCGGTTCCCATCAGGGATGGGCGGGTGAATACGGTCAACCCGATCTATAATCAGTCGGTGCCCAAAGCAGTTGGGGAGGAGGTCGCTATTCCTGGGTATACTTCGCAAACTGCCAATCTGAAGACTCTCTACTTCGAGCGCATTTCGGGTCTTGGCGAGCTCAAGGCCTACAATTCCGAGGGCCGCATTGTCATTGAGTATTTGGGCGGCGTTCGGTTGGGCAACGATATCCATGAGTTTCTGGGAATCGAGGTTGTCGACCTGAAGCGGTCTCCAGATGTTCATTATTCCCAAGTTTATCTGGGGTCGGAAATTCTACCCTACACGGGCGATGCCGACTTGATCCCGTCTCCCCAGCTGGCTGTCTCCCAGGGGTCCGCAAGCTACTATGGGAGCCATGTTCGCTCTGATAGCTCGCTCTCATACTTCGCGGAGCGAACAACAAGCGCTGCCAACGAGCCTGACGATGGAGAACCCGCCTCGGATGACGCCTACAACAAGGTGGTCTTCTATTGGTTGCAAACAGGTGATTTTGGAGCCGAATGGCCGGCCTTCCAAGAGCGTTACTGGTTGCGATGGTCCCCCGACCTTGAAGACTACGAGCATTACACGGTCGGGACGAACGGCAGTGATCCGGCGACCGGCATTCGCTTTGGTGACGGCACCTTGCCGGAGCTGGTCTTTCAAGATGATCCTCAACAAGCCGAGGCGAGGATCGACCAAGGAAGTCAGCGTTTTGTCGTCGAATTTGCGCAAGGGAATGACCGCAACCGCTCCCTGCTGAAATTCAATAGCGGGAGCGAATCCTGGTATGTGAATCTCTATACTCAGGCTGAGAACCGGGCGAGTGAGCAGACTGCGGAGGTCAATGCGCGGAACCGAACTCTCGTCTATGTCCCGACTACCGAATACCTTTTGGTCGGTGATTACGTAGCCTCGCTGAATTTTGAATACTGGGGTCAAATCTCCGAGATTGTGGACGGTAATCTCTTTTATCTAACCGCTGATTCACGGCCCGAAGAAAATGAGGCGATGTTGGCAAATGGCTACCACACGCTCTACTTCTATCGAGATGAGGACATCTCCTCTTATTATGGATACTTATTCTCGTTCGCAAACACGATCTACGAGATTGAGAGTGTGACGGTCGCCTCAACGGCGGAGTTGGAAGTCGGAATGATTATCTCGGGAGTCGGGTTGGAGAACTCTGCGGTCGTCACCGCCATTCTGAGTGATACCGAAATTGAGATTGCCTCACCCGGCTCGATTCTTGCCGGAAGTTATGATTGGTCGTTCACCGTCCAGGCTGATTCCCAGAGCCCCATTAATGAGGTGGTTTCGGTGGCCCAACGCATTGCGCCACCAGCTGGTCACGAGCTGGCGGGATACATCTCTAGCGGCGAAGGTTATCAGGCGGCAGCTTACCTTGACCCGTTTGTCCTTGGAGTTGAAGCCGCTAATGCGGGAGCAATTCTACCCGTCAATGATCGCCCGGGGGAGAATGAGTTGACCGTGCGCTGGTTCCGGAAAGTGCAGGCTCCTAGCGAGGAGTTCACCTCATTTTATGTTCCCGGGAAGGTCGGTCGCTACACGGTTGAGTTTCCGGCCGATGCGCCTGTTATCACAATTGCTGATGGGGTGGGAACGGGGGACCTCGCTCCTGACGTGGCGGCAGGCCAAATTTACTACGAAAACGATAGTAGCGCAATTGGCTATAATCCCAATGAAGAGCATTCACTGATACTAGGAGGGCGCGCCTATGCCTTGCGGGATGACTTGAATGTCACCAGTGGGGCGAATTACACCTCGCAGCCTTACTTGTTAATTTCTTACGCTGACGGAGTCGACGGGCGCCCAGCGATGAAAGCTTATCGGATTGAGCGGGGAAGCTTCGATTACTCCGCTGTCGCTGGCAACCTTTTGGTGAAGCCTTATCCGCTTCCCCTGATGCCCTTGCCTCTGGTGGAGGAAGCTCCCGGCAAGTGGGTGAGCAAAGACGTGGAGGTGGGAGAGGAGATTCCGGCTAACGGAGACTTCGCAGGTTCGCGACCTTACGACAAATTCACTTTCCAAGACCGGAAGGGATTCACTTGGGTTCATCGTGGACCCCACGATCCAGAGACGAGCACGGCGACGCTCACCATGCAGCTCTACTATCCTTTCCGGGAAGGGTTCTTCCTGCCGGGGCACAGTTCGCAGCCCGAGGTGGGAACCGTGCTCCCCTTCTTGCGCAATCCGGATCGGAGTGGTCAGACCATTGACCTCTCAACGATTGATGTCGATCAAGCGGACGAGCCTATCGTGGTGACTTATCGTCCCGAATGGCCGCTCAATGCGCCCAAGCTGAGGATTGGAGAGACGCTGACTTTACCCAAGTTCGGCCTGCCGCAGGTGCGGGGTCAGCTGAGCGCGGAAGTTCTCTATCAGCAGTCCCATGCCCTTGACGCGGATGGGGGAAGTGACCGCGAAAGCGTCGTCCTCCACGACCCGACCCGGGAGAAGACCTTCCCGCTGACCGCGACGATGAGCGCGATTCCGTCTTCGGTGAAGACCAGCAGCTATCAGGGGAAAACCTACTTCCAGCGTCTGCCCGCGCACTTGGCGCAGCGCTTCTACTTCGATCCCTTGCGAGGGGAAAATGGCACGCTGGTCCTGATCGGTGAATTCCACGATGTCATTGCCGGAGAAGATTACCTCGACCTCAATGTGCTCTCGGTGACGGATGAAAAATCGCTGAAGGATTTGGTGCCTAGTTCTGACTCCGATAAGTCGAACTGGGACGCGGCCATCGACGCGCTTGTGACCTCGGTGGAAACCTTCCGCGAGAATCCTTCCAAGCTGGGAACCTACGAGGTGGATAGTAGTTTGACCGTCGCGGTGGGTGAGGATGAGCTTGCCCAAATCTCGGACGACGATACCGCAGTCGATAGCTATGCCGTCACTGCGACCGGAAAAGGAAGTGGCTTCGTGACCATGGTCTTTGGCAACGGAGAGGCCTTCACTCCAGAAGGTGACCCCGTGCAGGTGCAGGTCTTTGAGGTGGAGGAGCAGCTCTACGTGGGTGACCTGAAGGTGATTCAATCGGAGAATCCTCTCGATGAGCAAGTCAGCTTGCGACACAGCGGAGATTTTGCGGCCAAGCCCGAGGACTACGAGTTCGACTGGCGCTGGACCACGGCTGCAGCCACGGCGCCGGGCATTTATCAGCAAACCATGCAGCGCGAGATTGGCGACGCCACCCAGGGGTCGAACCGCTGGTATCGCGCGGTCAATCCGGCGACGATATTGCCAAGCTCCGCGAGCTACGACACCGCCAACCCGTTGAGCCTTCCTCGCGGAGAAGAGGTGAAGTCATCTGGCTACACCGAGGCCTTCGAGCAAGCTGGTTATCCCACCGTGGTCTACCAATCGGAGAATGGCGTCGACTTTTCTGCGGGAGTTCCCGGGAAGATTGTCTTCAGCGCTCAGCTGGGCAGCTTCGATGGCCTTGTTCTCTACATCAATGGCGTCGAGGCCTTGGCTCATAACGCACCGGCAGAGCATTTCGAAAGCATCGGTGCACTATCCGGACTGACTGCCGGCGGATTGGTGAAGCAATTCTCTATCGCTCCTTCATTCTTCACCGCGGGTCCGAATCGGGTCGAAGTCGCGCTCTATTCCGAGGCCGACGCAGGTGCGGTGTCGGCACTCGATTTCGTCTTGGAAGCGGCGCAAGAGACCGACCTTGTCGAGCAAGCTGGGTCAGTCTGGCAATCGACCTCCGATCCGATGGGGCGCAATACCAACATCGCGGTGGTGGGCGGTTCGCCCGAGAATCCCTTTGGCGGACCCCAGTTCGTCATCAACGACCGCTGGTTTACGATGCGCTATCGACCCAAGACGGGGAAAGGGAACCTACTAGAAGGGCAGTGGTCGCGCTGGATGCCGCCGCAGTATGTGGAAGGTTGGGTCAAGCGGGTGCTCGCTGCCATCAACCCCTTCGAGCAACGCGTCAAAAATCTTTACGAGAATGCGGTCAATAGCGACGTCAGCGTCCTCACCCAGGCGGGAACCCGTTGGGAAGGAGACATCGCGCTGACCCTAGACAACGTCGATGATGCGGGACTGATTGAGATTTATGAGACCGTGCTCAATCGCGCGCGCTCAATGAGCATCGATGCCAATGTCAATGACCCCGATACGAACCTCGCCCTCCTTCTCGTGGCCGGTTACCTCAACGACCTTTATACCCTGTTAGGAAACGAGGCCTATGCCGATGCGGCCAATCCAACCATCTCGGTCGATGGGGGAGACGGAGCAACGGAGGTCAATAGCAGTCGCTTCTCCTTCGAGTCGCAAGTGGCTACGTCGCTGGAAGAGGAGCTCGCCTTGCTTCGAGGTCGTGATGATTTCGTCAGTCCCGGGGTGCGCGTGGCCCCGGCCTACAACCGCCTCTACTGGAACTATACGCGCGGTATCGACAGTGGCGAGGTCATCTACGCGGTGAACTACAACATCCGTGAGAAGGCGGGCAGTGACACCGCCGATGGAGTCGTAGACGAGGAAGATGCGCAACGCATGTTCCCGCAGGGGCACGGTGACGCCTATGGCCACTACCTCACCGGTCTGAAGGGCTACTACCGCTTGTTGCAAAATGACAACTACGACTGGAACCCTCGGGCCGAGGTAGTCACCGTACTGGGTCAACCCATCACCATCGACTATCAGGATGAGCGCAAGTTCGCCGCCGCAGCTTCCAGTCTGGCCAAGACGGCGCAAGAAGTCATCGACCTCACTTTCCGCCAAAGTTATCGCGATGATGCCGCCGAGGGCTGGTCCCACTTCCGCGACCAGCGGGGCACGAACAGTCAGACCGGCGTCACCCCTCATCAGGGCATGGACGAGTGGGCAAGCCGCTCCACCCAGGGAGCTTATTACAACTGGGTGGTGACCAATGCGATGTTGCCCGCCGAGGATAATGTGAACACGGGGATTCAAAAAATCGACCGCACGACCGTCCCGGAGATTGCGCAATTGGCGAGCTACGCCGAGTCCTTTCAGACAACGGTGGATGATGCCAGCTCGCATCTCAATCCGCTCGGTCTGACCTCAGGTGCGGTTGCCTTCGATATTTCCCCAGCGGAATTGGAAGCAGGGGAATCGCACTTCGAGCAAGTCTATGAGCGGGCGGTGGGCTCGCTGAACAATGCGGTGGGAGCCTTCGACCGGGCGGCCGTCATGACCCGGGCCTTGCGCGATCAGGAGACCCAGCTTGATGACTTTGACGCTTCCCTCGCTCAGGAAGAGCTGGCTTACAAGAACCGGCTCATCGAGATTTTCGGCACTCCTTACGACGGTGACGTTGGCGCCGGAAAACTCTATGCCCAAGGCTATGATGGGCCAGACCTGTTGCATTGGTTCATTGTGGATCAGGCTGCGGAAGCGTTGGCAGTTGGTGACAGGGAGGTCAGTGATTTGACGCAAGCAGTGACCATTACGATCCAAGAGCCGGAAGAGGCTCTGGACTCGGCTGGTGATCCGATTCAGGCCATCATGAACGAATCCGAACCCCTGAATCTGGTCGACAAGTCCGTGACGATTGTTCCTTCCAGCTTTGTGCAATACAACCAAGTGTGGAGCGGCGAGAGCTTGGGATCGCGTCCGGAGTCCGGCCTTTTGCAGGATGCTTTGTTAGATGCCGAGCGTGATTATCTTGTTTTGGCAGACTTTGCGGGAGCGGTTGATGACAAGCGGTCCGAATTCGAAGGTGCACTTGCTCTCTTCAAGGAGATGCTTGCCAATCAAGCATCGCGCTCGGAGCTGACGACAGAAATGCATGAAGAGATCGTCCAGCTGGAAAACACCATTTCGGATATCGAAGCCTCCGTCGCTAAATTAGAGACCGCTTCGGGTTTCCTTGAAGGAATCAGTGTGGCTATCGCGGAGTCCTTTCCCAAGGTGGTTGGCTTGTCGGCAGATGCGACCTCGGGACCACGAGCGGGGATCCTTCTTGCCGGTCGTTCAGCAGCGCTGGTCTTGCAGACTGTGGCAAATGCTCATCAAGTTAAGATTGCCGAGCTGTCAAATGACACCGGTGAAGTCGAGATGGAGCTAGAGCGTCGGATGCTCGAACTAGAGTTTTCGCTGGAAGCCAGCCAACAGGCCTACGAGCTGGAAAATCTCTATCGCGAGCACATCGACATGGGTGGCGAGTTGCAGCTACTGCTTCTCGAGTATCAACGGTCGTTGCAGAACGTCCGGAATGTTCTGGCCCAAGGGAACCGCATTCTCGCCGAGCGCGAAATCTTCCGACAACGTGCGGCCGCTGTGGTGCAGGGTTACCGCACCAATGACCTGACCTTCCGCCTCTTCCGCAATGAAGCGCTGGAGCAATACCGCTCTCTCTTTGAGTTGGCCGGGCGCTACAGCTACCTTGCGGCAAAGAGCTACGACTACGAGACCGGTCTGTTAGGTTCCGATGAGGGGCGACAGGTGTTTGATGACTTGGTCTCTTCGCGCGCGCTGGGCGACCTAACAGGTGGCATTCCGAACGCAACGACCAGCACGCTGGGCGACTCTGGTTTGGCGGGCACGATGGCTCGTCTCGCGGCCGACTTCTCCGTCGCGGAAGGGCGCTTGGGTATCAACAATCCGGACGAATACGGAACGGTCTTTTCCCTGCGGAAAGAGCTTTTCCGCCTGCGGGATGACGACAGCATCACTGCGGATGACGAGGCTTGGCGTCAGGCCTTGGAGATGAATCTGGTCTCCGACGTGATGCAGGACCCCGATGTGGTCGAGCAGTGTCGCAACATCGCTCGCGGCGACGGCGGCCCGGTTCCGGGCATCATCATCAGCTTCAGTTCCACCATCGAGCAGGGGAAAAACTTCTTTGGCCTTCCCTTGGCTGGAGGAGATCACGCTTACAGCTCGAGCAGCTTCGCGACCAAGATTCATAGCGCGGGGATTTCCTTGCCCGGCTACGTCGGGATGGACCCCTACGCGTCCGGAACCGTGACCGCAGGAGAGCCGGCGGGAGACTCCCCGGATGCGCTGAGCGCGACGCCCTACGTCTATCTCATCCCCTGCGGCACCGACTACATGTTGGCACCGCCCCTGGGCGATACCAATACGGTGCGGGCGTGGGACGTGCAGGACCAAGCCTTCCCGCTGCCCTTCAATCTGGGCGCTGATGACTTCAACGACACCCAGTTCCTGCGTGCGGATGGCACCCTCACCGAGCAGCCCTGGATTGTTCGTAAGCACCAGGCCTTCCGCCCGGTCGCCGATGCCAGCTTCTTCTACAGTCGCGTGCCGAGCGAGTTCACCAATACGCGCCTCGTCGGTCGGAGTGTCTGGAATAGTCAGTGGAAAATCGTCATCCCCGGCTACACCCTCCTCGCCGACGAGCACGACGGCCTCGACCGCTTTGTGCGTAGCGTGGAGGACATCGAACTCTTCTTCCGCACCTACTCGCATTCTGGTAACTGATGAAGGTTCTTCCGATTGTTCTTTTGGTTGCTTGGCTTTGTTCGTCCTGCGATCGAACCGAACCTCTGAGGCAGGAGGAAGAGCCGGCCATCGACGTGGCCGACCGGGTGAGTCGAGACGGCGAAGAGATCTTCAAACGAGCCTTCTGGCGGCGCCCGAGCGATGACGATGAGATCATTCGAGCCGAGCGGCGAGAGTGGTTGTCCGGGGGCGAGGTGGAGCGTTGGGAATGGTATCTGCAGTTCCGCCCCGGAGACGAGCTGGGCGAAATGCTTTTCGGGCGGAATGAATTTCGACTTAGCCCGACCGCGCAAGAGGACCACTCGGTTGCCCACGGGCCGGATTGGTTCACCCCTGGAGCGGGGGAGGTCGCTCTTGCCGCAGAGGATGGCTCCATGACGTTGGTGCGAGACGGGCAGACCGTCTTCGCCATGGGTGCAGGAGGCGGCTTCTCCTCCGGTCATGAGCTGTCACCCTCTACCGTTCAACCAGTCCCACCTTCCCAGGGGAGGCTGCCCGGGCACCGGCCACCGGCAGATTGAACCTACAGTCGAGTCTCCCCGAGCTGACTTTCCCAGGCGAATCATCGCCTTCGGGCTAAGATTGGCTCCAAGCCATCCGTTGCTGTCCTAGATGAAAAACCTGGCCGTCGCTCTCTTCTTTACCACCGGATGTTTAGCCTCAGCGCAATCGCTGTCCGAGGGAGACCGGCAGGCGTTGCTTGAGCGGCTGGCCGTCTTGCAGGAAGAGGCGGGAGAACGAGCGGTGAAGAAAGCCGGGAGCGCCCTCTTGGCTTACCGGACTGGCTCGACCAGTGATTCCAAGGCCTATGAACTCTTTCTGGACTGCGTGGAGGAGGTTCGTTTCGTTCAAGAGAAGCGAGAGGGCCAAGGCTTTCGCGAGTGGAAGCGCAAGCACGACGACGTGCAGGACAGCAAGGCCTTCCGCCGGGCGATTCGGCATGAGCTCGCCTGGCTCGCCTTGATGCTGGAATATGAAAACGCCGATGAGGCGGGCAAGTTGACTGTGACTGGTAAGATGGTTGAAGCCATCGACAAGATCCTGGCTGACGGTGAATTACTGCGCGAGCAGTTCGGCCGCATGGGCAAGAAGGAAAAAATGCGTGGATATGATTGGCTTGCGGGCAAGACCATGGACTCGGTCTTCGCCAAAGCTTACTCTATGCAAAAGCCCGACCAGTGGCCGGAGTCCCCCCTGAAGTTGGAAGACCTCTATCGCAAAATCATCATCCCCACCTACACCGATGCCAATGATGCGGCGAAGGTGCGGCAAGTGTGGTCCAAATGGATGGCCCAGGAAGCGAAGCTTGCCGAGATGAAGGGCAACGAATCCGAGACCGGAGGCCGAAGCGCCGCCTACGACAAATTCGTCCTCGATCGCCG
>JAUTCR010000029.1 GCA_030673895.1 Verrucomicrobiota bacterium JB023
AAAGTGACCCAGATCCGAAGTTCCGGTCCAGCCAAGGGCCCAGTTGGAGCCCTGCGAGAAGGCACCCTGGTAGTCGGTTACCTCGAAGAAGGTGTCCGCGCTCAGGTCGGTCACCGCTGCTCCGTTGGCCGCAAGCAGAACTGAATCCGCCGCAGGACGGGGATCGTAAAGCGCGTTGGCCACGTCCACGAAGTTCAGTCCCACTCCGGTGCTGCTCGCGTCAGTGAACTGGGCAGCAAGGACGGATTCAACAGCGCTGTTGTCCGCTTCGAGCGCATTGCTCACATCGGTGCTTACGTTGGTGAAGCTGGCGGTGTCGTTGAGAACCGCGTCGCCGGTCACGGTGATGAGGTCCGCGAAGGACGTTACCGCACCGTTGTAGACGCTACCTGCGAAGAAGTCGTCAATCTTGAAGGCGTGGTCGCTCTCATTGTCTCCGATGAAGGTGATGTTCGCGATGGTCGGCGCGGTCTGGAAATCGTTGGTGTCGCCGCCAACGTTGCCGTCCCACTCACCACCGTGGTCACTGTCCTGGATGCTATTCGAGTTGCTGTCCGTGTCGGTTGGGGTCTGGATGACACAAGCGAATTGGATGTTACCGGTGTAGCCCTCGTCGAGGTCAAAGCCGTCATCCTTCACGAAGCTTACCAGAGCATACTTCAGATTGGCGGTGCCACCGAAGAACTCGATGCCATCGTCACTGTTGGACATCACCTCGATGTGCTCGAGGGTGGTACCACTTCCCACGCCACCAAGGGTCAGACCGTTGACTTCGTTGTCAGCTTTAAATTCATAGCCACCGTGACGGATGGAGACGTAGGTCATCGTCCCGCTACTATCTGCATCATTGGAACCACCGTATTCGATGATGTCGGCGCGTTCGTCATTATCAACATCGACAGAAATCGAGGAAGCAAAACCCTCAATGATGTTCTCGCCAATCAGCACGCCGGGCGCGCTATAGTTGTAAGTCTTCGCATTACCGAGAAGCACCACGCCGCCCCAGAGACCACGGTCGGCCTTGGTTGGCATCGGGCCCGCAACGCTGTCCTCATCCATGTCGACACCCCGCTCGGCTTCAAGCTCGCGGATGGTGGTGAACTCGATGGGAGCTGCGGCAGTACCAGCAGCGTCAATCTGAGCACCTCTCGTAATGATCAAAGAACCGAAATCATCGTCAGACTTCGACTCCGTGCCGTAATCATCGAAAGTACTGTAGAATTTGGTTCCGGCAGGAATCGTCAGCGTGTCGCCATCCATCACGAAGAGTGGAGCCGTCAGGATGTAGTTCTTGGACGAGTCGAGGGTCTGGCTGCCGTCGAGCTGATAGTTTCCGTTGACCAACGTGACGAGACCGCTGTTCATCACATCAACGTCATCAGCAGTGAGATTTTGCAAGGTCAAGGCATCGGCAGACTGCGATGCAAGACCCGCAAAAATCGCTGAACCTGAGAAGGTTAGCAGATTTCTGAATTTTGTTAACTTCATATTTTTTGCAAGTTCGAGGAGGGAAGGATTTTTTGCGTAAAGGCACAAAAAGAGATCCTTGGCCGCACGGGTGCTTTTAAAAAAATCCACGTCGTATAAGCGCCTGATTTCGCGTTACAGAATTGTCACACCCGACTTGCATTCCGTACCAATAAGCCGTCACTCAAGGCGAGAGACTGAGAGAACCAAACCGCCAGCAGGTTCCAATTCAGGCTCTGCCCTGAGATGAGCACGAGAGCAGCTTTTAGAATACGCGACGTCGGGTTCTCCCCCCGCGCCGGTCGGCCTGATGAAGAAAGACTCAGAATTTGATTTTGGCCTCAACCTGATAGGTCCTTCCGGGGCGACGCTCATCGAACACCTGGCCCTCGTAAATGGAACTCCCCTCTTCAAAATTGTAGGCGGTGGCAGTGTTGAAGAGATTTTTCACCGTGAAGCCCACCGTGACCTCATAATCGTCATGGTCGAACGTTTTGGCCAAATTGAAGTCCATCTGATGAAACCCGGGAGAAACAATAAAAGGCTCAGCCTCCGAAAACCTGCGGTAAAGCAGTGAATCTCCGGTGTAGTTGTAGATAAGATTGGCAACCAATCCCCAATCCTCCAACTCATATCCTAGTGACAAGTTGAAGATATGGGCTGGCTGGCCCGGATACTTTTGCGAAACTGATTCAACACCGCCGACACCAACATTCACATCCGAAACCAGCTCGGATTCAATGTAGGTGTAATTTCCTCTCAAAGTCCAACGGTCCAATTCTGCAAATTCAAACTCAGCCTCGATACCTTGGAGATTTCCCGAGGTCCCATTCGTAAAAACAATTGTCCCAGCTGACAGATTGGCTTGGGCGACGATGGGATCTTCCAAGCTCTTGTAGAATGGAGCGACCACCAATCGGCTCTTATCCGTAAACCGGTACTCGAAAGACAAATCAAAGTTTGTGATACCCGTATCAGTAAGCGCAGGATTACCACTCCGAATAAAACCCGTTGCCTGATCGACTGTCTTTGCCGGCAGGAACTCGAAGAACGTGGGTCGAGCAACGGTCCGAGAATAGTAGGCACCGATCGTGAACTTGCCGTCGAACAAATTTGCCTGTCCCCCTACGCTAGGCAGCCAGCTTACCACATCATCCGGTGCGTCAGGAAGAAAGGCGACGTCAGGAGCATTAAGAGCAGGATCGGCGAAATAAGATTTGTTCTCCAATTCGTATCTTATTCCGCTATTGAAACTGAAGGTCTCACCACTCAACTCCCCTCCCAAATAGAGGGCCATGATATTTGACGTACCATCAAAGTTCCGGATTTGCTGGTTTGTAATGTCGGATAAGGTCGCTCCTCCGTTTGCCCCGTTGTTACCAGTCGTTAGATCGGTCAGCAAATCGGTATCCTGGGTGGCCTCTGAACCGATTCCTCCGGGAGTGTAGAGATCCGCATCATTGAGTTCATTTACATCAAACTCGTAGATTTTGGCTCGAGATTCCCGTGTCTTGTCGGAACCACGAAAGCCAGCTTTCACCTGAAATTTTCTTCCACCTCCCAATTCGAAAGGAAATACCAGGTCCGTGAACATTTCACGGGTATCTTCCCTAATCGATTGTTGCTGGATATAGGACTTCAACGGCGGAGGACTGGAGCCAATGTATTCGTCATGCGCGAAAGTTGGAACCTCTCCAAGCTCTGGACTATAGTTGGGCAACCCATTCTCAATAGCCGTGAAGACGGCTTCCGGCAGCAAACCTTGCTCAAGAACCAACGCCTTGACTTCATCGTAGGTTGGATTTTCCAGACCGAGCTGGAAGGCCGTATTAAAGGCATCCGCATTCGTTTGAAGAGTCGCGGAAGGATCAAGACGTTCGTCGGTGAAGTCTAGAATCGAATAGTTTAAGGTCGTCGAGTTAGGGCGAATCTCAGACGAAGAGTTCGCCGTAATCCCCCACTTCACCTTCATCGCGTTTTCACCGAAATCGTGATCGCCCAACAATTGGAACAGTTCAAGGTCACGAGTCACCGTCTCCACGTCCCAAAACTCTCCGAAGATCGCGGCAGGAGCCCCATAGCCGGGAATACCTCCCGGAAGCCCATCCTCTAAAAGATTGGGGTCACCCAAACTCCCAAATTGAAGGGAACCACCATCAATGACGTCCCGACCCACGGTGATGGAGTCCTCGGTATTTCGCTTTTTAAAGTAGGTTGCACTGATGCCGTGATTGTCCCCAAGCTGTAACTCCCCTGCCAAAAAGACCGACCAATCAACTTCTGACGAATAAGTGTCTTCCGTATAACTTCTCGGTTTCGCGGGAGTGGGAGCCCGGGAAATTCCAACCGTCATGGAGTCCTGCTCTTTGTGAGAAAAACCCGAGATAATACCCAGTCTCACTCCATTGTCGAAATCAAAGACATCACCATAAGACACCCCCCAGTCATGGGCTTCGCGAGCTTTATCTTTCCTCCCTCGGAAAGCAGCGTTCTCAAGTATCGTATCCCATGCCGCGTCGACAGTAGCCGCGTCTGTCGTGTTGGGGTTGGGCAAGGAGCCAACTCCATTTGACACCTCCTCATCGACGGAGCCCCAGAAGCCGAGGTCTCGATCTGGATGCCGGTAGAAGTCACCTTCCAGATTACTGTTCCACCCTACTTTGTATTTAGCAGAGAAATACTGTTCCTCCGGCATACTCAAGCTCTGGATATTGATCGCCCCGCCTCCGAAATCCCCAGGCATTGACACATCGTAGGTCTTTGAGACAGCGATACCTTGAATGACCGAGGTTGGGAGAAGATCGAGTTGGATCGTCTTTCTCGACGGGTCTGCCGAAGTGATCACCCCGTTATTGAAAGTTGTCGTCACGTAGCGGTCAGCCAATCCACGAACCACAGCATATTTTCCGTCGACGATGTTCGCTCCGGAAACCTTGCCAATAGCCTCTGCCGCATTACTAACGGATTGCTTTTCAAATTCAGCTTTTCCTATTCCGCTGAAAAGATTGGGAGTATCACCAGTTGAGATTTCAATTCCCCCAAAACTATCCTCCTCAACGTACTCTCCCACGATCTCGATTTCCTCGAGTTCATACTCGTTGCTGTCCGTTTCGACGGGGCGCTCTTCCATCACCTGGCTGACTTCCGAGACTTTCTCGTCGGTGACGGTGATGGTCGCATCGATACCAAAGTAGCCCAGCTTGGTGTATTTGATCACGTGGTCACCGGCAGGGAGATCCGGGAAGGCGAAGAGACCTTGTTGATCGCTCCGGGCGGAGCGATTGAGTGACGGAATCGAGACGATGACGCCGGGCAGGCCCTCACCATCTTTGGTAAAGACTTCGCCCTGGAGACTGCCCACCCCGTCGGGGTCAGGCTGATCGTCCGCCGGCTTATCCGGAAGAATGGCTCCGGGACCGCGGACTCCCTCGCCATCGGGAAAGAGTTCGTCCACCTCGCTGACTTCCCTTGGCTCAATGAGTAGGATCGTCCCGCGAGGCGAGAAAGCTGGCTGACCATCAACCAGTTCCGCAGACTCTGCGGCGTTGAGGTACTCGTAGTTGAGGAGGGCGACCCGGGGCTGCCAGCTCACTGGAGATGTTGATTCATCTCGAGTGGGATCAAGAGGTGCCTCTTCACCGCTGCCAACAGCCTGCCCGGCGAGATAGCCGCCACTCAGAACGGTCAGGGAGACTGCGACCAAGCGGCCACTTGGGCTCTTGAGGATCAAGAACTGATTCGGCGCAGGCAGAGTTCGGCCGACACTTCGCCAAACCCAGCTGAAGGAAGAGAAAAGCCAACCCATGGAGCGCGGCATAAAAGGCCATACCGGCTCGAGACGCGCCTCTCGTTTTGTGACGGTTTCGTCACGATAGGCTCAAGTTGAGCATTATCGGATCTTCATTGCGCGCTTTTCTCCTCTTTGCGCGCCTCGACGAGCTGGCGCGAGAAGGAACGAAAGGTCTGCGGCTCACCTGTGAGGAAACTGGCGGCAAAGGCCTCCACGGGCTGGGCGGGAAGACTGTTTTCCAACTCGGCAAGGCGTTGAGCGACGTTCTTTGCTGCTTCCTCTTCGCCCATGCGCCATCTCACCCTGGCCTCAAGCGCAAGGGCCGGCACCCGCGACCGCTCGCTCTTGGCGAGTTGGTCAGCGATGAATGCAAGGAGGTCGGCCGGGATATCGACATCCTTTTCGTCAATTTTCACTGCGAGGCTGATAGCCGCTGAGCTGACACTGCGCTGACCTTTGCTATCCTTCAAGAGCTGGAGGACATCGTCCCATCGCTCCTCGGTGACGGCGAGATCAAGCTTCATCGCTGCGAGCCGCCCACTGCGCACCTCCATCTTCTCAAGCTTCGCCAGAGCCTTCCTCATCTTGGCGGCATCTCCCTGGCGCGCGGCTTGGGAAAAAGCCCTCATCTGCTCGCGGAGCTGATCTTTCTGCTCAGCTTCCCGCTGCACGGACTCTGCGACCTGACGGGCCCGCTCTCCCCCGGCCAAGAGGTCTTCGACTCGTTCCTCGGTCAAGGCCGAGGGGTGGATGGAGAACTGCAGCTTCCCATCCATGACGACAAAGGCATGGGGAATGCCGCGCACCCCAGCGGGCTTGAGCCAATCTTGCACGAAGGCTCCGCCCTCGCTCACGTAGGCTACGGGATAGGACATGCCTTCTCCCTTCTTGGCGACAAAGGCTTCCACCTTCTTCTTCGCTTCCTCCTTCTTCTCCCAGACATTCATCCCGATCACCCGGAGACCCTGGGAGTGATACTTGTCGTGGAGGGCATCGACATGAGGAATCGCGGCGAGGCAAGGACCGCACCAAGTGGCCCAACACTCGAAGACGTAAACCTCGCCTTCCTGCCACGCGGCGGGAGCTTCGCCTTGGATGAACTCGGCCTGTGTGATGGCCGAGAGCGACACCTCGTCGCCCGGACCGAGAGCGAACGCACTCTTGAGCAAGCCCGCGAGGAGGGCCAGAGAGACCATGGAATTCTTCATTGCGAGAATACCGACGAGGAGGAGCGCATCAATCAACCAAAAGTTCAAAAAAAACACCCCGCCCGCCATCTTCTTAAAAACCCCGCATGATTTTTGCCTGCCTTGCAATCGCCGGATCGATACCTCATGACTTTGCCATGACAACACATCCCCAGCTCGCCAAATGGGTCGAGAAGATGACCAATCTCTGCCAGCCCGATTCTGTCCGCTGGTGCGACGGTTCCCAGGAAGAATGGGATGAACTCACCCAACTCCTTGTCGATAAGGGCACCTTCATTCGCCTCAATCCCGAGAAGCGGCCGAACTCCTTCCTCGCGCGCTCCACTCCCGGCGATGTCGCCCGGGTGGAGGGCCGCACCTACATCTGCACCCGGCGTCCCGTCGAGGCCGGCCCTACTAATAATTGGGCTGAGTCCCGCGAAATGCTCGAGCTGATGCACGAGAAGTTCACTGGCTGCATGCAGGGACGCACCATGTATGTGATTCCCTTCTGCATGGGACCTCCCGACTCCCCGCTGGCCAAGATTGGCGTCCAGGTGACCGACTCCGCCTACGTCGTGGTCAATATGCGGATCATGGCCCACATGGGCTCGGCCATCCTCAAGCAACTTGAGGAGGAGAAGACCGGTAATGCGCCGAAGGTGCGCCACGGCCACGGCATGTTCATCCCCTGCGCCCACACCGTCGGCATGCCCCTGACGGAGGGAGTCGAGGATGTCTCTTGGCCCAGCAATGACGACAAATACATCTGCCACTTCCCCGAGAGCCGGGAGATCTGGTCCTATGGCTCCGGCTACGGCGGCAATGCCCTGTTGGGGAAAAAATGCCTCGCCCTCCGCATCGCCTCCGTCATCGCGCGCGAGCACAACTGGATGGCCGAGCACATGCTCATCCTCGGACTGGAGTCTCCGGAAGGCGAAAAAACCTACGTCTCCGCCGCCTTCCCAAGCGCCTGTGGCAAGACGAATCTGGCCATGATCGTGCCTCCCAAGGAGTATGCGGACAAAGGGTGGAAGACGACCATTGTCGGCGATGATATCGCCTGGCTCTGGCCCCATGAGGATGGCTCCCTGCACGCCATCAATCCCGAGACGGGTTACTTCGGCGTCGCTCCCGGCACCTCCTACGACACGAACCCCATCGCGATGGACTCCATGAAGGAGAATTGCATCTTCACCAATGTCGCGCTCACCGACGATGGTGATGTCTGGTGGGAAGGCCTCACCAAGGAGAAGCCAGCCCACCTCATCGATTGGAAGGGTAATGACTGGACGCCGGAGTGCGAGACGCCGGCCGCGCATCCCAACGCCCGCTTCACCGCACCTGCCGAGCAGTGCCCCACCATCGATTCCGATTGGCAGAACCCCGCCGGGGTCCCCATCTCAGCCATTGTCTTCGGCGGCCGCCGCCCTTCCACCATGCCGCTGGTCTTCCAAGCCTTCAACTGGTCCCACGGCGTCTATCTCGGTGCCACCATGGGCTCGGAGGTGACTGCCGCCGCGATCGGCCTCAAAGCCGGCGTCCGTCGGGATCCCATGGCCATGCTCCCCTTCATCGGCTACAATGCTGGCGAATACCTCCACCACTGGCTCGATATGCGCCGCGAGATTAAGCACCTCCCCCGCATGTTCCACGTCAACTGGTTCCGCTTGGATGAAGACGGGAAATTCCTCTGGCCAGGCTTCGGCGAAAACATGCGCGTCCTCGAGTGGATTGTGAATCGTTGCCACGGCAAGATTGCCGGCCATGAAACGCAGATCGGTTGGACGCCCCATTATGAGGATTTCAATACCGACGGCCTCGACGATTTCACCCCCGAGCGATTCGAGACGGCGATGGCCTTCGACCCCGAGGAATGGAAGGCCGAACTGGTCTCCCAGAGCGAGCTCTACCTGAACCTCTACGACCACCTCCCCAAGGAGCTGGTCTTCCAAAAAGAGCTTCTGGCGGCAAGACTCACCTAAATCAACCAGTTTAGATTATTTCGCTAGATCAACCTTAAACGGTTGTTTCAATGCGCTACGCTCTCCTTGCGAAGGTCGTCTCCTCCCGCACCATCGTGGGTGAGCAACGGGAGCAGTTTGGAGAAGATTTGAAGCAGTGCTTCGCCCATCTTAATGCGAAGCATGCTTCCTCTCTCTCCGCCCCGCTGACCCCGACGAAAGGCGTCGACGGATTTTCGGTCATGGTTGGCACCCGAGCGAATGCAATACGAGCTCGCGGAGCAAGCCGCAGTCTTTCCCCAAAAGTACTCAAAGGCCTTGAATCGGGCTAGCTTTCACGAGATCGTCGAGGTGAACCAGACCCTCACGCAATGGATGTCACAACTCCCCTCTGGCTAGCGCCCCAAGTCCATCGTCCGGGACTCCAGGGAAGGAACTTGAGACAATCACTCCCTCTGCGGGACGCTCGCTAATTTAGTTTTGGGGCCTTCTGCTGAGCCATCTCGCCGATACTCTGCTCTCGGGCTCGCCATCCCTCTAAAGAACCATCGCCATGTCCCATCACTCCGACCATGCCGCCGATCACACGCCTGAGGCCATCCAGCGCCGCCTGCAAAGGGGTGGCACGCAAGAATACCTGAAGGACTCTATCTACGGGGCTATCGACGGGGCCGTGACGACCTTCGCCGTCGTCTCCTCAGTCGCCGGGGCCGGGCTCCCCTCCGGCATCGTGATCATTCTGGGCGTCGCCAATCTCCTTGCGGACGGCTTCTCCATGGCCTCGGGGAATTTCCTCGGAACGCGGGCCGAAAACCAATCCGCCGATCGCACCCAGCGGGAGGAGGAATATGAAATCGAGCACCATCCCGAAGGCGAACGGGAGGAGGTTCGCCAGATTTTTGCCGAGAAGGGCTTTGAGGGAGATACCCTCGACAAGATCGTTTCCGTCATCACCTCGGATCGCAAGCTCTGGTTGGAGACCATGCTTCTCGCCGAGCACGGCATCACCGGCGACCGTCCATCCGCTTGGAAGGCGGCCACCGCCACCTTCATCGCCTTTCTGATTATCGGCGGCATCCCTCTCGTCGCTTACATCCTCGACCTCTCGCGTCCGGGTCTGGTGGGCGATCCCTTCACTCTGGCCTGTATCCTCACCGCCATCTCATTTGCCCTTATCGGGGCCTTGAAAGCGCGCTTCGTTGGCCAAAAAATCGGCTACGGCGTCTTGGAGACTCTTGGGGTCGGAGCCATCGCTTCTGGCCTGGCCTACACCATTGGTTACCTACTGCGCCCCTTTGCCGAGAATTTGTGAGCCCCCCTCCGGCAGAACTCGAGAGGGCTCAAAGTCGTTTTTCGCGAAATTAGGCAACAGGGAGAGCAAGTAATTTCCGTTGAACTTTGAAAATACTGCCTGATCGTTACGTAACAGGATTGCCACATCAGTTGGCCCTCCATCGCTGGAAAGCGCAAACGATCCTACCCACTTGCCATGAAACCTCAGCAAATCATCCTCGGAACCGTATGGGCTGGCAGCCTGGCAGCCGCCTTCTTCATCGGGAAGACCACGGTGAGCCCCGAATCAACAGCCGCCCAGCAAGTCGCTGCAGCCAGATCGAGCACCAGATCGTCCGGTGCGGCCGGAGGAGGCTCTGCGAGTGCGGGTCTCGGCGGGACCTCTGCCCGCTCCCGGCTTGAGGCCTCGCCTCTTGTCCAGAAAGGCTCCTCCCCCGTCCAAGCCATTGCTGATATCGCCCGTGGCGATGACCCCATCGAGCGGGCCAATGCCCTTATCGCTCTCATCGACACCCTGGGACCAGACGAGTTCGAGGGCGTGGTGGACGCCTTCCGTGAGCTGGGGATGACCGACGAGCGCCGCGCGGAGTATGCCATGCTGCTTACCGCCTGGGCTAAAGTCGCTCCGCTTGAGGCGCTTGCCTACGCTGATGAAAACACAGGCGGAAGCTTCGCCCGCAATACCATTCTCTCCACTTGGGCCGGCACCAATCCGGATGGAGCCCTCGCTTGGGCCAACGAAAACTACGACGGCGACGGAGGGAATCCCTTCCTCGTCGGCGTCATCCGTGGCCTGGTCAACAACGACCTCGACCGTGCCACGGAGATCATGGAGACGATGCCCCGCTCCCGCGAGCGAGGCTCGGCAATCTCCGCCATCACCGACATGTTGGCTAGCGGCGATCCCGAAGTGGCCAAGGAATGGACCCAAGACATTGAGGATGATGAACTTCGCTCCAGCACGGTAGCCTTCACGGCAGAGAAGATCGCGGAACGGGACCCTGCTTCTGCAGCGGAGTGGCTCACCGATTTGAACGATACTGACGCGACGAATCGAGTGGGCGAGGACTTGACTGAAGATTGGTATCGCGAGGATCCCGAGGCTGCCATTGCCTGGGCCTCTACCCTGCCCTCAGAGACCATTGGCGAGGCTGTCGAAGGCATTGCCGACCGGATGGTGCGGGAAGATCCCGTCGTCGCCGCACAATGGATTTCGGAAATTGCGCAGGCCAATCCAGACGCCAATTTCGATGGCGCGGTAGGTGAGATTATCCGTGGCTCCGCTGATAGAGATCCTCTACTGGCTGCCGAGTGGATCACCGGGATCCGCGATGAACGCTCCCGCAACCGCTACTACAATCGAGTACTTGGCCGCTGGCAAGACAACGACCCCGCCGCCGCCAATCAGTGGATCCAGAGCAACGCCAATTCCCTGCCCGAGTCCATCCAGCGACGTTTCCTGGAATCAAACGACAGCTAAGTCACCTATCCCTCAGCCTTTGAGGATGACCACATCCCTTTCGTCCGCCTGGAGGATCACTTCTCCATGGCGGACCTCACGGGGGTTCATCTCCGCCACCTTGAGCGAGATGCCTTGCGGTGTCTCGACCTCATACTGCACCAAGGCTCCCAGATAGCTGGTGGAAATGACCGTTCCGGCTACCTGATTACTGCTCTCCCCATTTCCTGAGGCAAAGCGAAAGGCTTCGGGGCGAACGGAAACCAGCTCGCCCTCTCCCTCTCCTCGGAATTCGCCCAAACTGCCTTGCGCGAAGAGGTTCGTCTCTCCGATGAATTCGGCCACCGTCCGGCATGACGGGCGGCGATAAATCACCTCCGGGGTCCCGACTTGGCGAATCTCGCCCAGCTCCATGACTGCCATACGGTCGGCGACTGAGAGGGCTTCTTCTTGATCGTGGGTCACATAGACTGCGGTCAATCCGTTCTCCTTCACGATGCGGCGGATCTCGGTCCTCATCTCGACGCGCAGCCGGGCATCGAGGTTGGACAAGGGCTCATCGAGGAGCAACACCTTCGGCCGCACCACGAGCGCCCGCGCGAGAGAGACCCGCTGCTGCTGCCCCCCTGACATCTGGTCAATCCCTCTCGGCCCGTAGCCTCCGAGTTGCACCATCTCCAAGGCTTCCTCCACCCTTCGTTTCACCTCATCCTTTTTGATCCCCCGCTCCTCGAGACCGAACGCAACGTTCTGCGCCACGCTCATGTGAGGCCAGAGGGCATAGCTCTGGAAGACCATCGCAGCCTCGCGCTTATGGGTCGGCAGCTCGGTGACATCCTCGCCATCAAAAACGATTCGGCCCTTGGTCGGAGTCTCCAGACCGGCGATGCAGCGGAGCAGGGTCGTCTTCCCGCAGCCGCTCCCGCCGAGGAGGAAGAAAAGTTCTCCACGGTCGATGGCAACCGTCACGCCCTTGAGCGCGCGCACTTCGCCGAACTCCTTAACGACTGCCTCTGCCAGAATCGCCTCACTCATGGACTCGTTTCTCAACCGCGCGGCGCCTCTTGGCAAGCCCTTCGAGCGTTCAGGCAAGCAAGCCCATGCCTCGGATTCCTCTCCGCCCCCAACCCCTAGGCCTCGTCCCGGCAATTCTCACCGACAAATTCCAAATAGGCCGGCAAGCCCTGCCTGACGTCCAGCGCTAAAATCTCCGGCACCTCATACGGGTGGCGTTGCCGCAAGGATGCCTCCACCTCCGCGTAGCGACTCCGCAGCGTCTTCATTAAGACGACCACCTCGGCGTCTTCACAAATCTCTCCCTCCCACTGATAGACGGAAACCGCACCCGGCAGGATATTGGCGCAGGCTATCAATCCCTCCTTCACTAGCTCCCGCGAGATGGCCCGGGCTTGGCTCTCGCTCGGAAATGTTGTCACCATGACAAGGACCTCAGTCATGCCCGAATGCTGCGCTTTCGGGAGAAATTGCACAAGAATGAGCCAAGCCCAATTTTCCGCTAGGGCTTTCGCCCTTGCTTGCTACCTTCCCCGCGAGCCGCCGCATCATGTTTGTTCTCAAAAAGCTGTTTCAACTACGCGAACACGGAAATCCCGAAGCGGAAAAGCCCTTTCTCGACCACCTCGACGACCTGCGGATCACCATCACCCGTATCATCCTGACCCTCTTGGTCTCGACGGTGATTTGCTACGTCTTCCGCAACACCTTGATGGAAGTCATCCGCCATCCAGTGGAGAAAGTCTGGAACCAAAGCCAGAGCACCGCTCTGGCGGAGCTTAAGCCCCGCCCTTCGATCGAGACTTGGGAAGCGGCGCTTGAGGCGGCCGGCTCCATCGCGGGACTGACCGAAGCGCAGCGGGATCACTTCATCAACTCGCTTGGCATAGACGACAAGGACTTCGCCTTCCATGTGGAGTCCGCCTTCCACTACCGCGCGGCTCTCCCCATCACGGACAAGGTGCAGCGGGCCGAGTATTTCAAGACCTTACCCGACATCCCGGAGGAGCTTCGCAAGCAATTGCTCGCCCTCAACGAAGGAGACCCCAATGCCCGTCTCGAGGCCAAGGGGCGCATGGTGGTCATGCAATCCCTCAATCCCACGGAGGGCTTCATGCTCTCCATCAAGCTCGCCTTCTTCGCTGGCATCGTCATCTCCTTCCCCTTACTCCTCTACTACCTGCTCCAGTTCATTCTCCCGGGGCTTCATGAGCATGAGCAGAAGGCTCTCTTCCCCGCCTTGGGCATCGGTTTTCTCCTATTCCTCACCGGGGTTCTCTTTGCCTACTTCATCATCCTACCCAATGTTCTTAACTTCTTTTACGAGTACAATGGTGAACTCGGGGTGCAGAACGATTGGCGGATTGGCTACTACATCTCCTTTGCCACGCAGTTCGTTCTCATCTTTGGTCTAGCCTTCGAGCTACCGGTGGTGGTCATGACGCTCGTTAAGATCGGCATCCTTTCCCACGACATGATGAAGGGCACCCGCTCCTACGCCATCCTGGCCATCTTCATCATCGCCGCCATCATCACGCCCACGCCGGATGCCTTCACCCTCTGCCTCCTCGCCGTGCCCATGTATGTGCTCTACGAGATCTGCATCTGGCTCTCCTACTTCCACGACAAGAAGGAGAAAACGCGGATGGAGGCTGAAGAGAGGGAGCGGCTTGAGCGGCTTCTTGATGGGCCCACCCCCGCTCCGGCTTCGGGAGCCCAGCCACGTGGTAGTGAGGATGACGAGGACGAATTCGACGGACCGGATCCCGCCCTCGAGGATCTGCATTCCCAGGCTCCGGAAGATGAATTTTTCGAAAACCAAGAAGAGGAACGACAGTGAAATCCCCTGAGGATGCGGGACAAAATCACTGGCCGGCCCCCTCCCCTATTGACTCCCGCTCCATCCCATGATTAATCCTCCCGCCCGCGGCGTCGGAAACGTCGCACAACCGAAAGGTTCTTCCCATGAAAACAGACATTCATCCTGATTACCACCCGGTCATCTTCCAGGACATGACCACTGGTCGCCGCTTCTTCTCTCGCTCGACATCGAAGTCGGACAAGACTGAAGAAGTCGATGGCGTTGAGCACTACGTCATCTCGATGGGTATCACCTCTGATTCCCACCCCTTCTTCACTGGCCAGAAGCAGTTCGTCGATACCGAAGGCCGCATCGACAAGTTCCAGAAGCGTTTCGGAACGGTCCGCCGTTCCAAGAAGCCATCTCTGGGTGGCAACTAATCCGTATAACGGATACAGATTTTTCAATAGCGAGCGGGATGACAAAATCATCCCGCTCTTTTTTGGTTTAAGTCCCAAAATTCACTTTTCCTGACTACCTCGATAACTTCAGCTTTCCTATATTATGGAAGCGGAAGAAAAACTGTCCGATCTCGCTCGTTTGGTCTCAGGGGTGCTCTCTGACACCGAAGAGGAGATCAAGTTCCGCCCCGCTCCCAAGGACAACTTGTCTCCTACCAAGCTGCAGGAGCAGCAAGAGGCCGAGCGCCTCCTCGCCCCGCCCCCGCAGCGAGATTGAGTCTCTTTACCAAATCGCCTCCCCACGCTCATCGTAGGGCAGCCAGAGCAGGGCGACAGCGGTGACGTGGATATCCTTTTTGTAAGGCTTCACGCTTTCCATCTCGAACTCCAGATTCATGGGATCGAGCTCGTGCTTTAGCTCGGCCACTTCCTGCCGCAGCTCCTCCTCCAGCTCGCGTATTTCGTCCTCAATTCCTTCAATCTTATCCTTCGCCACCCGCACATCGGCCCGCTGCTGGAAGGCGCGCGATGCGGAGGACACCGTGCTGCCCCGGCGTTTCCGGGTATTGAGTAATCCGCTCAGCAAGCTCCCCAGCACCTTGGCCCCGGCTTGCCAGGTTGCGCTCTGGGCCTGGGCCTTTTCCTTATCCAAGGCCAGCTCTGCCCGCTGAAGCTGACCTTCCTTTGTCTTCAGCTTCTTCTCATACTTGTCGCGCAATTTTTCCACGGCCTCATCCCGCACCTCGCGCGCCCGGTGCTGCAGGCGCGCGCGGAAGTCCCCCTCGTCTTCACCCATGCGGGAGTATTCATCCAGCTCATCGCTGAAGAAGAGGCGCACACGCTCATTGCGGTAGATCCAGTCCTCGAACTCGTCTTCCACAGGTTTGTAATTGTCGGCGTTCATCGCGTAGCCGGGAAGATTGGCGAAGCCCACTCCCTTGCGCGGCTCGCTCTTCATGGACCGCAGGGGCAGGGTGCAACCGCAGTCTTCCTCCCAGTCGATTCCGCGCTCCTCAATCGGGTTGGTGAAGCGGATGAGCCGGGTCCCCTCCATCTTGGCCTTCCGTGAGATGAAGTGCACCTCGGCCTCCCGGAGAAGAGCGGGCCGATACTCGACGCCACGACCTTCCCCCGCAAAGGGGACGAAGTATTCCTTCACTCCCCTGCCGACCAGGGGGCGCTCGCCCTTCGGCGCCTCGGGCTCGGCTTGGTTCATTGCCATTGGATTGGCTGGCGCGACGACCTTGCCCTTGGCCCGCTCAAAGGCCGAGCGCTTGGGGTCCATCAGCGTCTTGATTTGCCGACGGGTCAAGGGGCCGCGCAGGTAGCTCATCACCCACCTGACGTGGAAGACGGTGGGCCCCTCGTCATGCACATTATTCATCAGGAAGACCCGGCTCCCCAAGCCGGAGAGCAGCTTGTCCACCCGCGAACGATCAAAGCTCGCTCCTCCTTCGCTCATCGCCCCCTCCAAGCCATCAAGGACACGCAACTTGTCCCGCTCAGTCTGGAGACGACCCAACCACCAGGTGCCGATGTTCGAGAGAGCCTTGTAGTCGAGATCGACAGGGTTCTGCGTCGCCACCAGCACCCCTAGCCCGAAAGCACGAGCCTGCTTGAGCATGGTCATGAGCGGCTTCTTGCTCGGAGGATTGGAAACCGGCGGGAGGTAGCCGAAAATTTCATCGATATAGAGTAAGGCCCGCAGGCTGCTCGTTCCGCTCTGCTGACGCATCCAACCCAGCATCTGATTGAGGAGCAGGGAGACGAAGAACATGCGCTCGGTGTCACTCAGATGGGCGATGGAGAAGATGGACACCCGCGCCTTGCCCTCCGGCGTGTAAAGCATGCGCTGGATATCGAGGGGAGGCCCCTCCAACCACGTCGAGAATCCGGGGCTAGCCAAGAGATTGTTAAAACGCAGGGCCAGCTTCTGGCGGTCTTTCTCCGGATAAAAGCTTTCCAGATCAATCACTCCCACCTTGCCGAACGGTGGCTTCTGAATCGTGCGAATCAATCCCTCGAGGGAGAGACTCTCTTCCGCCTGCCAAGCGTGATGGAAGATTGTCGCCAAGAGGACTGCTTCCGGGCTTTGAACGGGATCGGCATTCACTCCCACCAGAGAAAGGAGGGAAGACACCGTGCTCTCGATCCGCTCGCCTAACAGTTCTCCATCGTCGAGCACCTCGAATGGCGGAGCATCGAGCGAGCTGAGAATCGATACCGGGATGCCCGCCTTGCTCCCGGGGGTGAAGACATTGATGTCCACCTTCTCCTGCAACTGCCGGACCCGCTCTCCACTCTGTCCCCAGTCCGCGATTCCCTTCTCCCAAGTGCTCGCCGTCTTGGCGGCGAAGTCGGCCACTGTCTGCCCCTTTTTGCGGGCATCATCCTCATTGACCCAAGGCTGGAAGTCCTGCCCCCGGAACTCGGGAAAAGTCAGCATCAGGTTCGGGATGTCCCCTTTCGGATCAATGACGATTGCCGGGATGTTATCCATCGCCGCTTCTTCCAGCAGGCTGAGACAAAGCCCCGTTTTTCCCGAGCCCGTCATTCCAAGGACCGCCCCATGGGTCACCAAATCCTTCGAATCATAAAGCGTCAGCTCATCCTCCAAGCTTGAGGAATCCAAATCATACCCTCGCCCCAAATAAAACTTCCCCAACTTCTCGTAGTCCGAAACCGCGATCTCCATAGTCGTGTTCTAGGACAATGCCACCCCCGCTCAAGTCACATTCTCCCCAAGAAGAGGCCGGCCAAGTCTTTCCCCAATAGAGAAACTCCAGATGAGGCTTGCTGGCCTCGTTTAAATTGCTAATTTTCCAGCATGAAGAAACTCTTGCGGGTTGCTCCGCTCATTCTCCTCGGTCATTGCGCCGGCCCCGCAACCGCGCCGTATTCATCAGTAAATCGGCCCCTCCCCCCCACCCCTACCTCCCCTCTCCCTTCAGTCACGCTCAGCGCAATCTCTGGGGGGACGATCACCTCCGGCCTTCGCTCCGGGGACTATGCCATCACCCAAAACTCGATCGATCGGCTCCTCAATCAGCCCCAGCAGTCAGCGGCCGGAGAGCGATACCCGCAGGCCCCCTTCAACGATTTCATCTCAAGCTCCCGTCGTCCTCGCTCCACCGTCTCCATCGACGTCGACACAGCCTCCTACGCCAACTTCCGCCGCTTCACGACGGAGGGAATCACTCCCCAGCCTGGTGCCTTGCGGACTGAGGAGATGGTCAATTACTTCCGCTACAACTATGCTGCCCCAGAAGGCGGTGCGCCCTTCTCGATAGCCACCGAGATTGCCTCATGCCCATGGAATCCCGCCAATCGCTTGGCCTTGATCGGACTACGGGCCAAGGACATCGCCCCCGTTGAGCGCCCGCCTGCCAACCTCGTCTTCCTCCTCGACGTCTCCGGCTCGATGGACGGGGAAAACAAGCTGCCTCTCGTTAAGAAGTCTCTCCGCCTGCTCCTCGAGCAACTCGATGAGGAAGACACCGTTGCCATCGTCACTTACGCGGGCAGCGAGAACATTGCTCTCCCTCCGACCCCTTGCTCGAAGAAAAGAACAATCCGCCGCGCCCTCTCCCGCCTGAAAGCAGAGGGAAGCACCAACGGAGAGGGAGGGCTCACCAAGGCCTATCAACTCGCGCGCAAAAACTACCACCCAGACAAGCTCAACCGCGTCATCCTCGCCTCCGATGGCGACTTCAACGTCGGTATCTCGGACCCCGACAAGCTGGAGGAACTCATCCGCAAGGAGGCCCGATCCGGCGTCTCCCTAACCGCCCTCGGCTACGGAATGGGAGACCTGAGGGACGACGTCATGCAATCTCTCGCGCAAAACGGGAACGGCCAACACGCCTACATCGATACCTTGAGCGAAGCGCGCAAGGCCCTCGTCACCGACCTCCCCGCCACCCTGCAGACGGTGGCCAAGGACGTGAAACTGCAAGTGCGATTTCACCCCGATAGAGTGAAATCCTACCGCCTCATTGGCTACGAAACGCGCCTGCTCAATGATGCGGACTTCGCGGACGACGGGAAGGATGCCGGCGATCTAGGCTCCGGACATCGGGTGACGGCACTCTACGAACTTGTCCCCGGCACCGCCACGTCCGGCCCTCTTTTCACCCTCTCGGTCCGTCACAAGGAACCACAGGGAACCCAGAGCCACCTGCAACGATTCCCCATCTCTGACGCGGGCAAGGACTTCTCCCAGTCTTCCCACGAGTTCCGATTCGCCAGCTCAGTCGCAGCCTTCTCGCAGTGGCTGAATCATTCTCCCCACCTGAACGGCACGACCAGACGGGACATTCTTGCTTGGGCCAAGAGCGGCGCGGAATACGACCCCCATGGCTACCGAAAAGAATTTCTCTCCTTGGCGTCCAAGACAAAACGCCGACCAGCAGCAGCCGTTCAATGAATCGAGCGACTGGGAAACTCCCTTGAGTCGAAATACTTCGAGTGCTTTCTCATCGGACCAAGAAGCTCGTCGGGAATGACCGAGATTGGCAATTTGGCTTTTAAGAAAGGAAAAAAGCGTCTCGGAATCAGGGCCCAATCTCCTTGAAATTCAATGCGCTCAACCTCGTTCCAATTGAGATGGGCCAGGCTGTAGCCATTTTTTGAAATCATGAGGAGTTCCTCTCCCCACTTGAATTGCCAACGGATGTGCTTGCGGCGAAGCGAGACCCACGCTGAAACGAAAATCATGACCGGCCACAGCGCAAGCATGACAGTGCGCATCAATCCCAATGGCTCATTGAGCCAATAGAAACCGGATATGAGAGTCACGAGGAAAGCCCTCTGCCAGAAGTCTCTCTTTCGTGCCTCTGCGGGAATCTCCTCGAGGATTGTTCGTTCCACACCTTCACCCTAGAGGTTTCCGTGCCAGCTGACAATCATCGAGCCAATCGACGGGAGCGAAATCGGCGCGAATTTTCGGTTCAAAATCCCGCCAAAGCCCCCTAGCGTGCCGCGTGGCCAACATCTTCGGCAAGCTCTATCAAATCAGCACCTTCGGCGAATCCCATGGGGGCGGTGTCGGCGTCGTCATCGACGGCTGCCCTCCCGGGATCGAGATTTCAGAAGAAATCATTCAAAAGGATCTCGACCGCCGCCGACCCGGGCAATCGGAAATCGTCACCCCCCGGAACGAGGCGGACGCCTGCGAAATCCTCTCCGGCGTCCATGAAGGCAAGACCCTCGGAACGCCCATTGCCATCCTCGTCCGCAACAAGGACGCCCGGCCATCCGCCTATGATGAGATGGCGCTGAAGTACCGCCCCTCTCACGCCGATTACACCTACGACGCCAAGTTCGGCCACCGCAATCCCAACGGAGGCGGGCGTTCTTCCGCCCGCGAGACCATCGGTCGAGTGGCAGCTGCTGCCATCGCGAAACAAGTTCTCAAGCAGCTTGCCCCCGAGCTCGAAGTACTCTCCTGGGTCGCCTCGATTAAGGATCTCAAGGGAACAGTGGATCCCGCGACGGTCAGCTCCGAGACGATCGAGGGCAACATCGTCCGCACCGGCGATCCCGCCATGGTCGAGCCCATGATCGAGTTGATCAAGGCGACTCGTTCGGATGGCAACTCTGTGGGCGGCACCATCGAGACCGTCGTGAGGGGCTGCCCTCCCGGACTCGGCGCCCCCGTCTTCGATCGTCTCGAGGCCGACCTTGCCAAGGCCATGCTCTCCCTGCCGGCCACCAAAGGTTTTGAGGTTGGCTCCGGCTTTTCCGGCACCCTTCTCACCGGCCGCGAGCACAATGACCCCTTCTATCTGGAGAACGATCAGATCCGCACCCGCACCAATAACTCGGGCGGCGTGCAAGGTGGTATCTCCAATGGCGAGAACATCCTCTTCCGCGTCGCCTTCAAGCCCACCGCCACCATCATGACCTCGCAGGAGACTGTCTCTTCGGCCAAGGAGGAAACCGAACTTAAAGGGAAGGGACGCCATGACGCCTGCGTCCTTCCCCGCGCCGTTCCCATCGTGGAAGCGATGACTTATCTAGTCGTCATCGACCACTTCCTGCGCCAGCGGGCCCAGTGCGGAGCTTGAAGAAAGGACGAGGCCAGCCTGTCGGACGGCCTCGCTTAATCTTCACAGCAGCGAGATCCTAATCGCGTGCCAAGACACGCGCCTACTTACAGCGAGGAAGGGTATGATAAAGTAATTTAAGAATTAGCTGTCCGTCATCATCGTTACCTCTAGGTTGATTGTGTCGTTTCCCCTATGAAACCTTTGCTTATCCTCCTGCTCGCCCTCTCCCTAGGTCCACTTTTCGGCGAGGACCTCCTGCCTGCCGACAAAGTCGTGCCACAGGAATCGCTCTTCAAAGGTGGACTTAAATATAACTTGGAGGCGATCTCGCCCAACGAAAGGCTGTATCTCCAAGGAGAGCCGATGACCGTTAAAGCTGGTTATGAGTTTGCCAGTCTGGACCTCATCCTCTCCCAGCCCGAGGATTTCAACTTCCATATCTACTACTTCCCCTCCCCCGCCGCAGCGAGCAAATTCTATCGGGAGCATTTGGCGGACATCGAGTTGTTTGGAGATATCCACGAGAAAACAGAAAGCGATGAAACCGAAAAAGTCGTCGCCTCGATTCTGGGGCGCTACGTGCGCACTCTCTCCCGTCGCGCCAACGTGGTCGTCTCGATGAGTACCGATGCGAGTGCTGATGCCCGCACTCTGGTGACTACGCACTGGAAAACCTACGACGACTATCTCGCCGGACTTCATCAATCCGACGCATCGGCCTCGGGCGCCAAAACCGAGAGCCCACTGATCGACAAGTCAGAATGGACAAGCTCTGCGGGCAAGACGATTCAAGGCTCCATCACCTCGTTCAATCCTGACAAACGCACCGTCACCCTCCGACGTGCCGATGGCAAAGTCTTCGAGGGCATCCGCCTCGACAAGTTCTCCGCGGAGGATCAAAAGCTAATCCTCGAAAAGCTCTCGCCCTGAAGTCCGGGTCCCACAGCTCAATGTGACATTTTCGTCAGTTCGAGAGCCTTGAGCGAGTCGGCTCATCCTCAATAGTTGAGGTTTGAATTAAGTAACCTTAATGCCGAACCTATCTTCCCTGCTCATTCTGCTTTTTGCGGCTGCTCTCACCACACTCCATTCCGCGCCTCTCAATGGGCTAATCCAACTTGAGGACGGGCCTTGTCGCCCGGACCGCCTCTTGGCCAAACGCAACGACAGCGACAAGATCGCCCAAGAAGACTTCTCCAAAAGCCTCAAAGCAAAAGGCGTCAAGGTCGGCAAAGAGTTCAGCCAACTTCCGGACCTCGTCGTCCTCCAGCTCGACCCTCCAACTTTCAAGAACGCCGAGCCAGTCGATGAGAAGCGACGCGTCGCTGACCTCCGGACCAAGATTAAGGAGCTGATGGCCACCGGGCTCTTTGAGTACGTCGAACCGGACTACATCCGCCAGGCCTCGGTGACGCCTCCTGATCCCGGGCTTGCTGACGGTCGCCTCTGGGGACTCCGCAATACCGGACAATCCGGCGGCCAGCCAGGCTCCGATATCCGCGCGGAACTGGCTTGGGAGACGACGATTGGTTCGAGAGATGTCCTCGTGGGAGTCATCGACTCGGGCGTCAATTACACTCACCAAGATCTGGCTGCCAACATGTGGCACAATCCCGGGGAGATTCCTAACAACGGAATCGATGACGACAACAACGGGGTCGTCGACGATGTTCACGGGCTTAATGCCATCACCGGAGAGGGAGATCCTCGGGATGACAATGGCCATGGCACCCATTGCGCCGGAACGATAGGAGCAGTTTCTGACTCCTCCGGGCCTCATGTGGGAGTCGCTTGGGAAGTCTCTCTCATGGGCTTGAAATTTCTTTCTGATTCCGGCTCGGGAGCCACCTCCGATGCCATTGAGTGCATCAACTACGGCGTGCAGGAAGGATGCGATATTCTAAGTAATAGCTGGGGCGGAGGCGGTTATTCGCAGGCTCTCTTTGATGCCATCGTCGCGAGCGAACAAGCCGGGGTACTTTTCGTTGCGGCAGCCGGTAATGAGACCAATAACAATGACCTCACCCCCGCTTACCCCGCGTCCTACGAGATTGCCAATGTAATCAGTGTGGCCGCCTTGGACCGCAGCGATGAAATCGCATCCTTCTCCAACTACGGGCGGACATCGGTCCATCTCGGAGCCCCCGGAGTCGCCATCTTCTCCTGCTGGTTTGATGCCGATGATTCCTACAACACGATCTCGGGGACGAGCATGGCCTGCCCTCACGTCTCTGGTGTAGCCGCCCTCCTTAAGGCAGCGAACCCGGACATCACTTATCCCGAGATGAAGCAACGGCTGCTGGAGACCGTTCGTCCAGTCCCTGCCCTCAGCGGAAAATCCATCACAGGAGGAACCCTCGACGCCAATGCTGCGCTGAACAGCGCTGCCGACGGGGTGATGGAACTACGAGCCACCCCCTCTCATCTACCGCTGATTGCCAATGATTCCGTTACCTTGGAACTGGCGATCACTGACCTCACCCCGGTGACAGACGCCGTCGTGCAAGCCCGCTTCAATGACCAGCCATTCACCGACTTCCGCGACAATGGCCAAGGCCTCGACCGCATCGCCGATGATGCCATCTACACCGCCAATCTAACAGCTCCTGCGGATGGGGATACCGTTTTGCTCGAAGTGGTGGCGAATGCAAGTGACAAGGAGACTCTGACGGCGACACGTGAGTTTGCTCTGGCAACCCGCCCTCCCAACGATCGGTTCGCCCGCCGCATCGCCATTCCCTCCAGTGCGACCTCCGTCAATGGAAACAATCACTTTGCCACTCTCGAGACCGATGAAGCGGTCAACCCGGCGGTCGCAGGAGAGGCCACCGTGTGGTGGAGCTGGACGGCGGGCGCCGACGGACCAGCCACTATCAATACCTCAGGGAGCGACTTCGATACTACCCTCGCCATCTACACGGGCACTTCGCTAAGTTCTCTCAACCTCATCGGAGCGAATGACGACACGGAGGGGCGAGCAAGTTCAGTCACCTTTGAAGCCACCGCCGGGACGCTCTATCAGATCCAGGTCAGCGGTTACGAAGACGCGACCGGCGACATCATTCTCAATGCGCCCTCGGCCATCGCCGCTCCCACTATTACGCGTCAGCCCGAGGACGTCGCCGCACTCGTCGGCTCTTCGGTCTCGCTTTCTGTCGAGGTCCAAGGACCCTCCCCGATCACCTATCAGTGGTTCAAGGAAGCCAGCAGCATCGCCGGAGCGACTTCGGCTGAATTGACTATCGCTACCGCAGCACTGTCTGATGCGGGGACCTACTTCGTTGAGGCACGCAATGTCAATGGCACGACCCGCTCCGCTTCCGCAACTGTCTCCATCGACCAGGTCCAACCCGCCCCCGTCAACGACGACTTTGCTGCTGCTAGCGCCCTCACTGGCTATACGGGCCGCATCGATGCCACGAATCGTCAGGCGACTGGGGAGCAAGGGGAACCCAACCACGACAATCTGGCAAACCCCTTGAACTCTGTCTGGTGGCAATGGACAGCCCCTCAAAGCACCTCCGGCACCTTCTCGTTCAACACCAATGGAAGCGCCTTCGATACCGTTCTCGCGGTTTATACGGGAAACCTCGTAGGTGACTTGACGAAGATTGTTTCCGACGATGACTCGGGTACTGACAATGATTCCGCAGTGAGCTTTGCCAGCGAGCGAGGAGTGACCTACTTCATCGCAGTAGACGGTTACGGTGGTGCCATCGGTGACATCACCGCCAATTACCAGTTCACTCCATCGGGAGACACGGGGATTTCCAATGATAACTTCGGCGACGCTTCGCTTCTGTCAGGCGCTTCCGCGCAAGCATCCGGGAACAATCAAGGGGCCAGCGGACAAGCCGGAGAACCCAACCATGGCGATGATGCCCTTCCTCTCAACTCCGTCTGGTGGCAGTGGACCGCGCCGGCCGATGGGGAGCTGACACTGGATACGCGAGGCAGCGATTTCGATACCATCCTGGCCGTCTATCAAGGCTCCACTGTGGGCAACTTGACCGTCATCGCTTACGATGACGACATTGTGAATGGCGTTGAGCGGCAGAGCGAACTGTCCCTACTCGCGCGTGCGGGACAGACCTACCACATCGCGGTGGATGGTTGGGAAGGCGAGACAGGCAACATCAGCCTCAATCTCAACTTCGAGCCCATTATCCGGCCCTTGAATGACAACTTCGCTAATTCAGCCGAATTTCCTCCCGATGCCGATTTCGTCATCGGGAGCAACGTGAACGCCACGGTGGAAACGGACGAACCCAATCATGATGCCGAGAATTTCTTCAGCTCGGTCAAGTCCGTTTGGTGGCACTTCACCCCACCCTCCGAGGGGATCATCATTCTGACCACATTCGAAAGTGAGTTTGATACGGTATTGGCCGCTTATTCTGGCTCATCGGTCGATGACTTGACCCTGTTGGCATCCAATGATGACTACTTCGGCTACCAGAGTCTGATCATTTTTCCTGTTGAGAAGAATGTGCGTTACTCGATAGCCGTTGCCGGGGCGGCCTTCCCTTGGGAATCCGATGAGGGGCCCATCCATCTGAACGGGTATTTTTTCCGCACCACTTTGGAGAGCCTCCTTGATTCTCCGGAGCCCGAATGGGCGGACTCATCCATTGCCCCTTTCGTTGCCGACATTGAGCAAGCCGTGGATCCTGACAATGATGGAGATAGTGCCAGAAGCGTGGCTATCGGTGACGATGAAGAGAGCTGGTTCTCCACCCGCATCCAAGGTCCAGCGAACATCTCTTTCTACTGGCAATGCGATACCGAAGCGGACAAAGATATTCTCTCCTTCTCGATTAATGGGACAACATCCGCATCCCTCTCAGGAAGCCAGCCTTGGCAGCAGGTGAACCGGAGTCTGCCGGCCGGCGTCCACGACCTGCGGTGGAGCTACCAGAAAGACAGTAGCGGAAGCGCGGGACTCGATACCGCCTGGGTGGATCAATTCTCCGTCACTCCGGCGGAGGTGCAGCTCGCCATTGATAGCTACACCATCGATGATGATACGACTGGGGACTCTATCGGTAATGGCAATGGCGTGGCTGAACCTGGTGAAGCCTTGGAGATGTCCCTCACCCTCGAGAACACCGGCTTTTACAATGCCCGCGCAGTCATCGCGGATCTCTCCTCTGCCGACCCCTATGTGAACGAAATGACCGATACCCAGGAATTCTTTGGAGACATGCCCGGCGGCACCATCTCGAGAAGCCCTTACGATTTCGACTTCACGGTGTCGCCAGCCACCCCCCCGGGTCACGTCATTGAACTCGTTCTCACCCTCACTTCTCTTGAGCAAACGTGGGAAGAGCAAATCGAGATCCCGGTCTTGGGCGGCTTCGACGCTTGGCTGGGGAACTACCCTTCGCTGCCAGCAAATCAACGAGGCGTTCTCGATGATCCCGATGGAGACGGACTCGTTAATCTCGCTGAATATTTCCACGCCACCTCGCCGATTGTGGCGGACGCCGAAGCAGCGGCGCTCTCCCTGACCAGGCTCTCGGACGGTCAGCAGATTGCACTCCGCTTTCGGCGCAACAAGGACCTTCTCGGCGTCGATACTGCGCCGCAGTGGTCTGTCGACCTGGCCAGTTGGCTCGGTGACGGCGAGACCTCAGCCGGGACGACCCTCCTCTTTCAGGAAAGCATCATCGACACCTCACATCCCGATTACGATTGGGTTGAGATTCGTGGCACTGCCAGTCCCGTTCTTCCCCCGGGCAGCTATTTCCGCTTGGAGTATGCCGAGTAGCCTCCTGACAAATCACCTGCAGCGAAGTCTTTTCGTTGCTCGCTTCCGGATGCATACTCCGGCCCGCGAACCTCATGGATTTCATCAACAATCTCCCCATCGACCAGATCGGCCTCACCGTCGGCATGGTGATCATCGTTCTGCTTTTCGCGGTCGTGACCATCATCAAGGGAATCCTGAAGATGATTCTCACCCTCTTCAGTCTCGGCGTGGCAGGAGCCGCCTTCCTCTTTGGCTACCTGCAATCACCTCCCTACATTGACCAATTCGTGCCTGAGGCAGGGAGCTGGATGCCTCTCGTGGCCGGGGGCATCTGTGCCCTGATTGCCCTTGTCCTGATTCAACTCCTTCTGGGGCTCTTCTCGGGTAAGAAGAAGAGCGCCAAGCCGGAAAGCGGCGAGGCTGGTTCATCAAAAGGAAGACGCAATCCCCTCGCTCCTCTTTTCGGTTTCGTGACGGGCGTCATCGTCCTCTACCTGGTCCTGACCGCCCTTCGCTATGGTGTCAGCCGGGCCGAGCTCGACTACTTGCGCCAGGTCGCGGAACAGGGCATCGAGGAGGCTGGCCCCCGGCCGCTTCCCGCGCAGGTCAATCAATGGTTGGACGATTCTCCCATCGCTAGCTTCCACGACCGCATCAATCCCTTCTTCGATAGCGCTCGACTCAATCTGGCGAAGCTCATGATCCTCGCCGACAATACCCAACTCTTTGCCAAAGCACGAAGAAACGAGGAGAACGAAGAAGCCATGCAGGTGCCTGAGGTCAAATCGATCTGCTTGCTTAGCAATACCCAGCGCGAACTAATCCGGGAAGGCAAGTACAACGAACTCTTCAGCGACCCCCGCTTCCTGCGCATCGCCAAGCGCCCCTCCATCGAGCGCGAGCTTCTGGGCGTCGACCTAGGTGTCCTCTTCGAGAAAGAGAAGACGGAGGACGAGTAGGGAAGAAAGAGAGCTGTCTCGCGGGAAGGCGCGTCGGCGGCCGGATGGGCCCGGACGAGACGCGTATCATGCCCCAGCCAGCTCGCTCACCCGGTCGCACAGGTCGCGCACTTGCTGCAGGTAGTCATCCCAATCGAGAGTCTCCTTCCAATTGTCATCGACCTCTCCTTTTGCCGCGACGGGAGCCAGCTCATTCCTGGACCGATCATAGGTCAGCCCCGAGCTCCCTTGCCCCAGTGCCGTCACTTCAATCGCCTGTTCGCTCGGGATAGCCTTCGGGCGGCCATCTACCGCGAAGGCGACGATGACCGGGCGGGAGAATGAGCGACCCCGCAGCCATTCGGCCAAGGAGATTAGAGCAGCGCTTGATGCGCTATCAGTGCGATAATTCGCCCAAATCAAGAGTGCCTCTTCCTCACTGCCCTCCCCGCTCTGCACCCAGTAGTCCTTCCAGATTCGCTCTCCCGCGATGACCGCTTCGCCATCCTTTACGGTGTAGCCGAGATTGTTCAGTCCCAGCTCACCCTGAATCAGGGCAGCCGCTTGGCGCAGCCTCCGCTGCTCTAGCTCACCATCGTAACCCCGCGGACCGATGAGATCCTCAAGCTTGCCAACCGCATCTCGCAGACCTGCCGCACTGAAATCCGAGGCCGCGTAGCTCAGGCTGGCCATCCCCCGCTGGTCTTCAGCTTTAATCTTCCACCAGAGGGCCACGACAACCGATATCCCCAACCCTGCGGGCAGGGCCACGAGCAAAAACTTGTAAAAAGCAGGTCCTTTCATTCCATCAACTCCATCACTTCATCCGCAACCCGGCGGTGGACTCCTCCATCCCCCAGTTTCCCCGCAACCGATTGCAGGCGGGCGGCAAGGTCTTCCCTTCCGCTCCGGTCGTCAAGCTGCTGCTCAACCCATTCGACCAAAACATCGGCTCTTAAGTCATCCTGCAGAAATTCGGGAGTGACATCCTCACCCGCGAGAATATTGACGATCCCGATACGCTCGATTTTGACGACCCTCTTTCCGATGCTCCAAGTCAAGGGGGCGACCCGGTAAACGAGGCAATGTGGCAGACCGAAGAAAGCAGCTTCCAGAGTCGCCGTCCCACTGGCCATCAGCGCGCATGAGGCCCGCTGCATGAGCTCGGCACTGTGACCGAGCTTGATCTCGATGCAATCGCCGGGCTCCATCAAGTCCTCCATCGCCGAGGCCAAGGTTTCCGACACCGCTGGCACCTCGAATCGGACTTCCGGCCTGCGATGCGAGATTTCCCGCGCGGCCTCCAGCATCACCGGGAAGAGGCGCTCGACCTCCCGCCGACGGCTTCCCGGGAAGAGCCCGACCAACTTTTCTTCCCTTTCAAAGGCACCTCGCTTCTCCTTGAGCTCGTCCACGATCGGGTGCCCCACCCACTTGCCGGGGCATCCTCCTTCTTCCAGCACCTCCACCTCGAAGGGGAACAGGCACAGCACCCGGTCCAGCCACTTCGCCATCTTCGGGATCCGGCTTCTCTTCCATGCCCACACCTGCGGGCAGACGTATTGCACAATCTTCAGCTCGGGGAAGCGGGCCCGGCAGGCTTTTGCCAGCCGGAGATTGAAGCCCGGGTAATCGATGAGGACGAGCACATCCGGCCGGATATTCTCAATCTCGGCCAAGGTCTCGTGAAATCGCTCGCGGAACCAACCATACTGCTTGAGCACATCCCAGATGCCCATCACTCCGGCCTTCTCCACCCAATCCTTGGTCCCTCCGGCCTCCGCCATCCGGGGGCCGCCCCAGCCCGCGAAGGTCGTGACCCCACGCTTTGTCAGCTCTGCCATCAGTTCGGCACCATGCAGGTCGCCGCTGACTTCTCCCGCAACCAAATAGACCCCTGCCATCCCGCCCGCACCATAAGCCCTCCGCCCCAGCAATCAACGTCCAAGCGGACCCACCGTCCGCGAATTTGCCTTCCCACACCGCCGCCCGTCCCCGGCCCTTCCAGAAAATAGTCACCGATTACCCGAAACTGCCCCATGACAAATCCCGCTCCTTCTGCCACGCTCGGCAGCCCCTTCCACTCATGAATACTCACCCCATCGCCGTCGTCGGAGCCTCGGGCTATACCGGCATTGAGCTTCTCCGGCTCCTCTTCGCCCATCCTCACGCCGAGATTGTTGCCATCACCTCCCGCAGCGAGGTCGGTAAACCGCTCTCCTCCGTTCTTCCCCGCTTTCGTCATCTTCCGGGGGCCGATATTCCCTTCATCGCTCCCGATATCGATGCCATCGTTGACTCTGGAGCCCGCACCGCCTTCCTCGCCCTCCCCCATGGAATGGCTGCGGAGTACGCCGTCCCTCTCCTGGAGCGAGGCCTGAAGGTGATCGATCTTTCTGCTGATTTCCGCCTCAACGATGCCGCTGTTTACGAGGAATTCTATGGCCACCCCCACCCGGCCCCCCAGCTATTGGGAGAAGCCGTCTATGGCATGCCCGAGATCCATGGCGACGCCATCAAATCAGCCCGGCTCATTGCCTCCCCCGGATGTTACCCCACCTCCATCATCCTCCCTCTCGTGCCACTACTACGGGAGGGGCTGATTGAGGCCTCCAGCATCGTGGTCAATTCCATGAGCGGTGTCTCTGGTGCGGGCAAGAAGGCCGACGTCTCTTTGATCTTCGCAGAAGTGAATGAATCGCTGCGCGCCTATGGCTTGCCCAAGCACCGTCACCTCTCTGAAATTGAGCAAGAACTCTCCCTCGCTGCCGGCGAGAAAGTCACCATCACCTTCACGCCCCACCTCGTGCCCGTCACCCGGGGAATCCACTCCACCATCACCGCGAGTCTCGCCGCCGACTTCACCGCAGTCTCATCCTGCCTGCAGAAAGCCTATGGCCAGGCCGGCTTCGTCCGCCTCTTGGGCGAAGGCCAGTGTGCGGACACCGCTCATGTCACCCGGACCAACTTTGTGGACCTAGGCTGGCATCATGATACCCGCACCAATCGATTGATTCTAACAAGCGCGGAAGATAATTTGACCAAAGGTGCCTCCGGACAAGCCATTCAGGCATTCAACATGCTCCACGGCTTTTCCACAAATGATGGATTGATGAATCTCTAAGAAACTTCCAATGTGGAAGTACCAGCCTAGTCATGCCTTATAAAACGATTAAAGGAGGAGTTTGTGCCCCCAAAGGATTCCTCGCCAGCTCCGTGTCCGCTGGAATCAAAAACCCCGACAGCGACCGACTTGATTTAACATTACTCTACTCCGAGGATCCTTGTGTCTCCTCGGGAACCTTCACCACCAACCGGGTCAAGGCCGCTCCCGTGCGCGTCTCCCAAGCTCATCTGCGGAATAACGAGATCCGCGGGATCATCGCGAACTCTGGCAATGCCAACGCCTGCACCGGAGTGTGCGGGGTCGAGGATGCGCGGGAAATGGCGAAGATGGTGGCCATGAAGCTCGGTGTCCGGCGCCGCGAGATTGGCGTCTGCTCCACCGGAGTCATCGGACTCCCCCTTCCCATGGAGCGGATCCGGCCCCATGCGGAGACACTGGTCTCTACCCTTAAGCCACGCAATGGCGCCGAAGTCGCCCGCGCCATCATGACCTCGGACACTCGCCCGAAGGAAATCGCCATCACCACCGAGATCGATGGACGTCCCATCCGCATCGGAGCGTGTGTGAAGGGAGCTGGAATGATCTGCCCCTCCATGGCCACGATGCTCTGCTTTGTCACCACGGATGCCGACATCACGCGGGGTTGCCTCGACAAGTGCCTCTCGGAAGCTGTCGAACGCTCCTTCAACTGCATCACCATCGATGGCGACATGTCGACCAACGACACCGTCCTCGCCTTGGCCAATGCCCGCGCTGGCGGCCCCAGAATCACGCGAGGCACGAAGTCTTGCCGCCTTTTCCTGGATGCCCTCTCCTTCGTCCTCCTCAAGCTAGCAAAGGAGATCGTCCGCGATGGCGAGCGAGTCACGAAGTTCGTCACCGTGGAGGTCAAGAATGCCCGCACCTTCAACGATGCCCGCAAGGTGGCAGAAGCGGTGGCCAAATCACAGCTCGTCAAAGCCTCTTGGAACGGCAACGACCCCAACTGGGGTCGTGTCATCCACGCCGTCGGCTATTCTCGTGCTCCCATCCGCGAGGAACTCATCGACATCTACTATAACAACCTACCAGCCTGCATCGGAGGCCTCGTGGCACAGGGCACGAAGCTCGATGACCTGAGAGCCATCGCCGCCAAGAAGGAGTTTAAAATTGTGATCGATCTCAATCTGGGCAAGTCGGACCACACCATCTTCAGCTCCGACCTCTCGCCAGAATACATTGATTTCAATCGTAACGAATACGCCTACTGGAACCAGGCGAGGAAGGAAGGCATCATCTAACAGCCCTCCCCGACTCTCAAGCCAAGAAGCCCAAATCGCTGAAGCTCTTTCCGAGAACCTTCTCCGAGTCGGTCTTCAACCAGCCATCTAACAGGGTCGCATAAACCCGGCGGAAATCGGTGGTGAACTTGAGGTCCCCCTTGCTGAGATCGGTGAGGCTCGGGTGCTCACCATAGAGTCCGCCCTTCACGCCTCCTCCGGCAACGAAGAGGCAGGAACCTTGGCCATGGTCGGTCCCGCCGCTGGCGTTCTCAGCCACGCGACGGCCGAATTCCGAGAAAGTCATCACCGTCACCCGCTGGTAATTTCCTTGCTCCCGCAAGTCTTTGAAGAAGGCTCGCAAAGCCTCATCGAGTTGGCCTAACAACTGGTCATGCCTTCCCTCCTGCTGGCGGTGGGTATCGAATCCTCCATGGTCCACATAGTAGACGCGGGTTGGCATTCCCCCGGCGATCATCCTCCCGACCAAGCTGAGACTCCGGCCAAGATTGGTTCCCGGATAAGCTGACTGGTTGCCATGCTTGCGAGCCATCTTGACGACCTCGTCCGAGCTGACCTGTGCGTTCAGAGCCACCCGCTCGAGATAAGCCGCTGCATCCTGCGGTCCTCCCGTCTGACCAAGCGCAGCGACTGAGTCCCCGCTCGTGCTCATCATATCGGGTGCATTCAGACCGGCGAAGGCCTCCTCGGCCATCTCCAGATCGTCCCCGCCGTGAATCCAGCGATAGAGCTCCGGAGCGGAGAGGCTGATCCCGCTGTTTCTCGCCGCGCCAAAGGATTCAGGCTCGTTCTTCTTCAGGCTCACGCCCACGAGGGGGTCGGCACCCTCGCATTGGTTGTCAAAGTACCGGCCCAGCCAGCCGGTATTGGAGCGATAGGCGGGATCCGCCGTCTCCCAGATCGAGGTTGATACGAAGTGGGATCGATTCGGATTGGGATAGCCGACCCCTTGCACGATGGCCAGCTCGCCTTGATCGTAGAGCCCGGCCAACCCTTTCAGCCTCTCGTTGAGACCCAATTGGTCATTGAGCTTGATCAGCTCCTTCTCTTTCTTGGCCAGAATCGGACGAGCTTTATAGTAGGCATCGTCTTTGTAGGGAATGAGGGTATTAAGCCCATCATTCCCTCCCGCCATTTGGAGGACGACAAGGACCTCATCATCTTTTCCACTACGCACCTGCGTAGCCGAGTGCCGGGCCACGCCATCCATCTCGGCAAAGGTTCGCTGAAGGAAGAGCGGCATGGTCCAGGAGGCGGAGGCTCCCCAGATGCCAGTACGAAGAAACTCGCGCCTCGTTTTCAAATTTTCGTTCATCGCTTTCTGATTTGGTTGTTAGGCGAGTTGATAACTGGGTGTCGACAGCATCAGGTGGATCAACTCAGCCACCTCCGTGTTGGTAAAAATCACTCCTTTCTTGGACTCCGCGTAGGCCACGAAGGCCTTGCGATCTTTCTCCTGAAGTGGGTAATGGAAGAATCGTTCACCCAAAGCAGACACCAGCTTGGCAGGGTCCTCTCGCAGCTCACGTGGAGCGATACGCTCATAATCAGGCTTTGTCACCTTCGCCCTGAGGAATCGCTTCGCAGCATTTGACAGCTTCATCTTGTTCGCTTGACTCCCCATCACCATCTTCAAGTCTCCGCCCGCTCCGGTAAGCAGCCCGGCGACGTGATAGCGGGTGATCAGAGTATTCGTATTGATCCAAGCCTTGCCCCAATCCCAGCCAGCCACGTTGGGCGGAAGGAAGGGCACCTGCCCCAGCTGCTCGAGAATCTGAAACATCACCCGGTCCGGCGGCAGCGGGACCTCAAGCTGCTTGCAGAGCATGATAAGGAACTCGACCGGGCTCTTGATGCGCGTCCGCATCGCTTCCGGTGAGTAGAATTCTTCACTCAGAAAGATGGTTCTGAGAAGCGGCTTGAGCGCGTAATCTCCCTCCTTCAGGCAAGCCCCGAGAACCGCCACCATCTGTGGGCTCGGGTTCTCGTAGGCAAAGTATTCAAAAACCTTCTTTGCGATGAAGCCGGCACAGGCTTCGCGCTTCAGGATCAGCTCAACCACCGCGTCGCCATCGAAAGCGCCTTTGGCACCGAGCACCTGCTTTTCCCCTTCGTCCCAAGCTCGCGCCCGATGGGTCACCTCGCCATTCACCCGATTCAAGCGATAGCCGGTGAAGGCCCGCGCCGCCTCCTTAATGTCATCCTCGGTATAATTGCCCACTCCGAGAGTGAATAACTCCAGCAACTCGCGGGCGAAGTTCTCATTCGGTTTCTTCTTATTCGATTGTGCCGAGTCGAGGTAGAGCATCATCGCCGGATCCGTGACCACCTGCTTCACCAAGGCTCCAAAGTTCCCGGTAGCATGCTTTCGAAAAAGCTCGTTTTGCCGAAACATGAAGTCCGGTCGTCGCACCTTCTGAGTGCTACTTGCGAAGTGATCGTGCCAAAAGAATACCATTTTCTCCTGCAAGGGCGTTCCGGTCGTTCGCATCCTTTCCATCCACCAGGTCAGCAGGATGAGGCTATCCTCTCTTCTTGCGCGGGCGAGCTTCCGCTGGATTTCCGTCCGCTGGCGGTCGCGCTCGGCGGCAGAGAGCCCATTTCCCGGAGAACGGAGCTCTTGCAGGTCGGCGAACAACTCCCTTTGCTTCCCGCCCATCTTGGGCGCCGGCGGGCTTGAGCCTTCCTCTGTCAGCAGCCACTCGACCGCAGCCCGCCTCCCACGGCGGTGCAACGACTCAATGTCATCAGGAGAACCCCCAAATCCTGCCCGATTGAGCAAGTGCGCGGCCTCCTCCAAGGTCCAAGTGTCGGAAATATTCGCCATCAACTCCATTAAACCGACGCTTCGGGATAAAGTTTCAGCCCCAAAGAGAGATTTTTCTCAAGACCGCTCGCGAGAGGCGTTTTCGCGAAATCGCCGAAAGAACGGACTTGAACGTCAGATTGACCGCATCCAGGGGGCGTGAGACAATCCCCGTCTTGTCGGCTCCACCCATGAATCCTTCCAACGAAACCGAACTCCTCTCCCCTGCGGGCAATTGGGACTGCGCCCGTGCGGCCATCGCAGCCGGGGCCGACGCCATCTTCTTTGGCCTTCCCGCCTTCAATGCGCGGCTGCGCGCCGATAACTTCACCCAGGACGACTTACCCGAACTCATGGCCTTCTTGCACAAGCACGGGGTCAAGGGCTTCCTGACGATGAATACCCTCATCTTCACCGGAGAGCTCCAGGCAGCGGCGCGCCAGCTTAGGCTGGCTGAAGAGGCCGGCGTGGATGCCTTCATCATCCAAGACCTCGGCCTGGCCCAGATGGCGGCTCGCCTTGCCCCCAACATCGAGATCCACGCCTCCACCCAGATGACGATCACCGCGCCCGACGGCCTCCGCTTCGTGGAGACGATTCTCCCCCTCAAGCGTGCCGTCCTCGCTCGTGAGCTATCGGTCAAGGAGATTGGCAAATTCAATGCGGCCCGCGAAACCACCGACCCCGGCTACAGCTCGACCCCACTGGAAGTTTTCGTCCACGGCGCCCTCTGTGTCGCCTACTCCGGCCAATGCCTCACGAGCGAATCTCTCGGCCAACGGTCCGCCAACCGGGGGGAATGTGCGCAAGCCTGCCGCATGCCCTATGAGTTGGTCGTGGATGGCGTCACCCGCGAGATGGGAGACACCCGCTACCTCCTCTCACCCCAGGATTTGGCCGCCGTCGACCTCATCCCCGATCTAGTCGAGGCTGGGGTCAAGTCCTACAAAATCGAAGGTCGCCTGAAGTCACCCGAGTATGTCGCGGCCGTGACCCGGGTGTATCGCAAGGCGCTGGACGATGCCGCCGCGAGGACCGGCGAGTCCCAGGCTGATGCGGCAGCGGCCTCCTCTCCAGTCAGCGCTGCCGACCGTTACCAGCTAGAGATGACCTTCTCCCGTGGGCTCTCCACGGGCTGGTTGGCGGGCACCAATCACCCCTATCTCACCCACGGCCGCTACGGTAAGAAGCGAGGCCCCTTCATCGGCACCATCTCCGCAATCGGGAAGAATTGGTTAGAATTCAAGCCCGGCGAGCAAGCGGTCCCGCTCAAACCGGGCGATGGCATCGTCATTGACGAAGGCTTGGATCGAAACCACGAACAAGGCGGTCGTCTCTTCAAGGTTGAGGGCCATCGCCTCACCATCGATCGACTGGCAAAAATTGACCTGATGCGTCTGGAGCCCGGGCAGGCCATCCACAAAACCGCCGACCCGGCGCTCGAATCCGAGCTTCGCAAGTTCTGGAAGAACGCCAAGTTGAGCGAAAAGAAAGCGCCCTTGCATTTGGTCGTCGCGGGTCGTCCCGGCCTCCCCCTGACCCTCTCGAGCGGATCGATTTCCGTGCAAAGCAAGGAGGCTCTCAGCGAAGCCTCCAACCGGCCGCTCGACTTGGAGACCCTTCACGCCCAATTGGGCCGTCTGGGCAATACCCCTTACGAACTAGCCTCACTTGAGAATCGATTGGAGGGCATGTGCCATCTTCCGCTCAGCCAGCTCAATGCACTGCGCCGGGAGCTCATCAATCAATTACCCGACGATCCCCACCAAGTCAGCCCCGCCAAACAACCCGCCGAATCCTACGATGACCTCCTGCCTGACTCGACGCCATCACCCATCGGGGAAGAGCCGAAGCTCGCCGTCCTGACCCGGAGCCTGGAGCAGGTTGAGGCGGCTCTCGAGTGCGGCATCGAGACCATCTACTGCGACTTTGAGGATCCCCGCCGCTATCGCGAGGCAGTCGCGCTGAAGGAGCGTTCACCCCAGTCCTCGATCTTCCTCGCCACGCCGCGCATCATCAAGCCCAACGAGCACGGCTTCCTCAAGCACATCGCCTCCCTTTCTCCGGATGGCCTCCTCCTCCGCAACCTCGCCGCGCTCCACTACTACAAAGACCGTAATGAGTTCCGCAAGGTCGGGGACTTCTCCTTAAACGTCGCCAATCCCGTCACTGCGAAGCTGCTCAAGGAAAGCGCCCAACTCGAAAGGCTGACCATCTCCTACGATCTCAATATCAATCAGGTTCTCGATCTCGTTGCCGGGACTCCCCCCGCTTGGTTGGAGCTAACCCTTCACCAGCACATGCCCCTCTTCCACATGGAGCATTGCGTCTTCTGCACCTTCATGAGCAAGGGAACCAGCTACAAGGACTGCGGCCGCCCCTGTGAGAAGCATGAGGTCCACCTCAGGGATCGGGTGGGACAGCTTCACCGGCTTCATGCTGATGTCGGCTGCCGCAACACCCTCTTCAACGGGCGGGCCCAGACCGGCGCAGCCTTCTACGAGAGACTTCGTAGCCAGGGACTGGAGAACTTCCGGCTCGAGCTTCTCGATGAATCCCGTAGCGAGGCCCTCGCCCTCATCCGGCGCTATCACGCCCTGCTGAAGGGGCAGACCTCAGCCAGCGAGCTACTCGCCACCCTTCCCGCGCTTTCCAAGCTCGGCGTGACCGAAGGCACGCTGGCCTGAGGAGCGAGAATGAAGTTGCCGCCCCACGAATACCTGCCTAGGTTCCGTGGTGGGATGAAGGCGATTCTCGTGGCCACTTTCGGCACTCTCCTGCTGGCAAGTCTGGCGGCGGAGCCGGTTGTCTTCACCATCGACCAATCCGATATCCAGCGGTCAATCTACTTTTCCTCCGGGCAATCAGACAGTGCCAATGCACCATTCTCCGGAACGCTTGTTGCCGAGGTGCAGCTGGATGAGGATGGAGGCTTGACCTCATTTCACTTCATCGGAGGGCGCTATCTTGATGAAGGTTCCGAGTTCACTTTTAATTTTGGCACCATTCCGTCGACTTCCAGCTTCACCCTGGCCTCACGACAGATCGGGATCTCTCCCTTCAGTGAAGGGGACGGCCCAGGGATTGATGGCGAGACGGGGCTTCTCGATGATTTCAGCCACTACTGGATCGCAGACGCCGGAATGATTGTGCTCAGCTACGGGCCGTTCGAGGAAGTCCTCCGGGACTACTCCGCCGTTCCTCTCACCTCCAATTTCCTGAGTTCGACCTCAGTGAGCCAAGACTGGCGTTTAACCTCTGCCTTGGGAGTCCGGACGGGGCTGGCTCTCAATATTTCTCTCGATCACCTCGAGAACTACACCCTGGTCCCGGAAAATCCTCCCGACAACCCGGGGCTAAGCGCTCAAGTCCAAGTGATCGGAGAGACCATTGCCCGGGGTGAACATTTCTCACCCAGCGAGGAATTCACCGCCTGGCTGACTCATCATAGCCAAAGCATCGAGCACTTGGATACAATCAACCCGGAAACAGGAATGCCCCTCGCCTTGCTCTTCGCCCTCCGACTGCCGGCGGATGCGCTGACCCTGGGCCTGGAAGTTGAGCCCCTGACCCGGGTCGCGCGAATGGAGTTGCCTGCCGAGGGACCGCGCGTCCCCCTCTCACTGGAGGTCTCACCCGACATGGCAACTTGGTCGGAACTCGACTCGGACGGACGTCTTCAAGGTGGCCCCACCTTCGCGGTGAGCGACACGGGGGCTGTCGAGGTTCCCTTGCCTGACTGGCCGCGCCTTTTCATCCGGCTGCGGACGGATGACTAACGGCACGCAGAACAGCTAATTCCAAGGCTTCGCGATATCGAAGCGGAAGAAAGGCATTAAAACTCAGCCTCGTCCTCGCCCAAGATTTGCACCTCCGTATCAAGCTCGATTCCCCGCTCCACGAGGGCCTTCTTCCGCAGGTCATCGATGAGAGCGAGGACCTCTTTCGCGGTTGCTTTCCCTTTGTTGATGATGAAGTTGCCATGCTCCTTGGACACGCGAGCTTTCCCGATGCCGGTCTCCTTGAGCCCCAGCTCATCGACCAATTGGCCCGCGCCGATTCCAGCCTCTTTGGGATTCTTGAAGATGCAGCCCGCACTGGCCTCCCTCGGTTGAGATGATTTCCTCTTTTGCCGGGACTCATCAAGCCGCAGGGCAATCTCCTCCGGCTTCGCACTGGCTTGTCCCCGGAAGACCGCTCGCAAGGCGTAGTTGCGGCGCAGCTCGGGCACATTGCGGTAGAAGGATTCGATCTCCTCATTCTTCCGCACCCGGCGTTGTCCGTCCTCGTCAAGGAACTCCACTTCCACCACTTGATCGAATGTTTCCACGCCCATCGCCCCCGCGTTCATGCGCAGGCCGCCGCCCACATTACCCGGGATGCCTTCCATCCACTCGAAACCGCCGATGCCCTGAGCCTGTGCGAAGCTGGCCAGCTTCTTGAAGCGCACCCCGGCTCCAGCCTCGATAAGCCCTTCGCCGACGACCTTTAATTCCCCAAATTCTCCCTTGTTTGATGGATGGACCACCGCGCCCCTGATTCCCCCATCCCGCACGAGCAGATTCGAGCCCCGGCCGACGATACGCACCGGCAAGCCATCCTCCTTGAAAGCTTCCACCGTTTCGCAAAAGCCCGCAAAGGTTTGCGGCTCAACCCAAAATTGAGCCGGCCCACCCACCAGCATCGTGGTGTGCTTGCGCATAGGCTCGTAGAGTTTGGTTTTGAGGTCGGCTTCGGAGCTCTCGCGCTTGATCTCTTCAAGAATGGATAAGTCGCGGGTGATCTTCCGGCCAATCTCATGGACATTACCCGCGCCCAGGGTGATGAGCAGATCGCGGGGACGCAGCTGGTTCCCAACAAGGTGATGGGCCGTGGCGAAGTCGTCCAAATACCAGCCCTCGGCACTGCCCTGACGCTCCATGGCATCGACAATGGTCTGACCGCTCACTCCCTCAATGGGATCCTCGCTCGCGGCATAGACAGGCAAGACGTAAACCACATCGGCCAGCTGCAGGGCCTTGCCAAAGTCCTCGGCCAAGCGCTGCGTCCTGGAGTAGCGATGGGGTTGGAAAACGACGACGAGACGCTCCCGTCCAAGCCCTCGCGCTGTCTTCAAGGTGGCCTCGATTTCCGTCGGGTGATGACCGTAATCGTCGATGACGCGCAGGAACTTGGTCCGGTATTTGGTCTCGAAGCGGCGTTTTGCGCCCGCGAAGGTCGATAGGGCGCGGGCCACGAGCCCGAAGTCTGCTCCCACCTGCATGGCCAAAGCGATGGCGGCCAAGGCATTGCTGACGTTGTGTCGGCCGGGAATCCCCAACTCGACCCGACCCAGCTCCTCACCATCACTCACGACCGTGAAAGCAGTCGTTCCCCGTCCTTCGAGAATATCCTTGGCGATCACATCATTGTGTTCTCCGAAGCCGTAGGACACAGCGGGCACCGAGTTGCCTTTTCCGCATACCCGGCTCGCGCCTTCATCGTCACCGCAATAGATGACCGCCCGGCCCGTTTGCCGGAGAAGGGTGCGGAACACGCCATCAATCTGCTCGATCCCGTCGGTATAGAAATCGAGATGCTCAGCCTCCACGTTGAGCACGATCGAGTAGTGGGGATGATAAAGAGCAAGCGTTCCGTCACTCTCATCGCCCTCTGCCACCATGAGCTTTCCGTCGTTATCCCAATTGGCATTGGTGCCGAGCACCGGGATCTCCGCGCCGACATAGTGGCTTGGCTTTTCTCCAGCCTTACGGAGGACATGGGCGCACATGGCGGAGGTGGTGGTCTTGCCATGGGTGCCGGAGACGACGACGCCACCCTTGGCATGCAGGATGGCGGCCAGGCACTCCGCTCGCCGGAGGGACGGAATTCCCAGTCGATCCGCGGCTGCCCGGGCCGGATTAGTCTCCCTGATGGCGGAGGAGAAGACGACCACGTCCACTCCCTCAACTGATTCAGCCGAGTGCGGGGTCGAGAAGTCCAATCCCATCTTCTTGAGGCGCTCGACCTCCCCACTGGTCACTCGGTCGGATCCGCTCACGCGGTGCCCCATTTGAAGTAATAGTCCGGCCAGGCCGCTCATGCCCGAGCCAGCCACTCCGATCAAATGCACCCTCACCGGATCACTCCGGTCCATGAATCGCTCCGTCCAGTCAGCCATCTGCCTCGTGATTCTGCCCGCCGCCCCCTGAGTCTCAAGCAGCTTTTCCGTCCCGTCGTTTCAGTATAATTGCAACCGATCTGTCAGAGCTACTTTTTAGCCAAGCTTCCCTGAAAGTTCATTTTCTCTTCTGCGGTAGCGCTTCCCTGAGTCACATGAAAATCAAAACCCTAATCACCTCGTCTGTACTCCTGCTTCCTCTCTCCAGCCTTCAGGGAGAAGAAGAGGGATTCCGCCCGCTCTTCGATGGAAAAACCCTGGAGGGCTGGACCTCTGCCAAAAGCACCGGCCCGGGCGACTGGGGCCCCTTCTCGGTCAATGAGGAAGAACAAGCCATCCATGTCTATGCGGGCGCGGAAGCCAACTCCAAGCAAGACTCCGACTGCTTGAACACCGATGACACCTTCAGCCACTACATCCTGAAGCTGGAATACAAGTGGCTCGACGACCGCTTCGCCCCCCGCACAAATTGGGACCGGGACGCGGGTCTCCTCTTTCATGTCCACGGAGACCTCACCAAAGTTTGGCCCCTGTCCTTGGAAATGCAGATCGGGGAATCACCGGGAGACAAGCCCGGTGGCAAGGAGCCAACTGAGAAACGCTTCCATACTGGAGACCTCTTCGTCCTGGGAGGCGACCTCCGGGCTGATGTCCGACGCGACGGAAAGTTTTATGACCCCCAAGGCGAGTTGAAAACCGGGCGCCACTGCCAAACCAAGCTTGGCGTCGAGAAGCCCAAGGGCGAGTGGAACGAAATGGAAATTCGCGTCCATGGCTCCGAGAAGGCCACTTTCATCCTCAACGGAGAAGTCGTGCTCGAGCTCTCCAATTTCACCCAAAAGAACGAAGACGGTGAAACCGTGCCACTCTCGAAGGGCCATATCGGCCTCCAAGCGGAATGGGCCGAGCTCCTTTATCGGAATATCCGAATCAAGGAACTCGATTCCGAAAAATAATCAGGGGTTGCCCGCTTCGGCAGCCTTCTTCCTCTGCTCGTAATCCTCGCGGGAGAGATAAGGGGAGACGTGGTGCGGCTGCAGTTCAATCAATGTCTCCGGTCGCAGCGGGGCCGGCTCTTCCGGGATGTGTGCGGCGAGTTCTTGCTGAATCGCCGCATACTCTTCCTTGCCGGCAAGATTATGCCACTCCTCCGGATCCTTCTTGATGTGGTAGAGCTCCTCCGACCCATCAATCAGGCGGAGGTACCGCCACTCCTCGGTATTGACCGCGAATTCACTGAAGTCATAAGCGGTCAATGAGGGGTGGTCCCACTCGCGATCGGGATCCTCGATGAGAGGAACCAGACTACGCCCGTCCAACTTCTCCAAGGGCGAGAGACCACACATCTCAATCAAGGTCGGGTAGATATCGATCAGCGACGTCACCCGCGCACTCTCCTCCCCGGCATTGGTGCCACGGGCATCCTTAATCATCAAAGGGCATCGGGCCACATTGTCCCAAAGGGCAAACTTCCGCCAATGCATCTTCTCCCCCAGCTGCCAACCGTGATCGGACCAGAGAACGATGATCGTGTTATCCGCATGTGGACTAGCTTCCAACGAATCGAGCAACCGGCCCAACATCGCATCCGCATAACTGATTGATGCCAGATAACCCTGGACCGCCTTCTTCCATTGCCCGGCCTCGGTGACGTGCTTGTGGTAGCCTCCTCCGCGATTGGCGATATCAATGCCCCGCTCGCTAAGGTCCGCTTGGTCATCCTCCAGAACCTTGGGCAACTGGATGTCCTCCAAAGGATAGAGATCGAAATACTCCTGGGGCACATACCAAGGCAAATGAGGTCGATAGATCCCACAAGCGAGGAAGAAGGGGCGATCCCGCTCCTGCTGCATCTGCTCGCTAATCCATGCCACCGAGCGAGCATCTCCCGTCTCATCATCTTGAAGAGAAATTGGTGCCCAATCGAAGTCACCATACATCCCCTCGAAGGCAGGCATATTCACGGTCTCTCCCGGCTTGGGATAATGATACTCGGGCATCGGCTCCTCAATGGCTGGGAAGTAAGCCTCCCACCCTTTAGTATCGACTTGGGAGTAGTGGAAGATTTTGCCAGCCCCTGCCGAGTAGTAACCATTCGCACGAAAGTGGCTGCCCATGGTCACCGCATCAGGGATGGCCTTGGTCCAATGCTGATAGTTGGAATACATCCCGGAGGTGGCCGGATGTCTCCCGGTCATCGTCGCCGTCCGGGACGGGTTGCAGCCTGGCGAGGGGCAGTAGTTACGCGTGAAGTTGACCGACTGCTTGGCCAGTCGGGTAAAGTTCGGCGTGATCGCTTGAGGATGGCCACCCAAGGGCTCGATCCAATCATTGAGATCATCGACGGAGATGAAGAGCACGTTGGGCTTGTCTTCGGCATGGCCCGTGACACCGAACAAGGCGAGAGAGGCAAAGGCAACGGGCAACAGTTTGGTAATCATGAGCGTCGGGTTGTTAGATGCGAAACCTGTTACTTCTTCTCGATCGGCCAATCGTCGGTGCGAAAGGAGGAGGCGGGCAATCCTTCCTCATTAACGAAGTTGGTGATGTCCGCATTCCCCCACCCGAAGCGCACTGCAACAGGCTGGGACACTTCGTCACTCCGTACCACCACGGTGTCACCCTCGATGACGGCTTGAGCGGGATGAAACTTCTTATCCCGGCCAGCGATGGTAAAGTGGGTCAGCTCCTCACCATTGTTCGTTGTCAATCCGCTGCCCACGTTGGTGAACTTTAGTCGCATCTTGTTCCCTTCCCGGCTTGAGCTTTCAAGCAGCGGACCGGAAGCAACGACATCCTTACCGTAATCATTGGCCAAGGCGAGGAGGGCGAGCCGCTCCGCCACGGGCTTCTTCCTCTTGGGATGGATGTTGTCAACTTCACCCACATCCATCGTGACGACCATTCCAGTATTAGGGACAGAGAGCGCCTGGAGTTGGGCCTCGCGCAAGAACGCGACCGGGATGGGCTCCGCCTTGTAGGCGAAGGGCGCAATCTGCACATAGTAGAAAGGGAAATTTCCTTGCCCCCAGTAATTGCGCCAGTCGCTGATCACAGCCGGGAAGAGGTCGCGGTACTGCGCGGGCTTTTTTACATTGGATTCGCCTTGATACCAAATGACCCCTTTCATCGCAAAGGGGACAATCGGCGCAATCATTCCATTGAAGAGCACGGACGGCGAAGTCTGCTTGAGCCACTTGGGTGCCTTGGCCCGGAGCGGGAAGACTGAGCCATGCTCCTGTGCCGTCTTGGGGTAGCTCATCAATCGGTCTTGGAATTCGGGGAACTCATTCATGAGCACCTCGGGGCTCACCCAGGCTTCCGCAGAGGAGCCTCCCCAATTCGATGATATCAGGCCGATGGGCACATCAAGCTCCTCATGCAGGCGGGAGCCAAAGAAGTAAGCGATGGCACTGAAGCCCATCACCGAGCGCGGATTGCAGATTTCCCATTTGGTTTTGACATCTTCCAAGGGTTCGAGAGCGCGCACTTGGGGGATGAGCGCATAGCGAATTTCCGGGTACTTCGCCTTCTTCGCCTCATCCTTCCAATGGTCGGGACCGAAGCCACGCATCCGCCATTGCATGTTCGACTGTCCCCCGCAGATCCAGACCTCTCCTGCGAGGACGTTCTTGATGGTGATGGATTGATCGCCGCTCTCGACCTCGATCCGGTGCGGACCTCCCGCCCCAGGGGTCTTGACGAAAAGGCTCCATTGGCCACTTTCCTCGACCTTGGTCGTCGCTTTCTTCCCATTCCAGGATGTCGTCACCTCCACCTGCTCGCCGGCGTCACCCCATCCCCAGACACGCGCCTCGGTATCCCGTTGAATGACCATGTTGTCCCGGAAGAGCCCGTTGAGCTTTAACGAATCAGCAGCAGCCGGAACCACCGCCAACAGCAAAAACATCTTGCAGAGATTTGGCAGAAAATAACGCATGATGCTGCAGCCTAGCGAAGTCGCCTCCGCGCAACAATGGATAATTTGTTAATTATGTTGAACGCTTGGCCCGATTGTCAATTTCGCTTGCGATCACCTGCCAAGAAACCTTTAATGAGGTATGAGCGATATCCCGAGTATCTTCAACGACGTGCTGGGACCCGTGATGCGGGGCCCGTCCAGCTCCCACAGCGCGGCCGCCTTACGGATTGGGCGCTTCGCCCTCGACCTCATGGGAGGTGAGCTGACCCACGTGCGCGTCGATTACGATCCCTCGGGCTCGCTCGTCACCACCCACGATTGCCAAGGCTCGGACCTTGGCCTCTTCGGCGGACTCATGGGCTGGGAGACGGATGACGAGCGCCTGCCGAACTTCCGCGACGAAATCAAGAAGGCCGGAATCGAGGTCGAGATTTGCTATACCTCCTACGGCGCTGAGCACCCGAATACCTATCGCCTCACCATGCGCAATGCCACGCGCGAGCGCAGCCTGGAGGCCATCTCCACTGGGGGTGGCATGATCGTGATTCAGAATATTGACGGCTTTCCCGTTGAGCTCAAGGGAGACTACCATGAGACGGTCATCATCGTCTCTGGCGACGACACCGCCAACGTGGTTGCCCGGCTTCAGGCCGAGGCGGAGCTGGAAGACATCATCGTAAGCAATCAGCCTGAGCGAAGCCTGGTCATCGCGCGCGGTCGGAGCCCACTGCCCGACAGCCTGGTCGCCACCCTCGGTCGTCTGCCCGGGATCGTCTCAGTCGATCCGGTGGCAGCAGTCCTCCCCGTTCTCGGGCGCAAGGATCTGTCGGTCCCTTTCCTCTCTTGTGAGGAGATGCTCGCCTATCGCGAGCAAGAAGGAGGCACCCTCAGCCTGGCCGAACTGGCGACTCGCTATGAGGCGGCCCGCGGAGGCATCACGGAAGCCGAAGTTCGCGAAAAGATGGGGCGATTGGTCGATGTCTTTGAGAGCTCGATCACCACGGGCCTTGGCGGAACCTCATACGAGGACCGCCTACTCCACTATCAGTCCGGAGGCTTTAGCGAAAAGCTCTCCCGAGGCGCCCTCATCCCTAGTGATGCGCTGAACCGGGTCATCCTCTATGTGACCGCGATGATGGAGATGAAGAGCTCGATGGGCGTCATCGTCGCGGCACCAACGGCCGGATCCTGCGGTGCCCTGCCGGGTGCCGTCTTTGGAGTTTGTGATGCGATGGGTCTCGACCGGGAGCACCGGATTGATGCCCTCATGGTCGCAGGGCTAATCGGGGTCTTCATCACCGCCCGCTCCACCTTCGCTGCCGAGGTCGCTGGCTGTATGGCCGAGTGTGGTTCCGGCTCCAGTATGTCCGCCGCCGCTCTCACCGGTCTCGCCGGGGGCTCCTTCGAGCAGCAGCTCGGCGCGGCTTCCCAAGCCTTGCAAAACTCCTTCGGCATGACATGTGACACCCTCGCCAACCGCGTGGAAGCGCCCTGCCTAGGCAAGAACGTGATGGCCGCGAGCAATGCCCTCGCCTGCGCCAACATGGCCTTGGCCGACTATCAACACCTCATTCCCCTCGATCAAGTGATCGATGCCATGCGCGAGGTGGGAGATCTCATGCCGCGGGAAATCTGCTGCACCGGACTGGGCGGACTGGCAGTCACCCCGACCTCCCGCGACCTCGAGAAGATGCTCGAGGATAAGAAAGCGGCCAGCTCCTGCGACTCGGGCTCTTGCCAATGTCAGCCAGACCCTACGGAGAAAGAGGCCGCGACCCCCGTCTAAGCACCCTTTCCTACTTCAGCGCCTTCGCCACCGCCTGGCGCAGCTGCTCCAGGGTGGCAGGCTTGGCAAGATGCTCATCGAATCCTGCCTCCATGCTCGCCGCCACGTGCGAAGGCTGCGCATGCCCCGACAAGGCGACCAGATAGGGCGCCCGATCAGGATAAGTCGCCCGAATCTGCCGGGCGATGTCCCATCCCTCCAGACTGCCCGACAAGGACAGATCGCAGAAGATGATGTCTGGGATCTCCTGTGCCAGAAAAGAGAACGCGGAACGCCCGTCCGGCAAGGCATGGACCTCGTGCCCACTGGACTGCAGGAGCAGTTCCAGAGCCGTGGAAACATTCACATCATCCTCAATGATGAGTATCGTCGCCGCATTGGGCTTCTTATCTCCCCGCCCTGTATCAACCAATCCGACTGCTGGACCTTCCGTCGTTTTGAAACGAAGCGAGAAAGTCGCGCCCCTGCCTTTCCCTTCACTCCTCACCGAGGCCTCCCCTTCATGGAGCACCATGATTTCCCGAATGACGGACAAACCCAGCCCCAAGCCATCCTTGCTCAAGCGATACGCGGACGCCCCTTGCCGGAAGGGCTCGAAGATGAATTCCATCTCCTCCGGAGTCAGTCCGATTCCAGTATCTCTCACCTCAATGACGGCCATGCCGGCCTCCGGCTCCTCACGTAAGCTGACCGACACCTGTCCCCCCGCATCGGTGAACTTGATTCCATTGCTGAGAAGATTGTTCAAGCACTGGGAAATCCTGACCGAATCTCCCTCAGTCCACAGGGCAGCTGTCGTCTCATCGAGCTCAAGGCGAATATTCTCCTCCCGGGCGATCGCTTCGTAATCCTTTACGCAATCCTGCACGATACGATTGAGCGACAACCGGCCTTTGACGAGTTTGAAGTTGCCCGCCGACAGGCGCGAGACGTCGAGGGTGTCATTAACCAAGCGGGAGAGATGGGATATCTGCCGACCCAGGATTTCCATCGTAAGCTCCCGCTTCTCTTGATTGAGATCATTGCCGAGGGCGTGGTAACTATTGGTGATCGCGGAGAGTGGATTCCGCAGCTCATGCCCGAGCATGGCGATGAAGCGGTCCTTCTCGGCGGCGGACTTCTTCAAAGAATCGACATTGGTCGTCGTCCCATACCACTTGATGACCTGTTTCGCCTCATTGTGGATGGGCACCGCACGGGCTGTGAACCATTCGTAGTTCCCATTCGCCGAGCGGATCCGTACTTCCTGCTCGTAGATCGTCCCCTTCTGCACGCAGTTTCCCCAATTGCTCATCACCTCGTCGAGATCCTCGGGATGGATGAGCGGCGCCCAGTTCAAGTAATCGGGGTCATCTTCCGAGACGCCGGTATATTTCCCCATCTGGGGACCGATGTAATCAAGCACGCCATCCGGCTCGGCTGTCCAGACAATTTGCGGAAGTGTCTCCGCAAAATGCCGGAAATGGAGTTCTGCTCCTGATTGCTCGTGAATCCCAGGGGGAGAGTTGTTTTGACGGGGGGAGTCTTTGATGGGCTGCTTCACTTAGTACCAAAAATGAAGGGAATTCTCGGATGAGCAAGCAAGGAAGTTCACAGCTTAAGCGCAAACTTGCGTTCCTTCGTCCGAGCGAGCTCGGTCGTCTCAATGAAGGTGCAGCGGCGGTGAACGCTGAAGAGCAAGCCCACAGAGACTAACGTGCAGAAAAGATTGGAGCCCCCCTGGCTCATGAAGGGGAGCGGCAAACCCGTGACCGGAAGAGATCCCGTGACCACACCAATGTTCAACATGGCCGGAACCACAATGATCATGGTGAGGCCGGCTGCGAGAATCTTGCCATGGAATTCCCGAGCATAGATGGCGATGGCCAGACCAGAAATGACAATCAACACAAACGAGCTGACGACGAGCAAGGAGAAGACCAATCCCAGCTCCTCGCCGAGTGCGGCGAAGATGAAGTCATTGTTGGCAAACGGCAGCGCACCCAGCTTGGCCGTTCCATTGCCAACCCCGGTTCCGAACCACCCACCATTCTGGAGCGCCTTCAAGCCTTGCGCCAACTGATAGCCAGCTCCGGCCCGAATCTCAGGATCATCCATGTTCCAGAAGGCCGTCAGGCGCATGCTTCGGACCGGGTCACTCTGCACGAACTTGTACCCTCCCAATGCAGCGATTCCGGCGGTCAATCCCAGCAACGATATCCGGCTGCCCGCGACGAACATCAAGCCCCCGCCGACGGCGCCCAGGACCATGGTCGTTCCCAGGTCACGCTCGAAGAGAATCAGCAAGCAAGGCCCACCTAACAGCAGGCCGGGCACCAGGAAACCGCGCACGAGGCACTTCGCTTCAGCCTGATACTGCGCGTACCAACAAGCCAGGGCCAAAACCACAATCGGCTTCGCAAACTCCGAAGGCTGGATGACCGGCAAGCCGGGAAACTTAACCCAACGACCTTCCCCGTAGTTCACATACCGAATCCCATCGACATAACAAAAGGACAGGAGCACACAGACACCAAGGAACAACCAGAGCCAACACGATTGCAGGCGACGGTAGTCGATCATGGAGAGAAGGCACGCGAAGAAGACGCCCAACCCCATCCAGACGGCTTGTCTCTTGACTGACGCATAGACGTCGTCGCTGTTACGCATCTCCGGCGTCCAGACCGTCGTGCTCGTGAGCATGATCAGGCCGAGCACGACGAGAGTCGCGACGGCGGAGAAAAGGAGGATGCCACTATGACGAGCCACGGGGAGACCTACTGAGCGGGGATCTTGAGCTTCATTCCGATGCGCATCTTACGCGCATCCTTGATGCCATTGAGGGAGAGAATCTCCTGCTGGGACACGCCATAGCGGCGGGAGAGCGACCAAACGGTCTCTCCACTACTCAGCGTGTGCGTCCTCATGGGAGCGGGCTTTGGCTTCTCTTCCACCACTGGTGGAGCCACTTGGGCTACTGGCTCAGATGGAACGGTCGTACGGACAGGCTCCGTCGGCAGGGCCTGCACGGGGGCCGCACCGAGAGTCGGAGGCAAAGGTGTTCCGATTGGTTCGGGCTCTGACAACAGCTCATATTCGGGAGGCATGGAATGCGAGGGAGCCACTTCACGAATCGGAGGGAGCTGCTCCATGGCCATAGCCTCTTCTTCATTCTCAATGACCTCGATACGTTGTGCCCCAGCTGGCAACTTAAGAGCGAGATTGGCACTCAGCGGAACATTTCCGTTGAAGCGACGAAGGTAATCACTATCGAGCCCGTAGTTGCGCGCGATCCGTTCATACGTGTCCCCCGGCTCGACGAAGTAGGGTTGATCGTTGGCATTCAGCTTCGGCTTCTCCGTCTCTGCCACCGCTGACTTGTTCGCCGCCTCTACCGGCTCCTTGACGACAACATCGCTCTTGGTCGATTGATTATGCACCACGATGGCTGCAATGGCTGCCACGTGAAGTAGAAGAATCACGACGAGGCCGCGGGCGACGCCGAGATTGGGCTCTTCCACGGCGAAGTCGCCGTTTGATGCTGCCGCAGCCACACGCTGCTTCTTCCTCCTACGGGTCTTGGCATGCAGGAAGCGGAAGCCTCCGCTCGTTGCACGACGTTTGGTTTCGAATAATTTGGTCTTCATTGGGGTATCTATTTGAGCTGTTTGACGATCTCGCGAAACGCGTCGCCACGTTCCACATAGCTGGAAAATTGGTCGAAGGACGAGGTCCCTGGCGAGAAGAGGACGGTGCTCCCGGGTGGGGCCAGTTCGCGGGCAGCGAGGACGGCTTCTTCAAGCGTCTCCACCGGGCGAGTCTCCACCACGCTAGAAAAAACCTTAGCAAGAGACTGGCCAATCTGGCCAAAGGTGACAGAGGCGACCGCCTTCTCCCCGAGTATCCCAGTTAGAGGCTGATAGTCGAGTCCTTTGTCCTTCCCTCCCGCGATGAGAACAACCGGTCGAAGCTGCGAACGAAGCGCTGCTTCCAACGCATGCAGATTAGTTGCCTTGGAGTCATTGAGATATTCCACTCCGTCTAGCGTGCGAATCAATTCACAGCGATGGGGCGGCGGGACGAAGGACTTGAGACTCTCCTTGATTTTCTCCAAGTCTGCCCCCGCTTCATGCGCGGCAGCTGTTGCCGCCATGATGTTCTCGGCATTGTGCAACCCCCGCAAGGTGGTGTCCTCCAAGGACACGAAGGGCACCCCCGCCCGATAGATCAGGCCATCCTTAAAGAGGTATTCGGCGTCAGCCTCATCATCCCACTCACTCATGAAGCGGATCACCTTCGACTTGATGGACTCAAGGTCTTCTTCTGATCGGGCAATGATCGCCTGATCCTCCGTCATGTTCTCAAAGATTCGCATCTTGGCCGCCCGGTATTCCTCGATGGTGGCATAGCGGTCCATGTGGTCGGGCGCGAAGTTCAGCCAAATCGCAATGTCCGGACGAAAGGTTTCGATGGTCTCCAATTGAAACGAACTGACCTCGAGGGCAATTGATTCCGGAGGCTCATCATCAAGCACGACATCACAGAGAGGCCGGCCATGATTACCGCAGGGCAGGCAGGAGATGCCGCTCTCGTTGAGAAACGCCGAGACCAGCTCCGTGGTCGTTGTCTTCCCGTTGGTTCCTGTGATGGCGACCACGAGCCCACGATAGTTCAAAAAGCCCAGTTCGAGTTCACCAATGAAGCCACCACTCCCTTCCGCGAAGGCTTGGGCGAAGTCTCCCGCTGTCTCGATCCCCGGACTGACAACGACCAGGTCGGCACGAGTCTCCTTGCCCATCTCGGGGGTCGCATTGGGCGTCAAGGTGATGGCCTCGGGCCAGTCACCTACGATGGTTCCTGTATCATAGACCGTCACCTTGGCTCCCAGCCGGAGACAAAGCTCCGCCGCCGCCCGACCACTCCGGCCGGCTCCAAGGATTGCCACAGTTTGTCCGTCGAGATGCATTAGAGAATCTTCAAAGTTGCCAAGCCAATGAGTGCGAAAAGAATGGAAAGGATCCAGAAGCGGATAATCACCTGGGTTTCCTTCCACCCGCCCAGCTCAAAGTGGTGGTGAATCGGTGACATGCGAAAGATCCGCTTTCCGGTGCTTTTGAAGCTCGCAACCTGCAGCATCACCGAGAGGGCCTCCATCACGAAGATGCCACCAATGATGACCAAAAGCAGCTCCTGGCGGACGCAAATTGCCGTCGTTCCGATGCAGCCACCAATAGCCAGCGATCCGGTGTCTCCCATAAAGACCTTGGCCGGATAGGCATTGAACCAAAGAAAGCCAAAGCTCGCCCCCACCAGAGCCATCAAGATGATGCAGACCTCCCCGACGAAGGGATTATATGGAACGCTGAGGTATTCGTGGGCGTTGTAATTGCCCGCGACATAGGCGAGAACGGTGTAGGCGAGCGCAACGGTAATGGTGCACCCAATTGCCAGGCCATCCAAGCCATCCGTCAGGTTCACCGCATTCGAGCTTCCCATCAGAACAAGCACGAAGAAGGGAATCGCGAAGATTCCAAGATAGAGAAATGGAGACTTGGAAACCGGAATCGAAAGGTGGGCGATGTTCCTCTCGCTGTCCGCCCAGGCAATATTTTGGTCACTGAAAAGCCACTGGGAGGTCTCTGGCTTGGTGTAGAGGAAGATGGCAACGAAAGCGCCGACGACGAGCTGCCAAAATAGTTTGGTGCGGCCGCTCACCCCGTCGGAGGACTTCTTCACCACCTTGGTGTAATCATCCATGAAGCCAAGTAAGCCCAGCGACAACAGGGCGAACATGACGACGGTGACAAAAGGATTCAACAGCCGGCCGCACAGGAGAACAGAGACCAATACCGTGCCAAGAATCATCACCCCGCCCATCGTCGGAGTGCCCACTTTCTTGCCATGCAGCTCGGCCAATTTATGAACCTCTTCCGCAGTCCGGATAGGCTGGCCAACCTTGAGCGAAATCAGCTTCCGGATGATCCGGGGGCCAATGATCAAGCTCAGCAGAAAGGCGATCATGGTTGCCAAGCCTGCTCTAACAGAGATGTATTGGAACCAATTCAAGAACCTCAACCCGTGGGACCATTCCGCACCCGCCTCGTTGGCTTTTGCCCACCATTCGTAAATCCAGTATAACATATCTTAGTCAGTAAAAACGAGGTTCATCACTTCTTCGATGGCCGCAGCACGGCTGCCCTTGAACAGGACCGCATCACCTTCCTTGAGATTCTCGGAAAGCCACTTCGCAGCCTGCTCTTTTTCAGCAAAATAGAAATTCCCTCCCGCACCTTCGGCGATTCCCTCGGCGCCTTCGCCGACCGCCAGCAGTCCAATCCCCATCCCGGCCACGGACTCACCAAGGGCCTTATGCTCACGCTCGGCGTGCTCTCCTAGCTCAGCCATCCGGCCGAGGACCGCAAATCGGCGACCTCCCTCCCCGACCGACGCTTCGGCCAGAGTCTCCAATCCTGCCCGCATCGAGTCCGGATTGGCATTATAGGTATCATCAAAAACTTTCACTCCCTCCGCTTGGAAGGCTCGCAGGCGCCCACTGGTGAGGACGGCCTCTGTCAACCCCTTGGCCGCATCCTCGACGCCGATGCCAAGGGCTCGGCCCGCTGCAGCAGCGAGGAGCGCGTTGGTCACCATGTGACGCCCGGCCACCTTCAGGTGAACCTGAGCCTTTCCTTCACCCTCGAAGACCAATTGAAAACTCATCGTGCCCGAGGAGCCGTCAATCTCCTCAGCCCGCACATCCCCGCGTCCGTTGCCTACGCCAACGACCTGGGCCCTCGTTCTCTCCACCAAGTATGGCATGTAGTCGCAGGAAACCGGGACCAACAAAGTGCCTACTTCAGGAAGCGAACGAGCGAGTGCACCTTTTTCTTCCGCGATGGCGTCGCGCGAGCCCATGTATTCAATGTGAGCGGTTCCAATGTTGGTTATGATCCCGATATGCGGTTTGGCAATTTCACACAGCGGGGCGATCTCTCCCGGATGATTCATCCCCATCTCAAAGATCCCGACCTCATCCCCCTCCTCGAGAGAGAGCACACTGAGTGGAACCCCAATGTGATTGTTTAGATTACCGACCGTGGCACGGATGCGATAACGAGTGCCGACAACGGCTTTGGTAAAGTCTTTGGTTGAGGTCTTGCCGTTCGAACCGGTCAGACCAATGACGGGCAGACCCAGCTCCGCTCGCCACCATCTGGCCAGACGTTGCAGGGCCGTGAGGGTATTCCCCACCAGGATTGTCCCCTCCGCAGACTCGGTGCATTCCGTATTCTCCACAAACACACCTGCCGCTCCCGCCTCAAGAGCCGACTGGGCAAAAGCGTGGGCATCGAAGCGCTCACCCTTGAGAGCGACAAATAACTCACCCCCCGCGACTTTGCGATTGTCCGTGCAGACACCACTAACAACCCGGTCGTCTCCTCCAAACGGAAGAGAGCCTCCCACGGCTGCGGCTATCGTCTTTAAATCGACCCCCTTCACAGCCTGGCCTCCTTTCCGCGCAATTCATCGATGATCCGGCGGGCCACCTTTCGATCGTCAAACTCGATCGTCCGGTCCGAGAAGATTTGGTAATCCTCATGTCCCTTCCCCGCGATGAGGATGATGTCTCCCTCGCGGGCTGCCTCGATCGCCCGGCGGATGGCCTCCTCGCGATCCTCGATCAGCGTGTAAGCCTCGCCTGCAAAACCTTTCTCCACCTCGCGCATGATCGCGTCCGGCTCTTCCCCGCGGGGGTTGTCGGAAGTCACGATGCAGAAGCTACTCAAGGCCTCAGCCGCCCGGGCCATGGGGGCCCGTTTGCCCCGATCCCGATCCCCTCCGCAGCCAAAGACAGTAATCAAACGACTTGGCTCAAGCTCGCGCAGGGTTCGGCAAACATTCTGCAGCGCGTCAGGCGTGTGCGCGTAATCGACAAAAACAGGAACACCGCTCTTCATCCCCGCCAGCTCCAGACGACCCGGCACCCCCTTCATCTCTTTCAAGACATTGAGAGCCTCGCGCATCGGAACTCCCACGGAAGTGACCGCGGCCAAAGCGGCCAGCACGTTCATGACATTGAAGCGACCAATCAGTGGCACCCGGACCAAGAAGGATTTCGACTTGGCCTCCAATTGAAATTCAGTCCCGCGGGCGTCTTGCTTCATCCGGCCCGCGCGAAAATCGCACTGACTAGAGAAGCCGTAGGTCACGATATTGAGCCGGGAAGCGAAGTCGTCGACCAACTCGACCCCATATCGATCGTCCAGGTTAATCACCGCCGCCGCATTCCCCTTGGCATTGGCCATTTGGGTGAAGAGCTTCTTCTTCGCTGCGAAGTAATTCTCCATCGTGCCGTGGTAATCGAGGTGGTCTTGCGTCAGGTTGGTGAAGACGCCCACGTTGAAATCGACACCCAGGGTCCGCCCCTGCTCCAATCCATGTGAGGAAACCTCCATGACCACCCCACCGCAGCCATTGTCACGCATCCGCGCGAGCAGAGACTGCAACTCCAGGGCTCCCGGAGTGGTTTGCTTGGCGGGGTTCGACTCCACCCCGTCATCGATAGCTACGGTTCCAATCATCCCCGCCCGCATGCGGGTCGCCTTGAGGATGGTGTGCACGAGGTACGCGATCGTGGTCTTGCCGTTCGTTCCCGTTACTCCGACCATCGGAAGATCACGCGACGGTGAGTGGTGCCAGGCATCCGCAATGTTGGCGAGAGCGAGACGGCTATCCTTCACCCGGATCCACACCTTGTCGTATCCTTCAGGTGGTTCGGTCTCTGCAACGATGGCCGCCGCCCCCTGCGTCACCGCCTTGGAGATGTAGTCATGACCGTCGACCGCCAAGCCCCGGACAGCGACAAAGAGGCTCCCGGGCGTCACCTGGCGCGAGTCATCGTGGACGCCGCTAAGTTCGACCCCATCGCGGGGACCGGAGACATGCGGTTGGGATAGGCAGAGGACAAGATCTTCCAATTTCACTGGCTGGCAATTTCTGGTTGGGGAATCGGGACGGTAGGCACGAGGTTCATCGCCGAAACAAACCGGCTGGCAACCTTGGCAAAAACAGGAGCCGCAATGGTGCCACCTCCCGGCTTCAGGTCTCCTGAAGGACGAGGGTCATCAATCACCACAACGGCGACAAAGGCAGGGTCCTCAGCCGGCATCATGCCAGCAAAAGACGTGACATAACGATTACTATAGTATCCGCCGGGTTTCGCTTTCCGGCTGGTTCCGGTCTTTCCTGCAACGCGAAAACCCGGGACGCGAGCACGGGTTGCGGTCCCCCCCTCCTCTGTCACTTGAGACAGCGCCTCCCGCATCTCGCGAGCGACCCACGGCTGAACAACCTGGCGGACCATCTCGGGCTTAAATTCACAAATCTTCGTTCCATTGTTGGCAATGGCGGACTTCACCACCGTGGGCTTCATCAAACGTCCCCCATTGGCGATCGCCCCATAAGCTGCGGTGAGTTGGAGCGGAGTGACGTCGATACCATACCCATAGGAGATTCGCGAATGGTCCGTGGGGTTGCTACTCCGGTTCAGCAATCCCGAAAGCTCGGCTCCCAATGAAATCCCCGTCGGCTGCCCAAACCCAAAGCGCTCATAATAGTCGTAGAGCGTCTCCTTGGGCATCATCTTGGCAAATTGATAAGTCCCGATGTTACTCGATTTCATCAGGACTTTTTCCAAGCTCATCCACCCGTAGTGGCCGACATCATTAATCTTCAGCTCGGCATAGTGACCATTGTGACAGAAGACTGATGTCTCACGATTGGCCAAGCCGAGATCCATGACCGCGCTGGTCGGGACGATTTTGATCGTGGACCCGGGTTCATAGATTGCCTGCGTCGCATAGTTCACACCGGCAGTGGAAACATTCTCCCGCAGATTGAGATTGAAGGCCGGACGGCTGGCCATGGCGAGAATCTCGCCCGTGCCGGGCTCCATGACGACGATGGTTCCCCTCTCGGCATTGGCAAACTCGAGACCCGCATCCAGCTCCTCTTCGACGATTGCCTGCAGGCTGAGGTCCAAGGTCAGCTGAACGCTCAGCCCTTGGATGGGCGGCTTCACCACGCTCTGGCTTTTTCCGAGAGCCAAATCCTGAGCATCGCGACGGGTCACCTCGTAGCCATCCTTCCCGGCGAGATAGGCGGACATGCTCCGCTCCACCCCGGACTTGCCGACTCCCTCGTGGTTCACAATTCCGACAACATGGCAGGCCATGTCCGGGTTCGGATACCAGCGGCGGTAACCCTTCTGCAAGATGACGCCCTGCAGACGATTCTCACGGATGACTTGCTCCAGCTCATCCGCCACATCCTCAGTCACATTCTTGGCGATGATCGTCTCTCCATGCCCGAGCGGGCCAATCTTCTTCAAGAGGGCCTCCCGGCTTTCAAAACCCAAGCGGGGCACGAGAATCTTGACGAGGAAATCCAAATGCTGCCGCACGACGTCGTCGGGGTCCTCGGATTCAAAGAGTTCGCGGCGTTTCGCGGCAAGGATGCGGTTCCGCTCCTTCGGCCCCGCCGTTGCCCAGCGCGGGTCCATCATCGCGAGAGGATACGCCACCCCACCAATCACCTCATTGCATTTGCCCAATTGCCGAAGGTCCACCTTGACCGTCGTGACCGGGATATTGCGGGCAATAATCTCCTCATTGCGGTCACAAATATAGCCACGCTGGGCGAAGAGAGGCCGCTTCGCCTCGAAGCCCCGGGACTCCTTGTGACTTGTCCGCCCAGTCTCGGTCCCTTGCAGGAAAACCAGCCTCACTGAAAGCGCACTAAGCCCGACGACAAGCGTCAGGCAAACAATCAACAAGCGCACTTCCAGTCCTCTCTTCATCTCACTCTTTCCTCGCTACCAGGGGATCCATTGAAACTGGGGCGATATCGATAATCGCCTCTTGCGGGATTGGTAGAAGCCCGGTGCCTCTCGTCGTTAAAAGCTCCCGAAGAGCAAAGCGATTGGCATGCTGCCCCAAGCGAATCTCAAGATTCGTCACGTCCCGCTCATGCTCCTTGATGCGGCGCTCGACCACCTCGATCTCCTTGGCCACGCGCAGCTGCCGATTCTTCACCACCACTCGAAAGACCTCGGTGCAACCCAGAGACAGGGCTGTCATCACCAACAAGATGATGGCAAAGGGACTCATTCCTGCACTTTTCTTACGATTGCGACTCATGACTTTAATTTTGCGGCTCTCAGGTGGGCGCTTCGGGACCTTGGATTGGCGGCCAACTCCTCGGCTCCGGCCGATACGGCCTTTCTAGTAATCGGCACAAGGGCCCAGTCCGGGTTCGGACGTGGCTCCGGCCATTCGGGACGGTCCAGCCATTGGCGGCTGCGGTCCCTCATGAAATTCTTCACCAAGCGATCCTCAAGACTGTGAAAGGTAATGACTGCCAGGACACCGCCGGGCTTGAGGACATTCAAGGAAGCACGCAAAGCCTTCTCCACCTCATCCAATTCGGCATTCACCGCGATTCTCAAAGCTTGAAAAACTCGCGTGGCCGGATGCTTGCGCCCCCGCCCTCCCATTGCGCTCGCCACACAATCGGCGAGCTGCAGGGTTCGCGTGAAGGACTCCTGCTGGCGAGCCTTGGCGATGGCTGCGGCAATCTTCCGCGAAGCTTTCTCCTCCCCGAATCGATAAAAAACATTGGCCAAGTCCTCCTCAGCCCAGGTGTTAACGAGATCGGCTGCAGTCTCCCCCTTGCTCCGATCCATTCGCATGTCGAGAGGACCGTCCTTTTGGAAGGAGAAACCGCGTTCTGCTTCATCCAGTTGCCAAGATGAGACCCCGAGGTCGAGCAAGACCCCATCCAGGGAAGCAGGTTCGACAGCCTCCTCCATCTGGGAAAAATTAAGATGAACGGCCCGGAAGCGATCGCCATAGCCCTCGAGCCGGCGGGACGCATAAGCGAGCGCGTCTTCATCGCGATCAAGGCCGATCACAGAGGCCCCGGCGGCCAAGAGAGCCTGACTATGCCCTCCGCCGCCGAGAGTTCCGTCCAATACGCGCTTCCCCGCCAGCGGACCGAAAACCGCTATCGTTTCTTCGCGCAAAACCGAGACATGATAACCGCTACTTGCGCCGTTATCACCCTCACCTCGAGAATGATATGCCAACTCCCGCCATTCCGGCATTGCCAGCTTGCCCCAGGAAAACCCGGCAAGGCAGCGGGGCTCCCCGGCCAATGCCGGAATGGATGCGGGTGTCAGCATGTGTTCCAGTGTTCCAGTCTGTGTTCCAGTAAATCGTTCCAACCCTCTTTCTCTCTTCCCTCAAGCAGACTGAACTTGCCCCCACTCCGCGCCGGTCAGGCGGCGGCATGTTCCAAATCCGTCACCAGCAAGGCATGGGGACCAGGCCCACCGCTTGTTTTGACTACGGAGTGGAGACAGTGTTCCAGTGTTCCAGTCTGTTTTACCCAATAAATTGTTCTCTCCTTCAGTCCGGACACTGCCACCCCGTCCTGCCCGGTGACCCGGTTCAGTCGAAAAACTCCAGTCGACAAGGCATTCTTGACGAGCCGGGCTCTCGGGTTGGTTTCGGGGTGACAGCATTGTTCCAGCCTTCCAGTAAATCTTTCTGCTCGGTTCATTCTCCGAAGCCGACGATGTCGAAGAGATTTCCAAGCGCTTTCTCTTCGGCTGCCTCCATGGCTTCGATGTCCCGCGGACTCACCAAGTCGAAACTCGTGATCCGCCCTCTCAAGTACACCATGTTCGATGTTTCCAGCCCCATCTTGTCGGCGAGCTTCTTGGGGACAGCGAGCTTCCCCTGATCGTTCATGTGTACTGGCTCGATACGCGCCGAGATCGAACTCTTGGCCTGGGCTTTCTGCCCGACCGTCAGAGTCTCGTTCTGGTCAATGGATTCCATCATCGCGCTAAAAGCCTTGTCCGTCAGGACTCGCAGCACGGGCACGCCCAGATGCTGCCAGCTCAAGAGCCGCAAGTTCACCGTCTGACCTGATACCGGCCGCCAAGCAGCAGGCACCGCGACCCGGTATTTCGAGTCGAGCTTGAAGTCGTAGCCTCCTTCGAAGCTCTGGACGGTTGCACTCACAGGACACTTGAGTTCCTTTCGGTGCACTTTGATACACCGGCCTGCCGTTTTGAGTCAACTTTTTATTCTTTAGTACACTTTGAGCACCCTGAAATCGTTGAAAGGCCAATATTTTAAAATTCTAAAATTTTTCCGACCTTTTTATTAAGACAACTTAAATAAGCTGACGAAAAGCAGACTCCGGCCCTTTCGAAAATCGTTCCCCTAGCCTCCCCGGATGTGTCATGCCGGACGGATGCCGCATCCCTCGGCCGCCTTTTGAACGCCTCATTCTTGCATTCCTGGGAATCGCTTCGAGACTCCCGCCCGTGCGCGACATCCTCACTGGCCAGGGCCCCTTTCGACATCGTAATGTCCGCCTCTATGCGTGGTACACCACGCTCTACAATGCGCGCGCCTACTATCCCGTCTTTGCGATTCTCTTCCTCGACCTCGGCCTGAGCCGGGAAACCTTCCTGGCTCTCAATGCCTTATGGGCAGGAACAATTTTTCTCCTCGAGGGTCCCTCCGGGGCACTCGCCGACCTCATTGGCCGCCGCAAGCTCATCCTGGCTGCCGCCGTGATGATGATAATGGAGATGGCCTGCCTCTTGGTCGCTCCGGCCAACGGAGGGGCTCTCTTGCTCGGCCTCTGCATTATCAACCGGCTGCTCTCCGGAGCCTCCGAGGCTTCGGCCAGCGGAGCAGACCAGGCACTGGCCTATGACACGCTCAAGGAGAAAGGAGAAGAAGCGCAGTGGGACCAGGTTCTCGCCTCGCTCATGGTTTTCCGGTCCGCTGCTTTCTTCTCGGCGATGATTCTTGGAGCCATACTTTACGACCCAAGTGTACTGGCGCGTCTCATTCCCGCGCTTGCCGGCCTCGATCGGCAGACCACCCTCAAGCTCCCCATCGCTCTCGTCTTTCTGCAAGGCCTCGCCTGCCTCGCGCTGAGCTGGAAGATGAGAGAAACGGGTGACGGACAACCCAGGGCGAAGCCGACCGTCAAGCAAGCCTTCGCGCAAACGCTGGGTGCCAGCCGCTGGATGTTCGCCACCCCGGCCGCACTCGTCGTCGTGCTCGGCGGCATTCTCGGAGATTCCTTCGCCCGCACCTTCGCTACCCTCACCTCCACCTACTTTCGCTTCATCGAGATCCCGACCTGGCTCTTTGGCTTCCTCGGAGCCACCTTCGCCCTCACCGGCCTTTTCGTCCCCCGCCTGGCCAAGGCACTGGCGAGGACTCTCTCGCCCAGACACCACTTGCTTATTATTACTGGCTGGTCGGCATTTTCCCTCATCCTACTGGCTCAGGCTTGGCCTTGGTGGGGCATTCTCCCCGCTATCGGGGTGATGGCGGTAATGTCATGGACCGACTTCCTCGTCTCCCGGGAACTCAATCGCTTGGCCGACTCAAGCCAGCGGGCCACCATCCTCTCGGTGAAGGGGCTACTCTTCAATCTTGGCTACGGATTAGCCTCCCTCGCCTTCGCCGGCGCGGTAACAGGGTTTAAGGAAGCCGGAGCCGACGAGGGCCAAGCCTTCCAATCCACCCTCCTATGGCAGCCAGTTGCCCTCATCCTGCTCATCGCCCTCTTTGCGCTCTGGTCCAGAGAGAAGACAAGGCCTCCCTCCCCCACCCATCCCGGCGCGCAACCGGAAACCGATTGAGATCTTGCAATAATAGCCTGCTTCCCAATCGTATGGCCTTCATGCAGCGAATTCTTCTCTTCCTCGCATTCACCGCCGCCCTCGCGGCCAAACCCAACATCGTCTTCATCATCACTGACGACCAAGGCTATGGCGACTTGGCCTGCCACGGTAATCCCACCATCAAGACTCCCCACCTCGATCAGCTCCACTCCGAGTCGATCCGCTTGACCGACTATCACGTCTCCCCGACGTGCACGCCGACACGTGCCGCCCTGATGACCGGACGCTTCACGAACCGGACCGGCGCCTGGCACACCATCATGGGGCGCTCCCTGCTGCGGACGAACGAGCGCACCATCGCAGACTACCTCAGTGACGCCGGCTACGTCACCGGCATCTTCGGCAAATGGCACCTCGGCGATAGCTACCCCTACCAACCGGAATACCGGGGCTTTCAAAAGACCTTCGTCCATGGCGGGGGCGGGGTCGGGCAGACCCCCGATGTCTGGAACAACGCCTACTTCGACGATACTTACCTGGAGGACGGCGAGCTCACTCCCTCCGAGGGCTTCTGCACCGACGTCTTCTTCGCGGAGGCCACTGAATTCATCGAGGAACAAGTGGCGGCATCCAAGCCCTTCTTCGCCTACATCTCCACGAATGCTCCCCACGGGCCCTTCCATGCCCCCGAAGAGTATCTCGCCCTCTACCCCGACCTCGATCCCCGCCTGCAAGCCTTCTTCGCCATGATCACAAACATCGATGACAATGTCGGCAAGCTTCGCGAAAAGCTTGCCGCGCTCGGCGTCGACAAGGACACGCTCTTTATCTTCACCACCGACAACGGCACCGCTGCCGGGGCCAAGCACTTCCCCGGCGGCATGAGCGGGAACAAGGGCAGCAACCTCGAGGGAGGACACCGCGTGCCCTTCTTCATCCATTGGCCGGAGAAGGGTTGGGATACAGGCCGTGATATCGACACCCTCACCGCCCACATCGACGTCCTCCCCACCCTGGCCGACTATTGTGGCTTCGAGGTGAAGGATGAGCCGAAAATCGATGGCACTTCCCTCCGCCCGCTGTTGGAGTCAGAGGACCAAGCCGATTGGCCGGAACGCATTCTCGTCACGGACTCCCAGCGGGTCAAGGACCCCATTAAATGGCGAAATTGCTCTATCATGGCGCAGGACTGGCGCCTGCTGAATGGAAAGAAACTCTATCGCCTCTCCACGGATCCTTTCCAGAAGACCGACTTGGCCGACGAGTTCCCCGAGAAGGTCAAGACCATGCGCGAAGCTTACGAAGACTGGTGGGCTAGCATGAAAGACTCCTTCGCGGAAGGCGCCCCCTTCCATCTCGGGTCCAATCCCAAGCCGCTCGAGCTCACCGCACACGACCTCATCGGCACCGGAGGCACCGCTTCCGTGGCTTGGAACCAGCGCTACATCCGCGAGGGCAAACTGACGGGCGTCAATGAAGACGGTCCGGCCTATTGGTTGCTCAAGGTGACGGAGGGAGGAGACTATGAGTTCACTCTCTCCCGCTATCCTCTCTCCAGCGAGCTGGCGCTCAATGCGGCCGCCCCCGCGCGGGCCAACGTCCCTGGAGCCAGCCTGGCCTACCGCGCGGTTCCCGGTAAAGCTCTGGACATTCAATCGGCTTGGCTGGCCCTCGATGGAGAAAAGATTGCCTCCGGCGACGTCGACGCGGATCGCCCCTCAGTGACCTTGAAGGCCAACGTGCCAGCAGGCGACTACCAACTCTCGGCTCTCTTCGAAACCGAAGACGGCCCTCACGTCGCCTACTATCTACAGATCACCAAGGTGGACTAACGACCATCCACTCGATCATTCAAACGATAAGAGCCGGTCATCGACCGGCTCTTTTGACTTTAAGCTTGGACGACCAAGACAGCAGAGGAACAGCCTAACCGCGCTCTATCTACCACCTCATAGAACTGAGGCTGAAGTGATCTGCATTAGGCCGCGTCGGCCAACCGACCTGAGCCGGAAGCCTTCCCAAGCAGCTTCGCTCACCACGCTCCGGAGACAAAAAATGGCCGCCACTCAACAGCGGCGGCCATCTCTTCAAAGGCTCATCTAGAGGAGCTGTCCCCCTGTTTCTTAGAATTCGTAGGCAGCCCCGAAGCGATACTCGCGACCCGGGCTCTTGAGACCAGAAGCCGTGTAAATGGTGTGCGCCTGGTAGTCTTGGTCGAAGATGTTATCGACGTTAGCCGACAAGGAAAGGCCCTCCACCTGCGGCACGTCCCAGCGAACGAATCCATTGACCAGGGTGTAAGAGTCTTTTCCAGCCACGGCCGGGAAGGAACCCAGAGGCACTTCGTCAACCTCCTCGCGATACTCCACGCTGCCGCCAACGGTCACTCCGCTGTCTTCGTGAGCATAGCTCGTGGTGAAGATCCAACGGCGCCCTGCGACGACCATCCCGAAGTCGTCGGGATAAGCATAGCCGTCGACTTCCGGGTCGTTGTCTGCCACCCCCAACGAGGTCGAGAAGCCATTCGCACGATAGCCAATGAAGGCGTCGTATCCCTCGTTCTTGATATCGCCAAGGCTCCCATTCGAGGTGATGGGGTAGAGGTAGTTATCGATGCTCTGATTAAAGTAGGAGGCTGAGGCAAAGAAGCCATTCTTCTCAAAATCAGCCGCGATTTTGAAGGTCTCCGACTCTTCTCCATCCAATGAGTCTGAGATCGAGATTGAAGGAAGGAAGGACTCACGAATGCCAACGCCGCGGTAAGCCCGCGCCCAGCTCCCGGTGAGCGACAGACCGTCAAGGGGTCGCAAGGTGATCGAGGCATTGGGGCTGAACTGTGAGGAATCAAATTCCTCTCCGCTCACGCTCTCGTAGTCATAGAAGTCATAGCGGCCCCCCAGAGAGAAGGTTATCATATGGTGAGGCGTGTAGTCATTCTGCAAGAAGAAGCCATAGGCCGTCTCCTCCTCCTCACCCTCACCCAGCCAGGAAAGATCCAGATTGTTCCTCGTGTAGCGGACATCCACCCCATAAGTCGCCGTGAAGGCCTCGAAGAGACGGGACGCATTGCGCACGGTGATGCCCATGGTATCAAGGGCACTGTATTCATCTGTCGTCTCTCGCTCGTAGGATTGGCGGCTAAAGTAAGCGTTCGCCTGCAGGTTGAGCAACTTGTTGTCCACTGGATTGAGAGCATACTTCAAGGTCGCGGTGGAGCGGCCGAGAACAGTCGGTTGAAGCTCTCCGGTCGGGCGGCCGGAGTCGATCAGCCACTGCCCGTCGACGTTGATCCGATTGTAGGCAAGGGTTTCGCTTTCGACATGCTCGAAGCCGATGTCGAGGCTCTGTCCGTTGTCGAAACGACCGGACAACTTCACCAAAGCATTCTGGGAGGTGTAATCGGTCAGGTCGACAGTCTCGCCATCACCTGCCTGATAGTCATCCCGGTCCAGATAACCACCTGAGACGAGGATCCCCCAATTGGAGGAGAGACGGGAAGCAATCGTTTGCGAGAAGCGATAACCTTCGCCATTCACATAGTAGGTTCCCTTGGTCAGGCCACCGTACTCACGCCCGTCGGAAAGGAAGTCAAATGCATTGATGGTCTCGAATTCAACCGCCCCGTTCAGCGCGCCCAAGCCCTGCAAGGCATTACCCGCGCCGGGATCGATGCTCACCTGCTTGAGGAGTTCCGGCTCAACGAAGACCCCGGAGCTATGGTGATAGATATTGCCTTGCGTGGCTCCATCGACCGTCACATTGCTCAAGGTGCTTTCCAAGCCATTGACGAAAATCTGCTGTGCCTGGGTGCGCCCTCCATTGACGGTGACCGATGGGGTCTCTTGAAAGACATCTTCCAGGGTCGCTGCTTGCGCCTTTTCCAAATCCTCGGAGGTCACCTCTTTCGAGTCTAGCACAGCCACTTCATCCTCAACCTCTTCCAGCCTCGAGTCGGTAACGACCGTAGGATCCAGAACCAAATCATCAGCCTGGCCGGTGACCGTGGCTGCCAACAATGCGATGGGTGTCGCGTAGCTTGATAATTGCACGACCCTCCGAATAGCGACCTCCTCAGCCTGGCGCTAGCGTCAGATTGACAAGGCTTAGCGACCAATTGACAAAAAAGCTAAATCCAGGCGAATCGCCTGCCTCCCTGCTCCCGTTTGGCAGGAAAAACACCGATCGAGCGCATTCATGACTTGCCAAAAGGCTGGCCCGCGTCGTAGCGTCCCCGCCCTCACGGTTACGGGACGTAGCGCAGCTTGGTAGCGCGCCTCAATGGGGTTGAGGAGGTCGCTGGTTCGAATCCAGTCGTCCCGACCATTTTCCAGCCTCGATATTTTCCTATCGCGGCCACACCCCTCGGACTTCTTGGGACACCCCGAACGCTCAGCAGCAAAAATGCGGGATTATCGTCTCCCCAGACTTGCCTCGCATTCATTCTAAGGGTACTCCCACCTCCTCGCATGTCGGACGAAGCAAAAACCTCGCAAAACCCCTCCCCTCTTGGCGAAATCGAACACGGCCCGTCGAAGATGGAGCTGTTCTTCGAGAAGAACCTGAAGCTCATCCTGGGCGCCGTGCTCCTTATCGCCATTCTCGTTGCAGCCATGATCATCATGCGCCAAGTGAAGAGTGATCAGCAACGCCAGGCTGGTGAAGCCTTGGTCGCAGCCGAAGATAGCGCGTCCTACCGGGAGGTTGCCAAGAACCATGCCGGCACACCTGCCGCCCTCTCGGCCCAGCTCCTTCTCGCCGACCAGCTCTGGACCGAAGGACAGGAAGAAGAATCACTCAAAACCCTGCGCACTCTCATCGCTGAGCACGGGGACAGCCCTGCCGCCAACCAAGCTCGTTATGCCCTCGCCACCAGCCTTCTGGCCCAGGGCAAGGCCGATGAAGCCAAGAGCCTCTTCGAGGAGCTCATCGCTAATGATGAAGCGAAAGCCTACCACGCTAACAGCCTGATCGCGCTGGGTGATATCGCCAAAGCCGCTGGAAATGACGACGCCGCCAAGTCCTACTACAACCGCAAGCTCGATGACTACCAAGGCTACGCGGTGCAGAACCTCGCCGTCACTCGCCTGAATCTGGTGGGAGTCGACGCTCCTGAAAAAGTCGCTCCTCCCGAGCCTCCCGCCCCGACCCCGGCCACCGACACCCCCGCACCAGTGAGCCCTCCCGTGCAAATCCCAGTCGCACCCGCCGAGACCGAGACCGAGACCGAGACCGAGACCGAGACCGAGGCTCAGAGCGAAAGCGCGGAGTCCTCGCCTGAGGATGACACTTTGCCCACAGAGGAAGAGACAAACGAGACTCCCTCTGACGCTTCCCAACCATCAGTCGACGAATAGGAATCGCCGTTGATCCTCATTGACAGACCAAATCCAAATCCATTGAATATTCACGATGTTTCAAAAAATCATTAACAACGATCAACAGGGAAACACTTCGAACGCTCCTCATATCCCGAAGGGTCCTGTTTCACAGCCGGCCGCACCTGCCCCTCCCGCGCCCGCTGCACCCCGTCAAGCTGCCCCCGCGCCTTCCGCTCCCGCCGCGGCACCAGCAGCTGCCACCTCCACTCACCGCAATCGCCTCTCCAGCGACGTCGAGATTAACGGAACCATCCGCTTCCAAGACGAGCTAATCGTCGACGGCAAGGTCGAGGGTGAAATCATCTCCACCGGCTCCCTGCATGTTCGCGAGAACGCTCGCATCAAGGCAGCCGTCAAAGTGGGCTCAATCGTCATCCACGGCAAGGTCCACGGAAATATCACCGCATCCAGCACCGTCGAGCTCAAGGCAGGCTCCGAAGTCGTCGGAGACATCAAGGCCGCGACCCTCGTCATGGAAGGCGGAGCCATCTTCGTCGGCAAGTCCGAGGTCGGAGCACCTTCCAGCATGCCTGCCTCCAAGGACTCCAAGCCAAGCTCTGGCAACAAGCCCGCTGGTAACCAGCAAAAGCCTGCCTCTGGCAAGCAAGGTGGCAATCAGCAGCCAAAACAAGGCTCGCTGGCCGGAGCCTCCTAAGCGCTAGGTAACCTCAATTCCTTCGGGACTCGCTCTTCTGTTCGGCAAACGTCGTCAGCCTGACACCGTTGACGTGGTCTGTCCTCACTGCGGGCAGGCCCAGCGAGAATCGTCGCTAGTCATCTCGACGATTTGTAAGAGCTGCGGCGCCTACCTGAAGATTGAGAAAGGGAAAGTAACGAATCATCAACCTCCTCGCGAAGGTCCAAAAATCGCGACCCGGGAAGAGAAGACGGCAGGCTCGACTGAAACATCACTGCCGCCTTCACCTCCCGCTCCCCCTTCCGCCCCGGCGGGAAAAACCTCCTCCACCCCGGAAACAAGCCCGCCCCCTAGCGAAGAGAAGAAGGACCAGCCGTCTTCATCCAAGGTCCAACCTTCTCCTCCTTCTCTCAAGCCAACTCCAGGCCCCTCAAGCCCAGACCCTCCGGCCAAAGAAGCGACTCCGGCCGAATCGACCGCTCCCACTCCGCAGCAATCCCCTGGGTCGACTACCACCCATCAAGAACCTGCAAACACCCCCTCCCCCTCCCCGCCATCTGAGGAGCCATCGCCAGCGGCTGCCCCTGTCTCGCGCTTCCGTCCCTCCCCCGACGCCACACCCAAGCCGGCACCTTCACCACCCGTCGCCAAAGCCTTCGACTCCCTTCTTAACCGAAAGGAAAAGAAACGCTCGGTCCGATGCTTTGAGTGCGCGCACGAGCATCAGATCCTTGCCGACTCCACCTCGGCACTCTGCCCCCGCTGCGGCGCCTACATTGGCCTCAAGGACTACGACATTCGCGATCGCTACAATTCCCGCATCCAAACACGTGGCAGCGTTTTTGTTCATAAAAAGGGCTCCGTCACCGGCATCACCATCCAATGTCATAACCTCACCATCGAGGGAGAGATTAAAGGCGGAGCCGAATGCTCCGGAGATTTCATCATCCGCAAAACCGGCAAGATCAGCGGGCGCGTTTCAGCCGACCGCCTCTTCGTCCAGCACAAGGCCAAGGTTGAATTCTTGGAGACAGTCGAAGCTCGTGAAGTGATCATCGACGGCAACGTTTCCGGAAGCGTCTCCTGCAAAAAGCTCACGTTGAAGAAGCACGCCACCCTCGACGGCGACCTCACCGTCTCCTCACTCGCCATCGAAGAAGGCGCCCGCCACTCCGGCCGCATCTCGATGGTGACGTAAGTGGGCTTACTGCAGCCAACAAATTGAGAGCCGCCTCAAAGCGGATGCTCCGCCGTCGCGGCGTTTCGCTAGCCGCTTTTCCTAAAAGAGTGCCCCTCCTCAGGGAACAACATGACCTTGTCGTCATTCAGCCCAAGACCTGTGTCTGCCAGACTAGTGGTGGAAAGGTCGACGTCTCCCCTGCTCAATCTCGTGGCTGTAGAAAGCCTTTCCACCCAACCGTATCGAGTTCTCGCCGGTGATGCTTGATTGCTTCGCCACTCTCGGGGCAAGTCGCTTCACTCACGTCCCATATTTCGACTGCGCAAGATTGGCCCGACCTTGCGGCCGTCATTGTCCTCTGCGCTCGTTGGATCGGGGGCTAGAATCCCGCCAACCACATGCGCGGAGAAATTAGAGCAAAGGAGATCATCTGCCACGCCATCCAAAGGTTAGGCAACGCTCCTCAGATCGAACACGTCGGATTCAAGGATGTGCGCGGGCTTCGCCGGAGTAATTCGATGAATTACGCGGTTTCGCTCAGGAGGCAGATTTACCCTACCGTTGAAGATGATGATGTTCCGACCACGGACTAAATTGTTGGGGCTCTACTGAATCTGTGGTGGGTAGACAGACTTGAGGGGTCCGGCGGCGAAGGTAATTTTTCAAGCTCCCACGATGTCCGTGGAAAGTCTTTTCAAGTAAGCGCTGGGGTTGGCCGAACCTTGGTTGGTCCAGGAATGCGACTTCAATGCGGAGGCCAAGAGTCTCGTCATCAGAATCGATTTCAAGCGTGGGGCCCGCTTCCCTGATCCGGCGACAGGGGACCTTTGTCCCGTGCATGATACCCGTCTGCGTCAGTGGGAACATCTCAGGTTCTTCGAGCACCGCACCACTCTGGAAGCAAGGGTGCCGCGCATCCGGTGCCAAGACGGTTCCATCAAAACAGTCCCGGTGCCGTGGGCCGAGCCGAACAGCGGGTTCACTCTCCTGATGGAAGCGTTTCTACTGGGGCTTTCCAAAGTGATGCCGGTAGCCGGGGTCTCGCGACAGACCGGGGTGATTGAGGACCGCATTTGGCATCTGATTCGGGCGAGGGTTAGTGAAGCCTGGCAGGAAGCGGATTAGTCGACTCTGACCCGGTTGGGAGTCAACGAGACCTCCACTCGCAAGGGACCAAAATTCGGAACTGTTTTCCTTGAAATCGACTGAGAGGGGCACGCTCCCGGGCGAGGAGGCTCGAAGGTGGCCAGATTACTCTTTTTCACCCCCGGGGAAGACAAGGAAACCTTTGAAGCCTTCGCCAATGAGCTGGCAAGGAGAGAGTTGCCGCCGAAGAGCATCTCAAGGAAATCTGCGCCTAGTGCCAACGCTCACGCCTCGAGCCGATGGTGAAACTGGGTCGCACCCTGCGCCGTCATTGGGACGGCATCTTGGGCTACTATCAAGATTACACCACCTCCTCGATGATTGAATCCATCAACGGGCTTCTACAACTCGCCAAGCGTCGCGCCAGAGGCTACCGGCGTTTCGAGAACCTGAGAGCCATCGCCTACTGGACTGCAGGCAAGCGAGCGCTCAAAAATCCACAACTCGCTACCCACTGAAAACTCAGTAGAGCCTCCGTAGAAACCAAATCCGACGGCGCTGGTGGGAAAATTGTGGACAGATGAGCGGTTCGTTGTAGAGCTATTCGATAGTACGCTAAGTCCGTCGGATTTTGTGCACTGAAACGCTCGCTAGAAGTATGGTAGTCTTTCAATCATTTAGAATCGGCTTGCTAGTTCTTACTCTCGCCAGTGGCTTAGCTCGGGCCGGTTGGCTAGGACCGACAATCAACTCAATAGAAACCACCGAAGACACGGCCGCCCTCGATGTTGTAAACCAAATTAGAGCTGAAATTGATAACTCGAAGAATGCGCCAGTCGCTCTGCGAATCGAGGTGACTGATGTGGAGCTCAAATCTCGCCCTATGAAGAGCATGAAGGTACGCGACATTCCGGCTATGGTCGCACTCAGATACGTAGCAATGCAATGCTCGTATGAATTCCTGTTTGAGGACGGTATGTGGATCGTGAGGGATAGCCCAATTCTAGAGCGACAATCTGACGATAGCAGGGTGACTCTTCACATGCCAATGTGCACCACCGAGGAGTTGAATGCGCTTGGACTGAAGGCAGATACCGAAGGAGTCGTGACTGTCTCCAAGGGTAGAGCGTGGCCCGAGACAGGAGAAGCATTATACATTGATGGAGTCTTGGTCGTGAAAGCCTACCAGTGGGAAATCGACTGTCTTACTTCACTGCTCACCCTTCACAAACATGGTTACAAGATACCAGCTATCAATAGCGACCAATCCGCAGCACCTGAATCCGACCCGCACGGTGGATGACCCGTGGGTTTTGCTTTTCCGTTAGGGGTTTTTGGAAATTCTCAGGCGTTTTTGCTTCTCGGGCTAGATGGTGGTGCTAGACGTTCGACTGTGAAATTTAAGAACCTTAAGCTCCTTTCCGCATTTTTGGTAGGGCATCCAACAGCGGTTGCAGATGAACCGCTTCTAGAGGTGTTTGGTGAAGTCTTGACTCTTAACCACGAGATAAAACAGGCTCCTCGTCGGTCTTTACCTTCGCTGAAAGAAGGGGCAGACCTAGACGAAGAGGAGAATTTGCATGATCTTCAAGGCTATTATCTTCATTCAACAATAACCTTTCGAATCGGCCTCGTAAATGGCGAGACCGACGAAAATTCTGAGCTCACGCTTAGGGTTTGGGATCCAGCCTGGAGAAAGTTTCCGGGCTGGAATCCTCCGTTTGTTGAAATCTTTAAAAACGGAAAGAGGGTAAGTGGCCAACTTTTGAAGGAAGTGGGGATGGTTGA
>JAUTCR010000030.1 GCA_030673895.1 Verrucomicrobiota bacterium JB023
CACCTGAATGGCTCTGAATCTTCGTGCTCTTTAATACGAGCTTTCAGGAAATTTTTTTGTCCGATTGGGGAGGTGGGGCGGTGTGTAATGGGAAAAGATGCGAGAGATGGGTGCACAGCTTTTGGTTCGGTATGCGAAGGAGGGGGATGAGAAGGCTTTTCGGGAGTTTGCGGAGAAGTTTTTGGGGTTGATTTACAATGTGGCGTTGCGGCGGACAGGGAGCTGGGCGTTGGCGGAGGAGGTGAGTCAGAATGTGCTGTGCGCGGTGGCGAAGAAGGCGGGGAGCTTGGCGAGGCAGCCGGAGCGGATCGCGCCGTGGTTGCATCGGGCGGCGACCTTTGAAGCGAGTAAGATCATGCGTGCGGAAAAATCACAGGAGAGACGGAAGCAGTTGAGGCATCCGGATGAGGTTTTGGAGACGGGAGATGGGGAGGGAGGCTTGGGTGAGGCGTTGCCGATTTTGGATGAGGCTTTGGACCAATTGTCGGCTGCGGATCGGGCGGTGGTGATGGGACATTATTTCGAGGGGGAGACTTTTCAACGGATCGGAGAGAGGATGAACAAGCCGGCGGGGACGGTGCAGAAGCAGTGTCGGCGGGCGCTGGAGAAGTTGGGTCGGGTTTTGCGCGGGAAGGGGGTCGTGCTTTCGGGGACGGTGCTGGCATCGGGCTTGGGCGCGCAGTTGGCGAAGGGGGCTCCAAGTGGGTTGGTGGGGCCGCTTTCGAGTCAGGTCTTGGCGGGAGGGACCGGGTATGCGGTGATGCCGTTGAACTGGTATCTGGCCACCAAGTCGAAGGTGGCGTTGGGATTGGCGGCAGCGGCGGTGTTGGTGCCACTGGCGGTGCAGCAGGCGGCGATTCAGCGGGCGGGGGCGGAGAATGAGCGATTGAGGGCTTTGGTCGTCGACAGAGGGGGGACGCCGATGAAGTCATCACGAGGGGAGAGGACGGAGGTGGTTTGGGTTCCGGCGGAGAAGGGGGTGACGATTGAGACGTTGCAAAGGGCTTACAAGACTGCCAGGCGCGGGGGGCGGTTGGATTGGTTTGAGTTTGAAGATTTGTTAGAGTCTTTGACGGAGGAAGAGTTGGTGGAGTTGATTCCGCAGGCTCACAACTTATCGGGAGAGGTGGAGACGCGGAGGGAGTTGCTGCAGAGGATGGTGGCTCTTCTTGCCTGGGAGGATCCGGAACGGGCAGTGCGGTTGACTTGGGGGTTGAATCCAAAGGCCCCGATTTATGGGAGTTCGAACGTGAAGTTGGCGCTTTATCTGTGGGCGGAGAAGGAGCCGGAGGCGGTGGTGGCTTGGTTATTAGAAAGTGAGAAGAAGGTTAGGGAACTGGCAAGGGAGAACCGGCCTATTTGGAGTGCCTACGAGGACTACGTTTCTGCGGCCTTGTGTGCTTTGATTGAGTCGGAGTCTCCGTTGGTGCGGGATGTTTTGACGATGGCTCCGGAGATGCAGACCATGTATTTGTTGCAGGGTGCGTTGGGGCGGCCGAGTCAGGCGGGGTTCTATTCAAAGAATAGGAGGGAGACAGTGGAAGGTGAGTGGAGAGGGGAGCGGGTGATGGCTTTTCTCCCTTGGATTCGTGAGTTTGTTCCCGAGAAGGAGGGTCGCGGTGGGGATAGTCAGCGGGAGTTGTTAGAGCGCTTGATGTTCGAGATGGATGTTCGTGGAAGCGAGGGGAATGAGCGATTTTATGAGCAGCTGGTTGCGAGGCCGGAGTTGCTGCCAGACGAACGAAGTTGGTTGGTGGGGATGAGAGCAGAGGAGGTGATGCAGGGGTATTTCAATGGGCGGGAGAATCGGGAGTGGGAGGTGCTGGAGGAGGAGGCGTGGAAATGGTTGGCGTCTTATGCCGAGGAGGGGGCAGAGGATTGGTTCGAGGAGATTCGGGAGGAGGTCTTTCGGAAAGAGAGATTTCAGATAACGAGTCGGTTGGAGAGCCTGGAGCGTGCGGAGCAGGTGCGTGATGGCGATTTGGTGAGAGAGTTGAGCGATTGTGACTATGGTTTGTTCCCGGAGTATCGGGAGAGGGCTTTGGTACAGGCGCAGAGGATTAAGGATGACGGGAAACGGCGAGAAGTGATCGAGCAGATTGGGCAGTGAATTTTGACTACTAGAAACGTGATGATGAAAAGTTGGATTTTGGTTTTCGCTCTTGTTGGGGGTGCGGTTTTGGTTGGGTTGTTGCAGAGACAGTCATTGAGCCGCCTGGAAGGTGAGAGGGTGATATTGGAGGACCGGGTGAAGTTGTTAGGAGAACAGGAGGAGGTCTCTCGTAGGAAAGGCGACCAAACTGCCGAGAAGGTTGATGGAGTTTCGGCAGAAGAGGTGGCTGGCTATCATGAGGATTTGGTGAGCTTTTATGCGGCAGCGCTCAATGGTGAGGTGGAAGAGGAGGACGTGCGGGAGAAATTGAGGGAGTTTTATCGGAGGGCGCAGGGGTTTTCGGCGGAGAATATTGGTGAGTTTGTGGCTCTGCTGAAAGAGGATGGGCGAATTCCGTGGGAGGTGATCGATGATGAAATTTTGGGTGAGATCTTCGGCGAGGTGGTGCCATTCGAGTTGGTGAAGTTTTTGGCTGGAAACCGTGAGTTGGAGGGGTGGGAATCTTTGTTTCAAGGAGCTTTTGTCCAGTGCTTGAAGACGGATTTGTCCAAGGCTTTCAAGATGTATGAAGAGGGGGTGGCGGCAGGGAGGGCGGAATTTCGAACGACGACGATTCGGTCGCGAGTGCTCATCGCCCTGGCTCGGGATTACCCGGACAAGATGCTGGCTTTGGCGCAGAGTGAGGAATTCCAGGCTGACCCGGATGCGCTGATGCATCTGGGAGGTTTTGTCGATGATCAGCTGGAGACGTCGCAGGAGTTTCTAGGTTTTTTGATAGAGATCGAGCGGGCGCTGGAAAAAGGGGGGAATGCTGAGTTTTTGGCGACGGTGAGGAAGGATTTTATTCGAGAGTCGAGACAGAAAGTTCGGAACTGGAGTTTCGATGAGACGAAGGGGTTTGTGATGGGAGGGATGAATCGGGATGAGATGTTCGAGTTTTTTGCCTGGACCCGGCACATGGCGGACTTAACTGAGCCGGAGAAGTGGGGTGAGTGGCTGATGGAGATTGAGGCGGAGGAGTGGGTGGAGTGGGCTGGGGACGATGCGTCTTTGCAGACGCATCCGCTGGTGAGTTTTGTTCGGAATTCTGCGCGCGGAGATACGAGTTTTGGGGAGGAGTTTTTGAAGACGATGCCGGAGGGGGCGTTGCGGGATGAGGTGATGCTGGAGTTTGCTTGGAGGGTGGTTGGTCGGAAACCGGAGCTGGTGGCGGGGTATTTAGAGAAGTTGCCGGAGAGCAAGGGGCGGGAGAGGTTGGCGGAGGAGATTGCTCATGCGAGGGAGTGATTTGTTCAACCGCAAGCGCCATTCAGGAAAGCGCCATTCAGGTGTGTCCTGAGTGGCGCGATTCAAAGGCTGTCGTCGAGGCCCCGCTGGCACGGCGTTGGGCTCGGATGGCTTCGTCGTATTGCAAATGGGCAACCCAGAGCAGCAGCATACCCTTCACCCGTTTTCCGCAGGCTTGATCCATGGACAGCCAACATTCCTTCAGGGCGGCGACCCATCCGGCGCCATCGCGTAGACGGGCTCCCCGCTTGCCTCGTTTCCCTTCCTCGCGCCTTCGCCCGAGCAGCACCTTGTCGGCGTGCTTGCGGCTCCATCCGGTGACGTCCACGTACTCGGAAATAGCGCCATCTCATCGCTGCGGTGTATTTTTCGATGGTTTTTTCGCTCATTTCCATGGCTTGCGCCATGGTGTCCTCTTTTGTGAGGCAACACCTCCAGCTTGAGACGGATATTATAGAATTCCGATTATTCTTCTACGGTTGTAGTCTTGTCGCGTCATCCTGTTTCTACTCTTCAAATCAATGCGCCGGGTTCTTCTATTCAGTCAGCTTCTCATTTCGTCGTGTCTGTTAGCCGATTTCCATCCGGCAGATACAGACTTCAACAACCGCATCACGGTCACTGAGCTTGCAAACTATCATCATACGCTCGGCGGTATCACCTCCAGCGACGAAAGCCTCGCCAATGAGGACTTTGCACAGGCGTGGTTCATCTGGAAAGCAGGGGAAAGCTACCTCGATGACAGCAACCTCCGTTCTCCGCATCGCTTTCTTCCCGTTCCATCTGCAGGCGATTCCTATGTTTCCCTGACAGAGCGCCTTTGTCTGCCCTTGACCCCGGTGGAAATTCACGGGCTCCCTAGCAACCCGGGCTCTCTGACAGGGCGCTTCCGTCCGGTGAACACGGAGGAGTGGTTGTCGCTCGATGTCGACACGTCCGGCGTCCGGCCTAGCTTTTTCGCCCCCTATGTGCCAACGCCATGGCTTCCGTCGCGCGATGTGGAAATTGAAATCTCCAATGATTCCCAGACTTGGCGTGCGGGAATTCTTCGCTTGGAAGAAATCGACACGACGGGCGTTTCTCTGACCGCCTTTCTCGATGACACCGCGCAAGGCTTCGCCAATCTCGGCACATGGAGCCCTTCCTCCACGGTTGCCGCGCTCGCGGCTGGGCAGAGCGTCACCCAGTTCGAGCGACTCATGGGTTACTACTATGCTTACCTTACTCACACGGCGGAAAGTATTCGTCGCCTTCAGCAGACTCCTGCCTCGCCGGACACCGAGGTAGAACTCCTCATCGCCAAGGAGATTCTCGCCCTCAATCTCGAACAATCCGATGCACTTGACACCTTCAACCCTGCTCCATCGTCCAAGTCCCGCCACGGACTGAAGGCCTCGGGCTCCGATTGCGTGGAAATCAATGATTGGTCAGACCTTGTTCTCTACACCCATCACCGGGCCAAGCTCGAGGCCGCCGAAAACGACGAATCCCTCAGCAAGAAAGCCACCGACAAAGCGCTCGAAAAACTGGAGGAAGGCGCCACTAAACTCGGTGAAAAGCTCGCCTCCGATTCCAAGCTTCTCGCCAAGCGGGCGGGTCTCGCCATCACGATCCCGCTCGAGCTGCACGCTCTTCTAACAGACTGGGACAAGAAGATGCTTCCGAAGACCTTCACCCGTATCGACTACACCCTCCAGGACGGCAACTACAACCCACTCCCACAGCCCCTGCCCGTTGACAGCCAGTATCCCTCCGGCGAGTGCACTACCGCCCACTTTGCCAACATGAAGGCTACGATCACTTCAGAAGGCTTCTCCATGGCAAAGTATCTTCTCGATAACAAAGTCCCCGAGCCTGACGCCTTGAAGGGGCTGGTGGAAGGGAACAAGGGAAAGGTCGCTGATGCGGTCGTCGATTACTACTCGGAAGACCTCGGTCAGGTCCGCCAAGCAGCCATCGATCGCACCTACGACGAGGTCAAGGACTACGACTACGCGCCTGGCCCCTGCACCTGGTCGAATATCTCCATTCCCCAAACGCGCGACGACCCGAAGATCACCTTGAAGAGCCAGTCCGGCCGATTTGCGGTGGATACCGATACCGCTGACGGCATGGAACCGGTCGCCCCGGGCCCGGATGTCATCGAGTTATCGGTCAATACGACGACCATCACCGGGGGCGGCACGAGCAACCTTCCTAACACCCCGCCCTTCAAGCAGCTGGCTCCTCTTGTCTCCGGTCCACCCGAGCTCTATTTCCGTCCGCCTTCCTACTCCGTCGATGATGTCGAGGACCCGCCAAAACTCACCGTCGACATCAAGACTTCCTACGAAAACGAGAACCTCCGCTGGAAGCTCTACGACAACACAGGAACAAAGATCCATGAGCAAGTGACTACGGTGAATACCCCCAGCACCGCCACCGAGTCCACTCACGAGCTCGAGGATTACCCCGTCCCTGACGATCATCTCAAATACCCCCTCCTCTGCATCGTGGAATCCATGGCGCAAGGCTGTCTCGAGGGGCAAGCCAGCCAACCCGTGCAGGAGTCAGCCACTCTTTATTATCAGGCTAAGGTCTTTGACCTGGATCCGACTCGCATCTGCCGGGAGCCAGGCGAGCAAATCACCATCACGGCGATTCCTCACAAGCCGGACCCCGACTTCAAGGTCAAGGAAGACGGCTGGGAAATCATTCAAGGCGGCGGCACCATCACCCGCCTCACGGACACCACAGCGCTCCTCACTCTACCCGATCAACCGGAAGCTGAGATTACGGTCAAGGCCACGGGCAGCGATGACTTCATCTCCCAAGGCTACTACACCACCGGGCCCTGCCTGAAGTTTGTCCAAACGACCCGCTTCTATGACCTCGACCCCGCGCAGCTCACGGAAGGAGCGCTTCACCCGACGAGGGTTTATTCTCTCAATGCGGGTTATGGTGACTTTGTCCCCGCCGATCTCAATCTGCCTTTCATCTCTGGCACGACCTACGATGGGCCGCAGATAATCAATGGGATTGGACAAGTCGTGACCCACTTCAAAGAAGAGGTACCTAACGCATCCGCTTCGGAGCGCACCTTTGAGGTCGAGAACTCGGGCGTCATCCTCGCACTACTCGACTTTGCCAACCCCCGGCCGCTCATCGACATTGAGGCCGCGCAAATTGGAGGCAGCTACTTTTCCGATGAAGAACTCGCCTCCGACCCCCGCGAGAACGTTTGGGTGCCGCATTTTGGCAAGGGTGACGGCGACCAATTTCCCCCGGTTCTCACGGTCACCGAGGACATCTATCAGATTCACTTCGAATACACCCTGGATAAATCGGACACAATCGACGAGACCCAGCTCTCTCCCACTTGGTTGAGTAATCGGGGCACCGTGATCACCACCTCGGGTCCGACCGTGGATCCGGAGGATTCCGAAAGATACTTCATCTCTGCCACGATCGAATACCCCCGCACCGAGACGCGACCCGACGTCAATTTTACCCTCGCTGGAACCATCCACTACCCGGATCCACAAGACCCGGATTCCGACTCCCTGTACACCTCCGCGACCTTCGTTTATCAGAAAGTGGACGTCCATTCAGCGGGCACCATCACCATCCCAATCACGGAAGAAAATGTGATCCTGTGTGGGCCCTTCGGCAGCGCGATTTCCCAGCGCTCCAGCCCCTTTGCCCTCTACAATGGTTGCTGTGGCGGCATCAGCCTGCTCGACTACGAGCCCATTCGCGGTGCCGCCCGGCGGAGTTGGCTAGGCTCGGCCTACATCGCGAACGATCCCGACCTCGGTCGCGCGCTCTATGTCTACAGCTCCTATACGGATGACCCCAATATCCTCTACTGCGAGGAGCAGCGGAAGAAGAGGGAAGAACACCCCATTCCTCCCGAGGATCTGCCCGAGCCTCCCGATCCGGAGCCAGACCCGGACCCGGAGGAGCAGCCCGAAGAGCTGGACCCTTTCTTCACCGACTCGCCGACCAATCTCGATGGCCCCGGAGACTTCCCACCACCGGCGACACCGCTGCCATCGACGACGACTGCAGGAGGCATTCCGAATGGAGGCAATCGCCTTTACCCATACGAGGAAACGAATTTCCAAGACTTTGGCGTCCCCATCAAGCTGGGCACCTTCAATAGCGCCGGTCAGCTCACGGGCTCGACCACGCTCATCGATGATGCCACCCGTAACACCATTGCCGATACCCTCACCCTCGTTCTCTACGGCCGCTTGAGTCCGACCGGAGCCTCGGGGATTTTCGTCGAACGCGAATACGCTGGGAACAATTACTTCGACTTTTGGCAGCGGGACACCAGCACGGGCAAGCTCATCGCCCGCACCCTCATTGAGCTCACCTCCAGTCAGCACGTCGTTGGTCTGGGAGACTTCAATCAAGATGGCCACCTCGACGTTGCCGGCCGCGATGCCTCCGCCAACCTGATCATCTGGTCTGGGAGTGCCGCGGGAATTTCCGCCACTCCATCCATTCTCCTCCCCGCGCAGGCCAATTGGATTCCTCGCTCGGCGGCCGTCAATCCCGATGGTACGACCGCGCTCCTTTCCGAAGACCCGAACACCATCGATTACCGCTTTCAGAACCTTAATTCGTCAGGGCAGATCGTGGCAGACAACACCGCCGGGCGCCCCGATGGTCAATCGGTTCTGTCTATGGCAGACTTCAATAGCGACGGCTGGCCGGACCTCGTCTTCCACGTCTACGGACTCACCGACTTCACCGTCCATTACACTGCGACCGGAGCCACCACAAATGGCAGCAAGACCTACTCCTTCCCGCCAAATGGAGGTTCATCCTTCTCCTTTTACAATCTCCCGCAATCCCTTCGTGACTGATCCTAATTTTCGCTATCGTTATGAAATCACTTCTCTTCCTCCTAGCCGCTCCCGCAGTCGTCGCGACCACCTACACCCTTGAGTTGGACAACGCCTCCACCGCGGCTTTCATTGAGCTTACCGTTCCCACTGGGACCGAGGTCAAGTTCGCCAGCCATGGCGGGAGCTACGATGAATCTCGTAGGTTAATCAAGTGGGGCCCGCTTCTCCCTGTGCCTGGTCAGCTCACCTTCATTCTTTCAGGCGAGCCCGACGGGCAGCCCCTCACCACCTTCTCCCAGCCCTCTTCACTCAGCGTGACTCCATCTTCGCAAACGATGGCCGATGGCGACGACGATGGACTCCCGGATAGCTACGAGGCTCAATACCAGCTCGATTCCGGAGTCGCCGACGCCCACCTCGACCACGATGGCGACGGTCTCTCGACGCTTGCCGAATTTTTTCTAGGAACGAACCCACGCGACCCTTCCGACAGTCTGCAAACGATTTCACTTGCACTCTCACCCCTGCCCGGCACGTGGACCGTCAGCCCGCGACTGCCTGAAGGAACAACTCTGGAGGCTGTCGCATCGCTGGAATCCTCGACCTGGCTCACCTTGCCCGCAACGTTCACGCATCAAACTGATACCACCACCATCAGCGTCCCGTTTGAAGGTGAAGAAACGACTAAATTCTACCGACTTCGCTTCACCCAAAACTGAGCCAGGCTCGGGAATTTTTTCCAGCTCTCAGTTGTTTTCACCGGCTCACCGGCAACCAAGACGATCAGTGGACACACCTTTATCACACCAGCTCCGCGGGTGACGACCGTGCCTACCAATACGATGCCAGCGGAAATCGCGAGAAAGCTGCAGACTCCCTGACGCTTCCGTCCTCCCCCAACTACGTCGCCAACGCCCTCAACCAATACACCACCGCCAATAACGTCTTTCTCCGCACCACCCCCTATGACGATGATGGTAATCTCATCAACGGCCCTCTTCCCGCCGGGGCCGGCAATGCCACCCTCATCTGGGATGCTGAGAACCGTCTGGTCGAGGTTACCCCGGCTTCCGGCCCGGGCATTCAGTATCAATATGATGACCTCGGTCGCCGCATCAGCAAACAAATTGGCTCCGGTGCCATTGAGTTTTTATCTTTATGACGGCTGGAACCTCATTGCAGAATATACTGGCGGTAGCCTCAGCAAGAGTTACACATGGGGTATGGATTTGAGTGGTTCCCTGCAAGGAGCGGGAGGAGTCGGTGGCCTCCTGGCCGTCGATGAGACCAGTGCCACATACTATCCAACCTACGACGGCAACGGCAACGTCAGCGACTATCTGAATGCCTCCGGCGGGATTGAAGCGCACTACGAATACGACGCCTTTGGCAACACCACCACCTCAGTAGGAGCCAAGTCGGGCGACTTTCGCCACCGCTTCAGCACCAAACCCCTCGATGCGGAGACCGGATTCTACTATTACGGCTATCGCTACTACGATCCCGTGACAGGCAGGTGGCCAAGTAGAGACCCCATTGAGGAAGAAGGGAGAATTAATCTCTACGCCTTTGTCGGGAATGATGCTGTTAACAAGTGGGATCTGTTTGGAATGAAACCATGTTCTGAATACGACAAAGTGAGGGACTGCAAAGCGTGCGGAGATGGAACGAAAGAGGGCAGAACTAAAGAACAGGGTGAAGAACCTGGGGAGGGTAATGGCTGCGGTGCTGAAGGTGGGATCAGTTTTTCCGATAATCCTGGACGGGCAAATTTCAAACCATGCTGCAACGAGCATGATAAATGCTACGCTACTTGCGGAGCGGATAAAGATAAGTGTGATCAGGACTTTAGGAAATGCATGAGAAAGGCCTGTGCTACAGTCTATGAACGCTGGAATATTCCGGGCAGAGCTGCATGTTACATAGTTGCCCACTCGTATTATGTCGCGGTCAAAAATGGAGGAGGTGGAGCTTATGAAAGAGCTCAAGATAAACACTGTAAGTGGGAGTGTTGCGAGTAGCGTGCGATGAAATCATTTAAGGCTATTTCGACAATTTTCGTGATTGTTTCTTGGGTTCTAGGCTTCACTTTGTTTGCGAAGCTTTTTAACGATTCGATAGTTTTAGTTGAGCCATTTTACCGTAAGGTGATGATTTGGTTGTGTTTGTCCGGATCTTTTATTGCATTGGGATTAGAAAGGGTGAGTTCAGCCTTGTGGTGTTTAGTAAATATCCTCCCAATTGGAGGATTAATGTTATTGCTACTCAAAGAGAATAAGAATGAAGAATTTGTGAGGGTTTTTTTGATGCCCTTGTTTTTGGTTGTTTCATTGCAGATAATAATCATTTGTTTTCCTCGTTCGATGGCTCGAAGGTTCCAAAGTTATTTGCCGAAAGATCCTAAATAAACCCTAACTGTAGCGCGCCGAATTGACATCGAAAGAATGGTGCCACGAAAGAATGGTGCCACACCCCCGCCGCAGCTTGTGGTTTTGTTTTTGCATTTTAAAAGACCATGATTAAAGGACACACCTTTTATAGTATGATAATTCCAGGAAATGCCGGCAGGCTTCCATTTGCAGCAAAGATAAGAACTGTCATGTCTCATGAGCGTATTGTGGACTGTTCATTAGACTGTAATAGTAGAGGGGGCGTATTGGAATGAAAAAAAATTGGTTTCTACTGGTTTTTTCTCATCTCTCATTGGTAGCTTCGCCTATATCTATCGACGATGAAAATCAACAGGTGATTTTTAATGAGAGTTCTTTGGTTTTCGAAGGTGAACTAGTTTTAATCGAGAGAAATTTATTCTTTAAAGGTGCGCCTTTAGGTCATGTCGAAAGTGAAAAATTATTGACGCTCTTTGATGATTATATGGAGGCTCTATATCTAGGCGAGACTTCTTCAGAGATTGAAAAAGAATTTTCTGCAAAATATGGTTCGTTCGGTAAAGAGGGCGCTATTTTGTGCTCTGTTAAAGTGAAGGTAACAAATGTATTAAAAGGGAATTATGACGGAGATGTGTTTTCTTACGATTTTATTGACATTCCGGGTTCGCTTTGTCCTCACTTTTCTGCCTTTGCAGGCGTTGAAGTTGGAATGTCTGCGAAGTTTTATCTGTGGGCTCTGCCTCTCGAATCAAATGGTGAAATAAACGCGCTAAAGTTGTTGGTAGAAACGGGAAAGGCAAAGGATTCAGACGGGAAAGGCGAGGGGGGCAGTCCGTGAATTGTGAGTTTTTCAGTCCTGTCACCTGCTCTAATTATCAGAGGACGCACCTGAATAGCGCTCGCTTAATAATTAATAATTAAAGGACACACCTTTTATTAGAGTGATTAAAGGACACACCTTTTATTGGAAACCGGCTTGAAGGCCTCCTCGGTTGTCGGTTAAGCTTCTTGCATGGCGCAGAAGAGGTGGCTGGCTCCTTGGAAGGATGATCCGAAGAGATCGACGATTTACCATGTCGTCAATCGGGTGGTGGATCGCCGCTTTGTGCTCGGCGATGAGGAGAAGGAAAAGTTCCGCATGTTCATGCGTCTGGCGGAAAAT
>JAUTCR010000031.1 GCA_030673895.1 Verrucomicrobiota bacterium JB023
AGGTTTATAAGGATTCTTCAGGAAATATTGTGATAACAGCAACCCACTGGGATGTTGAACAGTCCCCTCCGTTGTATACATCTAAAAGAAGCGAACAAGGCGGTCATGCCAAGACGGGCCCGCAGGGTTGATCACTTGCGCGAGCGAGGTGAAGGTTTTTAGCTTGTTCGCCGTCTGGCATACCTATAACGTTCAGCAAAAAAAGACATCTGATGAAGAAAGCCCTCGCTGTGATCTTGATGCTTCAGGCGAGCATCGCCCAAGGCTATGAGATTGATCTCACGGTCGACCAACTCCTTGCTGAGTCTAATGTCGTCGTGGTTGGCAAATTATCTAAGGTGAAGGACTGGATTGAAGGAGACTTCGCCCGAGGTGAGGGCTTTATCGAGGTCTCGGAAACCCTGCTCGGTGCAATTCCAAGGAAGAAAAGGCTTAATCTACGCTGGGCGAATAGGCTATACCGAAGCGGAGCTGTTGAGTTTGAGGACACCGGCGACGAGGAGTTTGTTTGGTTTCTTTGGCGCGTTAAGGACGGCTCTTTCCGTGCCCGGTATTCGAGTTGCAAGGCACCCTTGGATGAGAAGACGCAGATACTGGCCGCAATCAAGAAACGACAAGCCGAACAAGGCGGCGCACGCTAACTGCTAACCCGCCCCGAGACGAAATTTCCAGATGATTAGAATCTCAACCCAGTGTCGAAGTGTCGCTGCCGGTCAGCGGTAGGTGGCCTTGGGCGTTGCACCTAGCGTTGCGTGCAAGGTGCACCGGGCGTGCGGAGCTTTGCTTCAGTAGCGTCCTTCACCTGCACTCCGCTACAGCGAAAAACGCTACAGGAGGCGTTTTTACCCTTTAATCTTAGCTAAAAATTTTTGCTAAGATAGAAGGGCGAGGTGCTTAGCGTGTTCGTTCTTCCCAATATGATTGCCCGGATAGCCGCTCTGGTTTTTTCGCTTCTGGTTGTCGAGATGCGGGCCGACGAGCGGTTTGACCCATCGGAGCCTCTAACTGAGCCACCGCTGACAGGAACGCTGGATGACAGGCCAACTCTTGATATTTCGATAAATAATGATGATGAGGCCACGATAAATGGTATCACGTTCACTGAAGCTCAGCTCACGGTGATCTTCCGATGGATCCGTGTTCATGAACCGAAGATCGTTCTCCGCTTCCCAATGGCTCGTGATCGTTTCGTCCAATACAGAAAGATCATCCGGATCGCCTCGAAGGAAGGAATCACCGATGTGATCTTCTCACCGCTACCGGAAACAAAAGCGGGTGAACGAGTCGGCACTGGACAACCCGCTTCCCGTTCGGAGTCGGATTTGGATGGTTTTGACAACACGGAAGGCAAATCGCAGGGGTAGTGTCGGTAGCGGGTGGCACTACCTCGATATTCTGCTCCTACAATTTTCATGTCGGAAGTGGTGTTGAAGCCCTTTCCTGTTGCGCTGAAAACATATCTCTTTTCCCTTTGAACATAAAACCAGAAAAGCCGCAGAATTGGTGTTTTTCTCCTTCGATCAGTGTTCCTGAATGCTGAGTCTAGCAAAGCCACAAGCGTGGAAGACCTGCCGAGAATCCTTTCTTTCCGATTCCGCTGATAACTACGCCCTACCTTCCCAGAACGGCTACGGACTCAAGCTCTCATTTTAGCTGACCCTACCTCATGCCTCTGGCTCGTTGAACCCCTGAACGAAGCCGGATTCCCGCTCGCTCAAGTAATCCGGAGACGTGCCCTGAGACCGCTCGAAGGTGAAAACCTGAACAATTCACTTCAGAAGGCAGGCAGCCTTCTGTACCTTTGTCGGCTACATCCAAAGATCACGCTTCCTCCTCGCTCGCGTCGCTGCTTTGCTCTACCATTATGCGAACGAAACGAACCATCTATGAGGCTTAGAGAAATCGTGTTCTGTTATCCATCCAGAAGCTTCCGAGGAAGCAGAACGGATTTTGAGGATCTTGTTGAGCGGTTTGAAATCAAAGCAAATCCCTTCGAGCGCGACTGGAGAAGAAAAGACAAGTCGTCCGACAGGATAGAATTCAAGAAAGGAAGAGGTGTGTCTCTGACGTTCGACTATTCAAATTCTAATCTAGAAGTTCAGGTCATTTTTGAATTCGACGAACAGAAAAATGAAATCGTAATCTCTGCAGGAAATTGGGGCTTCCCATTCGAGCCACTACTCTCAAAAAAACGGTATCTAAAACTTTTGGATAGTATCGAATTTTTCCTGGCTCACTCTGAAGCAAAGACGGCATAACCAAGCGGTGATAGCAATTGCCGGGCTGCGTACGGCGGCCGATGGGCTTCGAAGTTCGCCTAAAGAAATGAAACCAATCGCGCTATTCATTGCACTACTTATCATTGCGCTGAGTGCAGGCCTACAGGCGCATCAAGATAAGCCGCTGAAGCTCGAAAAGGGGAAGCTCACTGGGCTTCCAGGGAAATACCAGCCAGCAGCATTCGATCCAAAGAAAAAGACTCTGACAATCGCCGGCAAGTCGCTCGCATTTCCGGAGATTCTTCATCCACTGTTCACTGACGACCATGTCGACGAACTATTCGGAGAATTAGTGCCGGTGAAGGGCCATCACTATCAGTTGAAGTTTTCTGCATCTTGGTATCACGAAAAATTAGCACCGGAGCTTCCACCCTACATCATGATTAGGATTGAGCCACAAGGTCGCGATTATTCCTTCGAATTCGTGATCGACATGGACCGATTGATATTTATTAGAGCCGATGCTAAGATAGCCCTGGTTGGCACAGTCCCGATCGATTTGGATGGTGTAGTCGATTCCGTCAAACAAATCAAAAGCGAGCAAGTTGGTGCTGACCAACCCGCTACCGCTACGGAGTCGGAGTTAGAGGGTGTCAAAGGACTTAAATCAGAATCGGAGGGATGCTGCCAGTAGCGGATGGCGGGTCTGAAAGGTTAAGGATTAAAATTAAAATTATGATTACGATCTTACCAACAAGCAGCAGAACTGATCGAGAATGGAATTTCCGTGACGATAATCATCAGAATTTCTTCGGAGATCTTCCGAAGGATTCGTCGGTAGTAACGCTCACTTTAAATTGGAAAGAAAATAAAGAAGCCCGACCAAGACTGGTAGGTAAATATCAAATTAATATGGGTGAATTGCTTGAGGAAGGCTTTGCAAGAGAAGTAGAGAGAGGTATTCGCCTTCGATTTCAAAGAAACGGCGAATTGATTGAGATCGCGAAGAGCTCTTCTTCAAACGCCCTCGTTGTAGGCCGCCGCCCAGACTGAAAACCCTAACCAAACGGAGCAGGCAGCTCCGGGGCGACGTCCCTCGACCGCCTGTAATCGATGTATTCCTAAAAAATTTAAGCGATGATGCTAGCCTTCATCACAAGCATTAGTTGGGCCCTCGCGGAGGCTCCTCAAGCAAATGCACCTGCTGCTATTCAGACCAAGAAGGACAGCAGGCGGGGAGATTCTTACACTTTGTGGAGGAGCGACTTGAAGGCATTCGGTTGGACAAAGGTCGATAGATATTATTCTTACTGTGGCGTTTCCATATTGGTAGATGGAAAATTTGAGAACGTTCCTTTCCCTTCCTATTGACAAATGACGGGATTTCCTGAACCTGATGCCGATAGCCTTCAACCTCGTGGGAGAGATGGCATCCTAGGATGGGACAAAGAAGGTCGTCTGCTTTATCGGATATGGAGAACACCTTTACCGTCATTTTCTGGCCACGATCCTCTCAATCACCTAGTCTACCTTGAGGTGACTGCATCGAAGATGAATGTTATTTGAGTTGAGAATGAGGAAGGCGAGTGGCGCTCAGGTGACTGGATACCAGAAAAAACAGAGCAAACCACCGAGGGCAACTGACAAGTAGTATTTGGAAGACTGTTCCCAGAGTTCGGGGATGTTTCTCTTATCGGTTTTAATGGTTTCCAGAGGGGGGCTGATTTTCCGAGTGCTTTCGGGAGCGTTGTTCGTCGTGTGGATCGCGGCGTTGTCTGCGCCGGAGGAGAGTCTGTCGCCTCTACCGGCAAGGCTTCGACGAAAGGGTTGATCTCGGTTGGGTTCTAGTCGCTTGTTCGCGCCTGGGGCTGCTGAGGCTGGCAGGTGGTGGAGGCTCCTTGGCCCTCGGTTTTTCCTTGGGGGGCTCTGGGGAAAGGCAAGAAAGGGGGGGGAAGTGGCTCAGCCTCATTTTGATGCCGAAAACATTGAGCAATCGGGATGACAAAGGACTCTAATTAGGTTTAGATAAGGAACGTTCAAATCATCATGAATCCGCAACCATTCCGCACCTCCGCCGACCAGTTTATCGAGATTCCCGTCACCGCGCAGGGTGGGGAAGAGAAGGCTCCTGACATCAAGGATGGAGCATCCGCCGCCGTTGAGACAAAGACAGCGGCGGGCAAAGCGGGCTGGTTTTCCAAGGTGTTTGGCCGGCGGAAGAAGGATCTCCTTCTCGCGGAGTTGACCGAGCTGAAGTCAAATTACTCGGACTTGCTTGCGGAGACGAAGGAGATTCGCGAGCGCTTGGAGGTGGATGGCGAAGAGCGCCACGCGGCGATGGCCGAGGCTGTCGCCCCTTTCCCGGATGCGATCAAGGACATCAAGGCGGTGCGCGCCAGCCAAAAGGAGGCTGCCGACATTTTGCTGAAAATCCGTGATCAAGTGCAGTCCACGGCAGAGCGGGATGGGAAGGTCCTCGATGCCATGGAGACCTTGAATGGTGGATTGGGCCGGGTGGATAGCTCGGTGGCTACGGTGAACGAGAGTGTCGGATCGCTCTCGCTTCAGGTAGGCCAAGCGAAGGAGTCGACCCTGGAAGGTGTCGAGCGGATCGATAAGCGGGTGAAGAATCTTTCCGAGGATTCCCGGGAGCGGAGTGAGCGAATCGTGCAGGGTAGCAATGAGATGAAGTCCACGCTCAATCGCATGGAGCGCAATGGTCAGCGGGCTCTCTGGGTCTGCGCGATTCTCTTGGCTGCTGTTCTGGTCATGCTGATGGTGCTGGCGGTGCAAGCGGGCAAGACTGCGGCGGAGTCCACCGCCTTGCCCGAGCAAAGCTCTCCCAACCTTGTCGTCGCGGATGATCAGGCCCGCGTGCTCACCGACTGATCATCGGTAAGCTGGGCCACCGCGCTTAGCGCAAGATCTCCGCGAGTTGACTCGCTGCTTGATGGAAGGGCGTCTCCGCTTTCGTCAGGGCGACTGGAGCACCTCGATCGGCCTGCTCGCAGGTTGCCGGCTCGATGGGGACTTGGGCGAGTAAGGGCACCTTGAGCCGGGCGGCTTCTTTTTCTCCGCCTCCGGAGCCAAAGATGGGGTAGCGCTTGCCTTGGTCGCACTCGAACCAGCTCATGTTTTCGATGAGGCCTAGGATGGGCACGTTCACTTTTGCGAACATGCTGACAGCCTTGCGGGCGTCAATGAGGGCGATTTCCTGCGGAGTGGTCACGATCACCGCGCCGGTGAGGGCGACGGACTGAACGATGGTCAACTGGATGTCGCCGGTGCCGGGAGGGAGGTCGAGGATGAGAACATCGAGCTCACCCCAGGCGACTTGTTTGAGGAATTGCTGGGTGTAGCGATTGGCCAAGGGGCCCCGGACGATGACGGGTGAGGCATCGCTGAGGAGGAAGCCCATGGACATCAGCTTGAGGCCATGAGCCTCGACGGGGATGATATTTTCATTCTCGTCGGCAGCCAGATCCTGGCTGGAGACGCCGAACATGTGGGCGATGGAGGGGCCGTAGAGGTCGCAATCGCAGAGGCCGACCTTGAGGCCTTGCTGTGAGAGGGCGACTGCGAGATTGGATGACACGGTGGACTTGCCCACACCACCCTTGCCCGAGGCCACCGCGATGATTTTTTTCACTCCCGGCAGGCTCTCTTTCCCGCCGGCGCTGCCGGTCTGGGCCGGGGGTTCCTTGATGTCGATGCCGATCTTGACCTTCTCGGGCCCACCCAGGAGAGGATCGAGCAGGGTGTGGATATCGTTGAAGATTTGGCGCGGGATGGCCGCGTCCTTTGTTTGAATCTCAAGGTGGATGTCTGCGGTGTCGTCGATCATTTCGGCAAGTTTGACGAGGCCGAAGGAGACGATATCGCGGGAGAATCCGGGATATTTGATTGATGAAAGGTGCTGCTTGAGTTCTTCAGTGGTCATCTGCGGGGAGGACTCTTAACCCCGCTCGCTGGCGAGACAAAGCGAAACTCTCACCTGAGCCTTGGCTCGGCGCTCCATTGCGGATAATGGGGAAGGGATGACGCAACGAAGGAAAGCTTGCCTCAGCCTGTTGGCTGGTTGGGCCCTCATGCTCCAGTCTTGTGAGAGAGAGGTTGAGAGTGAGCCCTTGGGGCTCTCGGTGACGCGTTCCGAGCATCTCGCCCCAGAAGATCTCGGGATTCAAAAGATGACCTTTCGAGCCCATCCGTCGGCGGATGAAGTTGCCATTTTTCGCTCGAGCTTTTCTTCCCGGACCGAGCCGCCTCACCGCCAGACCTATGACCAGATTTATTATGATCCTGAAAACCCGGTTGAGGTCGATCTGGTGATCGCTCCTTTGTCTTTTTATGTCGGCTATCCTGAGCCGGAGCCGGCTACAAGGGAGAATGCTTTTTGGGACAGCTGGAAGATTCGGGCCGATAAGTTCAGCTATGATGTCATCGACTATTGTTTCGTCGGGTCGACCTTTTCCTCGTTGCAGGAGAGGTCCGTTGGAGAAATCGTCTATAGCAAGAACAGTGTGAGCCATACGAAGGACCTGCAGATCAATTTCGAAATGTTCACGTTGAGCTTGGAGGAGGCCGTGCGCTTGCATCCCGAATTAAAGGAGAGCCGGGAGAAGGGGACCGTGAGCTGGGGAGCTGCCTTTCTTGTTGAGGAAAAGGGGAAGGGACGCTTGGAGGAAGCTCGCACACAAGGAGATGCTCAAGAGGAATAAAGTGGGCACTGAGGGGGCTGAAGGCTCCTTTGTCCGCTGAATTGGGAAAAGGGTGAAAGTCTCTTCAATTTTGTCGGGTAAGGGGAGCTTCCCGGCACATTTCCTGCCTTTCACTACCCGCCGTTTCATGAAGTTTCTAACAGTTCTGTTGCTATTCTGTTCGCTCCTCCCGACGTGGGGGGAGGACTTGCTCGGTTACTACCGACAACCTGCTCTCCATGGAGACCAGATCGTCTTCCAAGCGGAGGGCGATTTGTGGAAGGTGCCGGTCGCCGGTGGGCAAGCGCACCGCCTGACGACCCATCTGGAGACTGAGAGTCGACCCCGTATCTCGCCTGATGGGGAAACCGTGGTCTTCGCAGCCTCCTATGCGGGCCCGGTCGAGCTGTATCAGATGCCCTTGGCTGGTGGACGTCCGCGGCGTCTGACTTACGAGGGGGTCTCCGGCGGGAGAGCTCCCTATCCGGTCGCTTGGAAGGATGAGACGACCCTCCTTTACGCCACTTGGTTTTATTCACGACGGGATACTTTCCAGGTCGCGCAGCTGGATCTAGCCTCGGGGCAAAGCAGCCTCCTCCCTCTCGAGCAAGCGAGTGACGGTCGCTATGCAGAGGATGGAGAGACCTTTTTCTTCACCCGGCTGCCCCGGCAGCGCAGCTTCGCCAAGCGGTATACCGGTGGCTATATTGAGAAAATCTGGAGCTACGAGGAAGGGGCCTCCGCGGCGGTTCCTCTCACCGCAGACTACGAGGGGACCAGTTGCGCGCCAATGCCTTGGCAGGACCGCTTGTATTTCGTCTCCGATCGGGACGGCACGATGAACATTTGGTCTTCCGACTTGTTCGGCAAGGGACTCAAGCAACACACCCGTTTCAGTGGCTGGGACGTGCTCGATGCTTATCTGAATGAGGGACGCATCATTTTCCGCAATCAGGCCGACCTCCACCTCTACGACATTGCGGAGGATGAGACGAACTTGATACCAATCCGCTTGGCCTCGGATCTGGACCAGACCCGGCAACGGTGGATTGAGAATCCCGCGCGATTCCTGAGCCAATACTCCCTCAGTGCGGATGGGGAGAAGCTGGCAGTGACCGTGCGTGGCCAAGGCTTCATCACCCCGGTCAAGGGAGGTCGTCTGGCCTCGCTTCCCCAAGCGGAGCAGTCTCGAATCCGTGACGTGCGGTTTCTCCCGAACGAGGATCGGGTGCTTATCCTCTCCGACGAGACCGGTGAATTCGAGTTCAAGACCCAGACGATTGATGGGACGGACGATAGCGAGCAGGTGACCTCCGGGACTCGAACCCGCCTCTATCCGGCGATTCCTTCGCCCGATGGCTCCAAGCTGGCGTATGCCAATCGCGAGCAGCGTCTCTTCATCCGAGATTTGGAGAGCGGAGCCGTCACCGAGGTGGTCCAATCGAGGAATGCCAATAACTTTGATCGCATTGACTTGGCCTGGTCCCCGGACAGTCGCTGGGTTGCTTATTCGGCACCGGAGGCCAACTCCATCTACCGCGTCTATCTCTACGACACCCGGGAGGGGGAAGGGCCCGTGGCCGTAACGACGGATCGCATGGATAGCTACTCGCCCTCTTGGTCGACCGATGGCAAGTGGCTCTATTTCCTCTCCGACCGGACCTTCCGTTCTGTGCAGCGCTCGCCGTGGGGACCACGCCAGCCCGAAGCCTATCTGGACCGAACAACCAGCATCTTCTTACTCGACCTTACCGGGGAGGGCACCACTCCGTTCCAAAGCTCCCGCCGTGACATCTTGACGGCGGCAGCTGAATCCGGAGGGAAAGAATCCGAGGCCGAGCAGGCTCCTGATGACGAGGAAGAAAAGGATGACGAGGACGGCTCATCTCTTGAGGAGGTGGACATCGTCTTCGATGGTTTGGCGAGCCGGCTGCATCGCGTGCCGCTGGAGGCAGGCAACTACTCTGGTCTGCAGGTGACGGAGAAGCATCTCTACTTCATCTCCCGCCCACTCGGCTTCGATGCCGAGCGGCAGCTGGTCTCCTTCCCCATCGTGGATGAGACGAAGGAGCGGAAGCGCAAGACCGTCTTTAGCGATGTCCGAGCCTTCCAACTCAGTGCGGATCTCAGCACCATCGCCTTGGAGAAGGATGACAACGTCTATGTCTTTCCCGCTAATGGCAAGGGGCCGGACAATCTCTCCAAGAGTAGAGTCGATCTCTCTGCGATAGGGATCCGGATCAGCCCTGCGGAGGAGTGGCAGCATCTCTTCTTGGATGCCTGGCGGATGCATCGGGACTACTTCTACGATCCAGAGATGCACGGGGTTGATTGGACGGCCCAGCGCAAGAAGCATGAGACGCTTCTCCCCCGCATCACCTCACGGGAAGAGCTGGATGATCTGATCGGGCAGATGGTGGGGGAGCTTTCCGCCATGCACACCGACATCCGCCCCGGCGAGCTTCGCCAAGCCAAGGATGGCCGGGGCCGGGGTTACCTCGGAGGTCGCTTCGAGCGAGTGGCGGAGGGCTATCGAATTGCCTCGATCTATCAGGGCGAGCCGGACTTGATCGAGAGCTTGTCGCCCTTGGCCCAGCCGGGCCTCGATATCCAGCTAGGAGACGTCATCTCCCGCATTAATGGGCAGGATGTTACCTCCGAGGCAGACCTGGGTATCCTCCTGGAGAATCAGGCAATGCGAGAAGTCTTGTTAGAGCTCCAGCGCCCCAACTCCGATGAGCCTCATCTGGTCACGGTGGTTCCGCTGGATTTGCGTGGCTTCATCTCCCTCAAGCTGACCGATTGGGAATACACCCGCCGGATGGAGACCGAAGAGAAGGGGCAGGGAGAGCTTGGCTACTTCCACATGCGGGCGATGGGGGGCAACAACTTCGCTGAGTTCGTCAGGGGCTACTACCCTGTTTATAACCGACAGGGACTCATCATCGATATGAGGCAAAATTATGGGGGGAATATCGACAGCTGGATTCTCGCCCGTCTCCTGCGGCAACGCTGGATGCATTGGCAAGGCCGCACCGGCGAATCCTTCGCCAACATGCCCTATGCCTTCAATGGACACATGGTGGTTCTCATCGATGGCTACACCATCTCGGATGGAGAAGCCTTTGCCGAGGGTTTCCGTCGACTTGGGTTGGGACCATTGATTGGTTCCCGCACCTGGGGTGGGGGAGTCTGGCTCCGCAGCCAGACCTACCTGAAGGACGGAGGTATCTCGCGAACGCCGGAAACTGGGGTATTCACCGAAGATGGATGGATAATCGAAGGGTCGGGCATCGATCCGGACATTCACGTCGTCAATGAGCCGCACGCGACCTTCAACGGACAAGACGCGCAGCTGGAGGCAGCTATTGCTTATCTCCAGAAGAAGATCGAAGAGGACCCACCGGTGACTCCGCAGGCTCCTCCTCGCCCTAACAAGTCATTCAGCTATCCGGCTGAGTGACCGGGGCCTCTCCGCGCGGCGCAAATCGTGCCTTGTCTTGCCTGAGTCAGGACAGGCGCGATTTGGCGGCCCACAGGCCGAGCGCAGGATTGGGGATATAGTAGAAGCGGCGTCCATCCGCATCCTCATTCCATCCTTCCTTCAGGTCACTAGGATTGTAGTAGGAGAGGGCTTCCTCCAGATCCCGGTATTGATAGCCCACTCCTTCAACCTCCTCCCGGGTGAGATGACCCGGGCAATAGGTGACTTTGAAGCGCTCCTCACTCGAGCCATGGATGAGGTGAGCGGCAGCTGAGAGATTATTGGCCAAGTCCTCATTGTTCGCCACAAAGTCCATCACCTCTGGAGAAGTGCGGTAGCCGTATTTGCGAATAAGCCGGTCGATCTCCGGGTCTTCGCCGAATTCCTTGACCCCAGGGGCAAGAACAGTGAGCTCGCCTCCCGTGGCAATGGCCATGCGGGTGCGGTAGATGGACTTGTTACCGAGCCAGGTGGAGTGAAATTCGGTAGGATCGAGGTAGCAGAGGATGCGCTCCGGCTCTTCATCCAGTTGGGTGAAGTTGACCTGCACCGCAAGCGCGGCGGCGGCTTCGAAGGGCTCTTGGCCCGACCCGATATAGAGGCCGCGAGTTGCCAGGCTTCCGTCTGCGCGGGGCCCGACGACCGTCTGGATGTAGATGATGGGGAGGTGGCTGCAGTAGAGCTTCTCAGCCTCATTGAGAATGCGGCGGAGGGGTGTGTCGGCCCGGCCCATCATGCGCTCCATGCCGTAGGCAGCACCGATGAAGTGGGACTCATTGATGCCATCCTGACCGCCAGTGCCCACGAAGAGGTTCTTATTGCCATTGGCCATTCCGATGACCTCGTGGGGGACCACTTGGCCGACGGAGAGAATCAGGTCGTGCCCGCCTTCCCAGACGAGTTTGTTCAGCTGAGCGGGCCAGGCCTTGGTCCAGATCCCTTCGGTCGTCTCGGTTACAAATTCGGAGGGGACCTCTCCGATGGTCACCACATCGTCCCGCCACCGATGGGGGCGGACGAGGTCGTGGGGAAGCCCGGGGAACATCTCGTCGAGCTGGTGGGCGGGCATCGGCACATGGGTGCCCAGAGCAGGCAAGACATCGACCAGTTGGTCACCGTAGTAATTGTAAGCTTCCACGGTGAGGAGGCCGGCGCGGGAATTGAAGCGGGTGAAATCAGGGGGGATGGCGAGAACTTTCTTCCGTTCGCCGAGCTGCGCGAGAGCGGAGCGCAGGCCATCGCGGAGGTCTTCAGCAGAGAGGTCGGTAGTCGGTGAGCCTTGGGAAAAGAGGAGCATGAGAGGGGTTAGTTTCCCTAACCCCTCGCAGATTGAAAAGCGCAGACTCCTGCAGCCTTTGCTTGCTATGGAAACTGTCGTGGGGATCGCGTTACTCTCCGCTCCCACCTCCGCCACATTCGATCTTATCAACCTGAAAGTCAATTTTCCCGCAGGCTTCGATGGTGGATTTCACTTGCACCCCATAGCCAACGGGAGGGGAGATTTTTCCACCAATCAATTTTCCAATTTTGGATCCAGAAGACTCATAGAGCGCACAAGGCTCAACCGGCAGGAGAGGCAGAACGCATTCGTTGAGAGGTAAGTTGGCCATGGGAGCCTTCTCAATGAAGCCTTCAACCACCCCGGCATAGATGGTGCCGACGCAGTTGCCATAGTTACAAAGTGCCTTGGTGTAGAAGAGGATCAACTTGACGAGATTCCCGTAACCAATGGCGGGACTCTCCCCGGTGGGGTCGGTCAACATCAGAGGCAAATTGCGCACGTAGGTGTAAAGGTTGAAGTCGCCCCCTTGATAGCCCAGCGGATCCGCTGTGAGGAAGCGGCCTTGGGCGGGATCGTAGAAGCGACGCCGATTCTCATAGAGTCCGACGGCAGGGACGGCGAAGCGACTGGCGAAGCCCAGACTCTCCTCATCCGGCGTGCCCAAGGTGCGTCCGAAGGCATCATAATCCTGCCAGGAGAGAAGATTCATGTCTTCATCAACCCGTCCGCGAATCGACCCAATGTGATCCTTGAGGAACCAGGACTCTCCGGTGTCCTTTCGCCAAGCTGCATGGAAATCATCCACGCGGTCGAGCGAGTAAAAGAACGCGGCAGAGAGCTCACTCTCACCGTCCTGGAATTCACCCAATGGCATCAAGCGATCATTGATGATCCAGGTTTTGAGACCGTTAACTTCGCGGCTGATTAGCCGGTCGCGGAAGTCGTAATCGTAGCGAATAGTAGTGCTGGGTGCCGAGGCGGCATCCGCTTTGACGAGAATTTCGACAAGGCGATTACGATGGTCGTAGTTGAATTCCGTGACTTGCCCGGTAGCGAAGCTTGTCCGACTCGCGACATTGCAATCGTCGTCATAGAAGTAGAAAAAGAGGCCGTCGGAGAGCATGAGGTTGCCCGTATCGATGGTGTGGGTGGAGGGAGTGAAGTGAGATGCCGTCCGGTTCCCCAAGAGGTCGTAGCTATACGATTCGTCGGGGAGGGAGGAGTCGCTATTCTCGACGGAGCTGAGCCGGTCTGCTGCGTCGTAGCTGACCGTGGAAGTATTGGCCGAATTCTCAATTGAAGCGATCCGGTTGGAAGTATCGAATCCGTAGCTGAAAGCAGCCCGGGGATCGAGGAGCCCTCCTTCCGGCGTTTCGTGGCAAATCGATTCGGTATTACTGTTTTCATCGTAGGTGAAGCGCGTGACGAAGTCCTCGAGGTTGCCCGAGTTGGTGCCATTGGTCAGGGCGATGATGTTGTTGACCGAGCCATTCGGATTGTAGCTGAAGTCGAGACGGGCGCTGCCTGCTGGTGAGTTCGACCAGGTCTGGCGGTAGGTGCGCTCGCCTTGATACTCGGAGCGGATGTAATTCAGTCTGGCAGCTCCGAGGTTCAAGCTCACTCCTGCGGGAGAGCTATGCCGGTTGCCATTGTCCACCCAGTCGTAGAGCACGCGGAATTCAGTTTGTCCCGCATAGGTGACGTGCTCCCTTGTTGGTTGTTCGTATGAGCCAAAGAACTCGATGAGATTGGTGTCGCCATCCGCCGTATCACTCACAGAGGAGATGTAACCGTTGTTGTGGTAGGTGTAGGAGAGGGTGCGGATGATCGCATCGTCCGAATCGTGCCAATTCTCGGTGAGGAGTCGACCCATGGCGTCATAGGTGAAGCTGGTTTTCTTGCCAGAAGCCAGGGTCGTTGTGGCGAGTAAGCCGACTTCATCGTAGGTGTTGGTGACTGTGCCTCCGTTGGCATTGGTCGTCGTTAGGAGGCGCTCCTCGAAGTCGTAGGTGTAGTTTGTGGTATTGCCCAAAGCGTCAGTGAGGGAAGAGAGGTTGCCACTCTCGTCAAAGACCGGGGTGACGGTCCCTCCACTGCGAGTTTCCGATTCGGTGGGATTCCCATTGGCGTCGAGGACGACGCAGCTCTTGCTCCCGGAGGGGCTGGTGGTGAGATATTCTGAGTAGGTGACCTCGGTTGTCGTGGTGACGTTCCCCTTGAAGTCTTCCTGGCGGATTGGTACCCCCGCATTGTTGAACTCGAACTCGCTGGTGTTCCCGTTCTCATCAGTGGCGGAAGTGAGTCGTCCGCGACGGTCGGTGGTGATGCGGGTGTCGTAGCCAAAGGTATCACTGACTCCGGCAGGCAATCCATCCTCGGAGTAGTCGTAGTAGGTGGAGTAAAAATCGTTGAAGATGACTTCCTTGATGAGACCCTCCGGGGTGTTGCGGTAGCTTTCCGCGCTGGCGAAGGCGGGCTCCTGGCGCGTCAAATTTCCGTTTTCATCATACTCGAAGGAGCCAACCGCTCCGTTGATATCGCGGGCTTCGGTGATATTGCCAAACTCGTCATAGGAACGGGTGATGCGCGTGCCGCTCGGATTGTTCGGTGGATCGATGCGGGTGGGGAGGCCCATGTCATTGTAGCTAAGTTCCCAAGTGTTCCCCTTGGCGTCCGTGATGCTGGTCTCCAGGTCCGGGTTGCTCGGGTCGTCATAGCTGTAGGTAGTCGTATTACCGGCGGGGTCGGTTTCCTCGAGGATGTTGCCCCGTTCATCGTAGCGTAGATTGGTGGTGAAGCCACGGGGCGAGGTCACACTGCCGGTGAAGCTGGAAGGATCCCAGTCCACCTCGGTACGATGGCCATAGGAGTCGATTTGCGCAACGAGGCGACCATCGTCGGGATCATACTCATAGCGGACTGGCATACGGCCGAGCGGATCGGTGATGCCGGAGAGGAAGTGCTCAGGATCGGTGAGATACTGGTAAGTGGTTGTGTAACCATCCGGATCGGTGCTGCTCGCCAGATTACCATCGGCATCGTAGGTGTAGAGCCAAGTGTCTCCATCGGGTCCACTCATTCCAATGATGCGGCCCAGAGCGTCGCGCTCAAAGCTCAATCCTAGGCCGGCGGAATGGACGATGCCTTCGCTGCTAAAGGTCAGCGTATTGCCATTGGGGTCCTCTGCCTTGAGGAATCCCTTGTCCTCATGGTAGCTGAAGCGATTGCCCTCCGGCGAGACCAGGGTGTATTTGTTCGGATTATAAGGGAAGTTGATGAAGAAAATGTAAGCCGTTCCGTCGGCCTTCTTGCTGATGGCGTATTGGCCGGTCTCTGGTACCTCGAGCTCGTAGTAGTTGCCCGCATCGGGCTCAAAGACGGGCTGATAGGCCACCCCAATGCCGGGAACGGCGCGGGGGTTCTCCAACTTGAAGGTGAAGCCGAGTCGCTGGCCATCGGGAGAGGTCAGATACACCCGCGAACCATCTTGGAAGGGGGTGGCCCCGAAGGGTCCGGACGCTGCAGTATCCGGCACGGTCTCCCGGATATCCGGGTCCTGGAGGTCGAGTGACCATCCATATCCCAGCTCGCCATCCTCGTCTGCTTGCAAGGAGTCATAGACACGGGTGAAGGTGATGGGAAAGCCAGCCAAGTCGATGGCGACATCGGTGAACTCGACCCGATTCCGGCCCAGCTTGGCATCGCCGACGGCAGAGAGCGCGAGAGGTTCTGCCCAGCCGAGACCGAGCTCGTTCTTGGCTACCACGCGGAGGATGTAGTCATTGCTCTTGAGGAGCGTGGCATCAAAGGTGGCGATTAGGTCCGTGGACTCGATGGGCTCAGTGCCTTCCGCGATACGGGTCCATGGGATGGAGGGGGAGCCAAGGTCATTCCGGTCCACCTCATCAGCGTGAGCATATTCCACAAACCATTCCCGCAGCGGGCGGGTTGACGTGATGGTGCCGGTGAGATCGGCTGTTAGAAAGACTTCGTCTCCGTTGGAAGGAGTCTCAATGGTGATCTGTGGCCGAAGCTCGGTTACTGGCACATTCTTGGCAAACACTTGGGCCGAGTAGGCGATTTGCCCCGACTCCGAAACGGCCTTGATGCGGGCCAGGTAGATGCCATCGGCTAATGAGGATGCCGGGAGCATGGCGGCTGGCTCCGAGAAGACGCTCCCAGAGCCAGAAGCGATCTCGATGTAGTTGGACTCGTTCGTATTGAGCGCGTAGGGGTCGACCAGGTCGATAGGAGCGTAGGCAATCTCCCAAGAGGCTATCTCCGAGCTTCCTTTAATCAGCGCAACCAGCTCGGTATCCTCGGCGAGAACCGTCCCAGCTGCCGGGGCGAGAATGCGTGCGGTCACCGCACCGGGGGTGGCATTGGTTTCCGTCCCGATGGCATTGGGAACGAAAGGATCCGAGCCATCCGCATTTGTGATATAGACTTGCAGGCTGCGCTCGGTCACCTGACCGGCGGTATCGGTGGCGCTCGCCTCGATGAGCAGGAGACCGGGATGATCGAGCGGGACGCTTGCCGAGTTGTTTTCGTTGAGAAGCAGCTCTTCGCCATTGGCCATCACCACTGTTTCTACGATGCCCAAATCATCTTCCATGAAGATGCTGATGATGGCGTCTTCTCCGGCCCTCAGTTCAGGGGTTGTGGGATTGGAGTCCTCATAGCCAATGTTTAGGAAGGGAGGGAGATCCTCGAAGTAGCGGCCGAAGTCCAGGTCTTCTACAAGCTCGTCGCCGGTGATCGTGACCATGTGGGCGGCGCTATCGGGACGGGCGTAATTGTGGACTTCGACACCAGTCAGCTCGAAGCCGAACCAAGTGCCTCCGGAGTCGAGGGCGGTGAGCTTGAGGTAATGGATGGGGCCGGGAATGTCATTCTCGGCAAGGTCGAGAAGGAAGACACCCCCGGTCTCCGAGATCCTCTCGACAAATTGCAAAGTATCCAGCGTCTTTCCAATTTCTATATTGGCCAGCTCGCCAGCGGCAGCGACGTAGGAGTGGAGCGTGAGATCCGGGCCGGGGCCATCGATGATCGGCTCATCAAAGCGGAGAATGATATGACCGTCTTGGGGAATCGTGAGAACCTCTGCCCCATTGGTGGGCGCGTTGCCAATGCGGGTGTTACGGACGCCGATGGGTTGGAGTACGATGTTGGGGTCGACTGGCTCCGGCAGGCTGCGCGCATTCCGGCCTCCCCAGATCGCGGGGTTTTCCGTGGCCATCTTGCCATATGGGACGGGGAGGTTGCCAGTGAAGCCGGGCACATCGGGATTGTCGTGCACGTACTCCACCACTTCATCCGGGAGTCCGTCCACTACGGGAGGTGCCGTAGGTCGGGGTACTGTCTGGGTCTGGGGAGCGGGCAGGATTTGTCGCACATGATGGAGACCGACAGGAACGAGAGTGAACTCGTAGTCACCATTCTCATCGGTCACCGCGGTTCGTTCTCCTTGGTCTAACGAGCCATTATAATTTCCATCAAGGTAAACAGTGGTTCCCACCAAGGGTGTTCCGTCGGTAAGGTCCGCGTCATTGTTCGGGTCATTCAGGACCGTCCCTCGCAGCGTGCCGCCGGAGACATCCGGGGAAAGGGGATCGGTACGGTAGAGGAAGACCTCGTCGCTATCGATGATGGAATCGAAGTCGCTATCGGAGAGCAGGGGATTGGTGCCCAGCAACGCCTCTTCGACGCTCGAAAGACCGTCATTGTCGGCATCAAGAGGGGGGAGGGCGTCTAGGCAATAGAAGCTGGACTGGAGATCCGGACCGATGTCGATTTGAAAGAGGGAGCCATCGCCCTCGACGGGATCGATGAGGGGGGCAAAGGACTGCATGTCCTCGGAGCCGAGGACCTGATAGAGGGAGCCTGTCATCGATTGCCATTCCAAGGTGATGTCCGGTGGGGTCGTGCGGATATCGAGAGATAGGAATGAACTTTGGTCGAACGGATCAGTTCCCGAGTAGTATTCCTCCTCGGTAGTGAAGCCGTCGCTATCGTGGTCGATGGCGAGTTCCCAGGATTCGAGCCCGTAGTATTCCAGCCAATAGTTCGGCGTGGGGGAGGTCTGTGCAAAACTGGGAAGGCTGGCGAGGGATGAGAAAAGAAGAACCAGTGCGTTGTTTTTCATATCGGAAGTTGGGTGAGAGGAGACTCCTAACGTCGGCGGGCGAAGAGGGAGGTGAGGCTGCCTAAGGCGAGGAAGAGAACGGAGGGCTCGGGAACGATCTCGAGCTCCAGATTATCCAAGGAGAACGAGGTTGAAGGCGACAGAATCGGCCCGGCCTGAAGTGAGACGATACCGCTGAAGGCCTCAGGGAAGGTGAAGGTTGTGAAATCGCCGCTGCCACCTGGCCCCGTCACGCCCTGGCTCACGGTGAAGACGGCAAGCACCGGGCTGCCATTCGGCAGAAGGCCTGTAAAGGTCACCTCGGAATCAATGCTGGCGAATGTCTCGGAGTACTTGGCCAAGTCGATGGAGAGCGGGGTGAAGGCTCTGTTTTCCAAGTGGGAGATCGTCAGCGAGTCCGCCTGCGCCAATTGAAGGTAGCTTGTGCCATTCGAAGGATAATCATCCAAGTCTCCCGCATGATGGCGGAGACGATAGGGCAGCGAATCGTCGAAGGGAGCGAAGAGAAAGTCGGCCTCTTTATACAAGGCGATGCCGGGTTGCGTGCCGGGTGCGGGTGAGGCTGGTCCGTCGAAGGTGACGATGACTGCGCCAAATAGCGAAGTCGATGTCAAGAAAGTGAGAAGGAGGAAGAGGCGAGGTAGGCTCATGCGTTGTGAGAGATTCATCAGGGAATAGTCGTCCCGCGCCTGGATCTAACTCGAAATGGACGCGACCGTTCATTAAGTCCTTCCTTCCTCGGACGCTCCTCAGCCAGCGTGGGCTGCGTGGCTATCGCGTACGTAGCGAGGAGCTTGGTGAGCTGCCTGACAGGCGCTGCCTGCCCAAAAAAAACACCGGAGCGATTAGGCTCCGGTGTGAGAAAATTTAGGAAAGACGAAAGACCGATGACTTAAAGGGAGACTTCGACGATTTGATAGAAGCCCTTCGCAAGTGGCTCGGTATCGACGAAGGTATTGACGCCGGAACCCGTGAAGGTATCGCCAACGTCTTCCCAGTCGGTGCCGTCCAGCGAGACTGAACGTCTCAGTCGGTAGGTTGCCGTCGCATCCAGACCTTCGACATCAATGGTGAAGTCTCCTTGGGTATTGAAGCCGTAGCCCGCGATGATGATATCGACTGGGACGGGGGCTGGCGACGGGGTGACGTCGTTGGCGATGAGGTAGGCGAGTTCGTTGCCATCGTAGAAGAGGGTGGCAACCTCGTCGTCGGACAAGGCCCGCTTCCAGATAGCGACGTCATCGATCGCCCCATTCCAGGTCCGGGTGGGGACATCGGGATTTCCCCCAATAACGAGGTTCGCCACGCTGTCGGTGATGTTGGGCGAGAGGTCGGTGCGGTGCTCGACCAGGACGCCATCGACCCAGATGCTCAGGCTTTCTCCGGCCTTGGCTCGTCCGACGACATGGTGCCATTGTTCGTCGTTGAGAGGGTAGGCGTTGGAGGTTTCTTGCAGGTTGGGTGCCCCTGCATTGCCAGTTCCCGCTGAGAAGGCGGCACCGAGGCCATTATTCCAGCGAGCGAGGCGCCAGCTGGAGCCTTCACCTTTTGCGATGATTGCCTGCCAGTTTGTGCTCAGGGCCTCGACCTGCACCCAGGTGGAAACCGTAATGTCCCCTCCCGAGAGGTCGTAGATGTCCTCGGGCACCGAGGTGATTTCGACTCGTTGTGTATTCGCCTTATCCAGATCGATGCCTTGTCCGAATTGAGCGGTCACGTAGGTCTCGGTGGTATCGAGTCCGGCCATGGTGCCGTCCGCCTGGAGGTAGGCGCTATCGGTGAGGTCGTTATCGAACTTCCAGTAGCCAATGAGGCCGCGCTCCCACTCGGTCAGCACATCCAACTCGTTCGTGGGGTCCGAGGGGTTGTTAGAGAACACCTCGTTTCCGTCCGCGAAGCCGTCACCATCGGTATCTACCCGGTTGGGGTCCGTAATATAGCCGTCGTCTCCCGCCGAAACTTCTTCCCCGTCAGAGAGACCGTCGAAGTCCGAATCGGCATTGTCCCACAAGGTGGTTTCGCCGGGCGCTCCTACGTTCACTCCAGCGACCCAAGGGTTGGCCGAGCCTGATGTTTCCTGGGAATTGAGCAGCCCGTCTCCATCGAAGTCGTCATCGACGGTGCCATCGGCTCCGTCATTCCGGCGTTGGTATTCGTCGTAATCGCTTACGCCGTCAGAGTCCGTATCGGCAAGATTGATATTGGTGCCGAATTCGGCCTCCAGCGAATTGAAGAGACCGTCCTGGTCATCGTCGGCCTGGCCTTGGATGTAGGAAAGCGGGGCTTTGCTCAATTGCTCGACTTCCGTATCCTTAAGCTCCCGGTGCCAGAAGGCCACGTCATCGATTTGCCCTTCGAAGGGAACGTCAAAGGTAAGAGGATCGGCATTGTTATGGCGCGCACCGAAGGTGAGCCAATAATCGTCGGCAGCTCTGATATCGGCGTTCTCAAAGTCATTGGTCACCGTGAAAGCCAGGACGCCGTCGATGTAGAGCTTGCGCTCACCCGTCGCTCCGTTCCAGGTGCCCAAGTAGTGCCTCCAAACAGGCTGGCTGGTGCCGGCACCGTTGACGTTGTCGGGGTCGATAGCTCCTGTGGTCCCGTGGAGGGTGAAGGTCGCGTTGGTGCTGCTGCTGCGCCTCCGGATCTGGAAGCCTTCTCCCGATTCACCTCGTTTCGCGATGAAGGGAGCCCAGTTTGAGGCTGGCCAGCCTTGGGCCCAGAACGAGACGGAGAACTCATTGTCGATGCCCCCATCGAAGGTGTCGACATAACCCGTCTCAAGGCTATTGGAGCCTTGCACATAGATGCCGTAGTTCACCAGATCGATGGCTCTCCCGAAGTCAACGTTCACATCATCCTCCGCTGCAGTAGGCCCGTCGGTGAATTCAGGCTCCAGGCCATCCGTGGTCGCCCCATCGTGGGTGCCGCTGGTGTGGGCGCCGGAGGTCTCCACTAGGTCATCGTCGAATTCCCAGTAGCCGACGAGGCCGGCCGTGATGGGTGGGACGGAGCCCGAACTGGTCGGATCCGAGTTCGCGGCCACCTCCGCACCATCCGAGAAGCCGTCTTCATCGGTATCGATCCGGTTTGGGTCCGTGATGAAGCCGTCGAGGCCGGCAGCGACTTCTTCGCCGTCATTGACGCCATCTCCATCAGTGTCCGGATCATCCCAAGCAGTTGTTTCGCCCGGTGTGCCGGAATTGGTTCCGCCATTCCAGGGATTGGCAGAGCCGGAAGTTTCCTGCGAGTTGGTCAGACCGTCTTGGTCGGGATCATCATCAATCGTTCCGTCACCACCAGCCGCAAACTCTAGAAAGTCATCAACGCCATCTCCGTCACTATCGGTGTTGTTCACCTGGGTGCCGAAGGCGATCTCCTGCGAATCAAAGAGCCCGTCGCCGTCCGTATCCGTCTCAGTCAGGATGTCTGAGACTGGAGCCAAACTCAGCTGGTAGGATTCGGTTGCCGACAACTCGCGATTCCAGATGGCGACGTCGTCCATCTGACCAGTAAAGAATTTTGCGAAGGTCGCCGGATCGGGATCGGTATGAATCATCCCGAAGGTCAGCCAGAACGCCCCGGCGTTACCCGGTCCTCCAGCGGGGTTATCGCCCAGCTGGGTCACTCCCGGATCTTCTTCCCCGTTGATGTAGAGCTTCCGCTCCCCGGTGGTCGCATTGTAGGTGGCGACGTAATGGGTCCAAACAGGCTGCGGCGTGATGATGTCAACGCTTCCCTGGGGGTCGTCGACTCCGCTGGTCGCCCGGAGAGTGAAGGTGGCGCTGATATTCGTATCGTGGCGACGAACCTGATAGCCTTCTCCCGATTCGCCTTTCTTAGCGACGAAGGGCCCCCAACGGGCGGGTGAGCCACTGGCCCAGAAGGAGATGGATAGGCTGTTGTTGATGCCCGCATCAAAGGTATCGAGGTATCCGGCTTCACCGGAGTTCGTCCCATTGACATAGACCCCATTGGAGCCATCGAGTGAGAGAGCTTGGCCGAAGGCCGTCGCCGGGCCGACCGCATAAGAGGGCGTGCCCACCGCTGCGCCATCGTGGGTTCCCGGTGCATGGGCTCCCGAGCTATCGGTGAGGTCATTCTCGAATTGCCAATAGCCGATGAGGCCGGAATCAAACTGCGCGGCCAGTGTGAGGGGGAAGAGGACCCCACCCGCCCCGCAGAGAAGCGATAGTTGTTTGGTTTTCATGGATTTTTAGTTGATGGAGAGAAACAATCGATGAGATATTGATTGGGATTAAGAAAGATAGTTTTCAAGTTTCCGTATCAATATCCGAAGTTCTTTCGATCTCCTCTCGTTCTAAAATTTTCCACTGAGTCTGCAACGAAAAAGGAGAAGCCTCGAGCGAGATGAGGAACGAAGGTGCGCGTCACTAGGGAAATAGTTTCGGCGCTGTTGTTAAAATCGATTTTTCGCTGGCTTGATTTTTAGTTGGTGAAGATAAATCATTCTCTAAATGTTTCAGTCGGCTTTTCAATTGAGTCTGAATCGAAGGTGGGTTTTCAAGTCGTAAAAGTCTAAATTTGAATTGGTTGAGAAGGATTTGGAGGGGGAGGAGAATAATGCGTCCTAAAATGGCAGAGAGATGACGGTGCTCTGGAGCTTCTCCTCACGCGGAGGATTTTTTCATCAAGAGATATTGTTGGAATGCGACAAACAATCTGATGAGGTGCTTTCGGATACGTCTTTTGAAGGGTGGAAGCGGTGCTTGGGGCCTCGATTCAGCAGGCAGAAGGAGGCCTGATAGGCCGTTCTTTGAGATAATAGAATTCTTATCTCTTATTGCTCCTAGCTGATTGGTCTGACTTGATGGATCTTAAGGGTTCAGTTGATCGTGGGAGGTTCGGTCAGGTCCGCTGATTGGCGATGGCACTTCACTGGTATCAAGCAACGGCGCTTCGTCCGATTGAGGAAGCTGGCTGGAGACGATCTCTCTTTGCTAGACATCGCGGCTACCTCGTCCACCTTAAGAACCTAGCGATGCCAATGACCCACGAGAACGCGACGGATGCTCTCACTCTCGAGCAATGGTTAGCCAGTGACGAGCTGCGGCATGGGCTTCTACAGGCGATTCTGCGGCGGGTCAGGGATCCGCATTTGGCGGAAGACCTGACTCAGGAGGTGCTCGTGAAGGCTTTTTCCAATCGGGAGCGCTTGCGTGAGGAGGAGCGGGCAGGTCCTTGGATTTTTCGCATCGCGCGCCATGTCATTGCCGACCATTTTCGGAGAGAACGAATGGCAAGCCCCTTGGGCGAAGAGGAGGGAGAGGCTCCGGTTTTCCTCGGGCAAGGACCGGATGGCGATGATTTTCCAGAGATCCTGGGCCGTTTTCTCCGCAAGGTGGTTGCTGGCTTGCCCCCCATCTACCGGGACGCACTTTCGTTTACCGATTGCGGAGGCGGCTCGCAGGTCGAGCTGGCGAAAAGTGAGGGAATCTCGATCTCGGGGGCCAAGTCCCGTGTCCAGCGAGCTCGGGCTTCGGTGAGGGAAGCAGTCGAGCGCTGCTGTTTCTTGGAGACGGATCCGTATGGCGGGGTGGTGCATGTCGAGCCCCGGCCGGATTACTGCGGCGATTAATGCGCCGGCGAAGAGCCAGCCTGCCATCCGTCACTACGGAAGGCCCGGAAAAACCGGAGAACAAAAGTGCGCGAAAGAATTTCTTTTCCTCTTTTGGAAAAAACTTTGCGTCCTTTTTGCCGCGAGGGCGTCTTCCTTAGGCATGAAGATACAAAAGGACACCTTGCCCGTGGCTGTCATCGGCGCGGGACCCGTGGGTCTGGCTGCAGCCGCCCATTTGTTAGAGCGCGGAGAGAGCCCCGTCGTTTTCGAGGCCGGAGCCTCGGCTGCCCATGCGGTCCGGCAATGGGAACACGTTAGAATGTTCTCACCTTGGCGTTACAATATTGACTCTGCAGCGCGCCGTTTGCTCGAACAATGCGATTGGAACCAACCTGAGTGCGACCACTTGCCGACGGGGGGCGAGCTAGTGGCCGACTACCTTGAGCCCCTGTCCCGGGTTCCTTCTCTCGCGCAATGCCTACGCTTTGGAACCCGCGTGTTGTCAGTCTCTCGCCATGGAGTCGACAAGGTTCGGACCCTGGGGCGATCCGAGCGCCCCTTCGTGTTGAGAGTGGAAAAGCAAGGAGAACAAAGTGATAGTCTCTTCAAGGCGGTTATTGATGCCAGCGGGACTTGGGGCAATCCAAGCCCGATGGGCTCCAATGGCTTGCATCCGATTGGAGAAGAGGACGTGCGGGACCGGATCGATTATGGCTTGCCCGATATTCTGGGTAAGGAGGGGGCTAGCTACCGCAATGCGACGGTCCTCGTCGTAGGGAGCGGTCATTCCGCCTTCACGGGTGTGCTGGAACTGTTAGAGCTCCAGGAGCATTATCCAGAGACCAAAATCATCTGGGTGATGCGCAAGCGATCCTTGGACAAGGTGTTCGGGGGGGGAGCGAATGACGCTCTCCCGGCAAGAGGGGAGCTGGGGAGCCGCGCGAAGGCTGCGGTCGAGGAGGGAAAAGTGGAACTGATCACTCCCTTCGAGATCCAAAGAGTCGCGCGGGTCGAGGGTGACCGCATGATGGTCTCGGGACGTGGGCCGGAGGGAGAGCAAGAGTTCGTCGTTGATCGGGCGATTGTGAAGACTGGGTTTCGGCCTGATCTCAACCTCCTGCGGGAGATCCGGATAGGGGTAGACGAATCCCTTGAGGCCGTACGAGCCTTGGGGCCATTGATTGACCCCAATGAGCATAGCTGCGGGAGCGTGCCACCTCACGGAGCCCGTGAACTCGCCCATCCTGAGCCGGGCTTCTACATCGTGGGGATGAAAAGCTATGGCCGGGCCCCGACCTTCCTCCTCGCGACTGGCTATGAGCAAGTGCGGTCCGTGGTCGCGGAGATCGCGGGGGACCATGAAGCGGCAGCGCGAGTCGAGCTGGATCTGCCGGAGACGGGCGTATGCAGCGCGGAGGCAGTGCCTTCATGCTCCGAGGCCTCTGCCAGTGTCTGCTGCAATGGAGCGGAGAAGGAAGAGGACACGTCCTGTTGTGCGGAGGATGAGCAAGCGTTAAGCGCAGAAGAGGATCAGCCCGCCTGCTGTGGATGAAGCAGGCAGAGGAAGAGGATACCGGCTTGTTCGGTCGAGAACGGGAGTTAGCCTCCGTTCCTTGGGCCCTTGCCTGGTGGCTGGCCTTTGGTCAGCTGCTCTCGTGGGGGATCCTCTACTACACCTTCACGGTGATCATGGACGCGATGGAGGCCGAGACGGGTTGGTCGCGTCCTTTCCTTAATGGAGGGCTCTCGCTGGGTTTGCTGGTCTGGGGCTTGAGCGCCCTTCCCGTCGGAGCGTGGATCCAGCGCCGGGGTGGCCGGGTGGTGATGACCGGGGGCTCGATTCTGGGCGGGCTGTCTCTGCTCGTGATGGCCGCGATGAGCCATCCAATCACTTACCTGCTGACGTGGGTGGGGATGGGATTGGCGATGGGGGCCTTGCTTTACGATCCTGCCTTCGCCGTGATCACGCAGACCTTCCAGACCCGCTATCGGGAGGGGATTACACTGGTGACGCTATTGGGTGGTTTGGCGAGCACGGTCTTCATTCCCCTGGTTTATTTCGCAGAGGATCACTTCGGATGGCGGGGGGCCTTGCAAGGCTGTGCCGGTTTGCTCCTCCTCCTTGGAGCACCCCTGCATTGGAGGGTCTTGCCAGCCAGTCGGGCCCTGACTGCATCGCGCTCGGGGACATCGGTGGGACGTCGGGTGGGTGAGTGGTGTGCCGCCTTGCGCTCGGAGTTTGGCAATCGCCGGTTCCTTGGCCTCATGATCTGGTTCACGGCCTACATTGGGGCGTTCTCGGGTCTGACTTTTTTACTCATTCCGCTTCTCCTTGCGATGGGGGTGGCCTCCGAGTTGGTCTTGCAGGCGGTCGTCCTGATTGGTCCGATGCAGGTCGCGGGTCGCCTGCTGCTCGCGTCCGGTCGTGGGCGCTTTTCGTCTCTCCGGGTGGGCAGATGGGCTATGGGCATGTTAGCCGGAGCGCTTTTCATCCTCCTCTTTTTCCCGAAGACCTTGCTCTGGCTGGGTTGTTTTGCGGTGTTTTTCGGGATGGGCAATGGCGTCATGACTATTCTGAAAGGAACTGCGCCTGCCGAGCTTTTTGGGACCGAGCGTTATTCAGAACTCAACGGCGCATTGTCTGCACCCAGCGTTTTGTCGAAAGCCTTCGCTCCCTGGTTTTTGGCTGCCTTGTGGGAGACAGGGCTCGATCCCAAGTGGGTCTTCACCGCGATTCTCGTCGTGCTCGCGGTGGGGGCAGGGAGCCTTGAGGCTCTCATTCGGTTTGAGGGGAAAGGTCGAGCGAGCTGATCGCGGAGCGCTTTTATAAAAATTCGTCTTGGCCGGATTGAGGCTCGATTTGGCGAAAATGCTGCTTACTCTCAGCGACGTTAAGAACCGTCAATCAGTTGGACTTCAGAGTTCCTCAATTCGCGGTTTTCTCACCACCTTCTACATTATGAGCCTGATAACACAGAAAAATCCCGGTGGCCTCGTGGTCGCTCTTCTCGGAGGAGTCGCCCTGTCTGCACAAGCTGCTGTGATTCTCGAAACCGATTTCTCGGGACGGACCGTCTCGGGAACGTCCGCCACCAATATCACCTGGACGACCAATGGAGTGACCAATCCGGGTGACCTGACCGTCAACAATATCGCAGTCGATGGGGCTAATCCCGGAGATCTGTTCGATACCTCGGCAGCTCAGGGCTATTTCGCACCCGACAATAACATCGGGAATGGAGGCGAGTGGGAAACCTCAATCGTATTCACGACGCTTGCTGATAACATTGCGCTGACAACCATCCTTTGGGATTACGGCAATTTCGGTAACTCTGGGAATATCCAGACTGCGTTTCGCTCAAGCGAATATACGGTATCTATCTCCGAGGTCCTCGGTGGAGCTGTCGTTCTTTCTCCAATATCTATCGTCACCACAGCTTCTGACGGAATCGAGGGCTTACTCACCTTCAACACACCGGTGACCCTGGATGCGAACACTGAGTACAGTCTGGTGTTCAATGCTGATGGCGTCTCCGCAGGGTCCAATACCTCGATTGATGCCCTCACGGTCAATGGAGATTTGATCGCGGTGCCTGAGCCCAGCTCACTTCTTCTCCTCAGCTTGGGCGCGTTGGCCTTTGGTCGCCGTCGTCGTTGAGCCGAGGCCCCAACTTCCTTTTGCCGAGTGGGAACTGCTGTTCGCTCGATTCTCGAGCACCCCGCTTAGTCTTTCCGGGCGCAGCGAAGTCTCCTCAAACGGCGTGAACATCTAACAAAGAAAGCGGGTAGCGGGAATTCCGCTCCCCGTTTCCTTTTCCTGAGGCTTCCTAGGCTGACGGTCGGGAGGTTGACTCGACGTGATCCTGCCAATACCGAGCCCGTCTGATGGAAGGCAGCTCCGCCAGAGGTCGGGACGGACTCAACGGCGTCTCGCCAATAGAGCTAGCGAACCAAGGGCCAGAAGCAGCGAACCCGAGGGCTCGGGAATGGCCACCACGTCGTAGTTCGATCCCGAGTCCCCAGTGATGGTGATGTCAGTGCGCAAGGCCCCGGTATCGTCTCGTAAGTCCACTCCGATCACTTCCAATGTGTTGCCGAAATCAGCAGTGCCTGAGATCGACGAGCCATCTTCATAGTCCCCGGCATAGAGCTGGAAAGAACTGAACATACGGAGGGAGAAGGTTTGCTCAAAGGAGCCGTGCACAAAAGTCTCCGAGGTGATTGGGATATTATAGGTTCCCTCGCCGAAGAAACTCCAAGTTTGGCTCCGGTCGCCATGGGTGAGCTCAATGAAGGTGAAGGCATCAGAGCCAGTGAGCGTTCCGGTGAACTGCAGATAGTATTTCGACTGGTAGCCAGTGAACTCACCTCCGTAACTAAGAACTTCGGAGAATGAGGCTTCTCCCCACGTGACGAACCAGTCGGAACGATCCGTCTCTTCCTCCAGTGGAAAGTAGGTTTCTCCCACGGTGCCGCTGGCATAGGTTCCGAGTCTTTGATAGGCGGCATAGGCATTTGCGGAACCCGAGAATTGATAATCGGGATCGGAGGCCGAGGACGCAACGTTGAGCCCGAATTCGCTGATGGCGGAGTCGAGGACGTTGACGGTTCCTTCGTCGTAGAAGCCGTGGCCGACAAAGGCTTCGGAAGAAAGGGACGCGTTGGCAGTTGTCGCCCAAGGAAATGAAAGGCAGGCGAGAGGGAGGAGGTTGGTGATACGATTCTTCATCAGATTGCGTTGTTGTTGGGAGAAGCGAACGGTGAATGAAAGATAGAGTGGATTCCTGTGTCTGTGCTTATTTGTGACGATGTTTTAATTTGTCATAAGATAAGTAAATATTAAGGGTGTTTCTCGTAATCTATTCTTCGTGATTCGTTCGTTTTCTCTTGGTGAGTTGATGGATCGTATCATGTCTGATTTCAAGAGAAGGTTTTTTGGTCGATTGAGATAGGTGATTGATGTCTTGGTGGGGCGGAAGAGGGAGTTTCTGATTATCAAAGGTTAACCGGCTTTGTTTGTCGGTTGGTCGAAGCGAAAAGTCTCCATGAGCTTCTAGTAAGCTGTGTCAGCCAGCCTTTCGTCATAGATAGACCTTAGGCGGGACTATCTTGAGGAATGTCTTCAGCCTTTCCCTGCCGAGAGGAAAAGGTCGGTCCATGGATCGGGTGAAGATAGGCGAGCCGGGAGGTTGCCTCTAGTAGGGGCCTCCCTTGCCGAAACTTGATTTGTCTTCCTTACAAGCCCTCGAGGGCAAGATTGGCGGCACCGATCATGCCTGCCTCGTTACCAAAGCGTGCAGGCAGAATCTTCAGGTGCTCGCGGAAGGGTTCACCGATTTGGGAGAACAGCTTCTGGGTCAGAGGCTCGAAAAGCAGCTTACCCGCCTTGGCGACACCGCCGCCGATGATGATTGCTTCAGGATTGAGCAGGAAGACCGTGGAGACGAGCCCGCAGGCCAGCTTCTCGGCCACATCATCCCATACCTGGAGTGCTATCGGATCGCCTTCGTTAGCGGCGATGGCTAGCTCGCGGGGGGTGCAGAGGTCCATGGCTCGCTCACTTCCGCCAGCCCGGTAGAGATCGCGAGCGGTGGCGGCGATCTCATTGTTGCCGATATACTCCTCGAGGCCGCCTTTATTGCCATAGGGGCCGACGCGGCCTTGGTAATCGATAGAGATATGGCCCAACTCACTGCCGACGTAGTTGGCTCCGCGGGCCATCCGCCCGTCGATGATAAGTCCTCCGCCGACGCCCGTCCCGAGGGTGAGGGCGATGATGTGGTTGTAGCCTTGTCCCGCCCCTTGCTTCCACTCGGCGTAGGCCATGGCGTTGGCGTCATTCTCCACGCTCACGGGAATCTTCAGCCGCTCCTCAAGCTCCTTCTTGAGAAACACATCACGCCAACCGACCACATTGGTGAGATTATGCACCCGGCCGGTAGGGAAGTCCACGAAGCCCGGCATGCCGGCTCCGACCGCAACGATGTGGGGGTGCTCGGCCATTAGGTCCCGCGCGGTGCGGGCAATGTCATCGATGAGTTCCGTGGAGTTGAGGTAATCCGGGGTTGAGATAGGGGGGGCTTTATCGAGGACGTTGGAGCCCTCGACCACGCCGATTTTGACCGTCGTGCCTCCGAAATCGATACCGATGGCTTGCTGCATGCCTTGAGTTTTGGACTAGGAAGGGGGGGATGAATAGAACTTTCGGGACGATGAAGCGAGGAATTACCAAGTGTTCCCCGGGCAGGAACTCCGAGGGCAGGGAGTGTTCTAGATCATACCCGTGGGGGGATGATTGAGGAGATCGATCTTGAGGATGCCGCGCAGGGTGAGGTCGGGTTCGACTCGATGGATCTCAGGCATTTTGGAGGCAATGAGGCGGGCGTCTCCCCCAGTGGAGATAATCGATGGGGTGGCAGCGAGCTCGGCGGATAAGGAAGAAAGAATCTCACGAATCAACCCCCGATAGCCGATCACGGCTCCGACCAGCATGGCATGCTCGGTGGACCGACCGATGGCGCTGGGGGGCTCGGCTAGCTCGATATGAGGGAGCAGAGCGGTCCGGCTGGGAAGGTAGTCGCGCAGAGATTCCAAGCCAGGTGCGATGACCCCGCCGAGGTAGGTGCCACCGCCTGCAGGAGAGACGACGTCGAAGGTGACTGCGGTGCCGAAGTCGATGACGATGGCGGGGTCATCCAGCGGAGCAATCGCGGCGGCATTGGCGAGCCGGTCCGCGCCGATTTGGGCGGGATTGGGGTAGTTGATCTGGACCGGGAGTTGGCTCTCGCTGCTGATACGATGGCTGGGAATTCCCCGCTGGGCGAGCACGCGGGCCAGCAGGTCTGCCTTATCAGGAACAACGGAACAGATGGTGGCATGCCCGATTCCTTCCGGGAGAATGTGGTCGATGGATTGGGGATAGAGATCTCCGGTAGGGAGGACTTGGCGCCAGGGTAAAAGCTCTCCCTCACCGGCCAAGGCGAACTTGGTGCGGGTGTTGGAGTTGTCGATGAGCAGCGTCTTGATGTCTTGGGGCTTAGCAGGGAAGTTGGAAGTTGGAAGTTGGAAGTTGGAAGTTGGAAGTTGGCGGGAGGAGGTTTGAATGCGGAACAAAAAAAAGCGACCGGTTGCCCGGTCGCTTTTTGTAAATAATTAAGAGGTGAATGATTAGTCGGTGTAGGCGGGCGCACCGTGCTCGGCGACATCCAGACCTTCCACTTCTTCTTCTTCGCTGACGCGAACGCCCATGATGAGCTTGATGATGAAGAAAAGAGCGAAGGAGAAGATGAAGGCGAATGCGTAAACCGCAATCACTCCAATGAACTGGGAAACGATGTTTGCTCCGCCGAAGATACCGACAGCAAGTGTTCCCCAGATACCGACAACACCGTGAACGGAGATGGCTCCGACGGGGTCATCAATCTTGATTTTGTCAAAGAAGAGGATGGAGAAGACAACGATGATTCCACCGATCGCGCCCATGAGGACTGCTGTCCAAGGACCAACCGAATCAGCACCTGCAGTAATCGAGACCAAACCTGCCAAAAGACCATTGAGAGCCATGGAGAGATCAGGCTTTCTCAGAACAATCATCGAGGTGAAAATCGAGGTGATACCGCCGGCAGCTGCTGCAAGAGCGGTCGTGGTGAAGACGAGACCAAGAGGTCCAGGATTGGCAGACAGGACGGAGCCACCGTTGAAGCCGAACCAGCCGAAGAAGAGGAGGAAGACACCGACAGCAGCGAGAGGCATGGAGTGGCCGAGGATTGGCTTGATGCCTTCGGCAGTGTATTTGCCCTTGCGGGGTCCAAGAATGAGAACTGCGGCAAGAGCGGCTGCACCACCAAAACCGTGTACGACCGTCGAACCAGCAAAGTCATAGAATGCGGCATCTCCATCCTCGCCAAGCGAAGAGAGGAAGCCACCGCCCCAGTGCCAGGAGCCTGCAACAGTATAACCAACCGCGACCAGGATCGTAGAGTAAATCATGAACGAAGTGAGCTTGACCCGCTCCGCAACAGCACCAGAAACGATAGTCGCTGCCGTAGCTGCGAACATGGCTTGGAAGATGAAATCACCGTAAGCGGTCATCGCGAGGCCCATGCCTCCGTATCCGAACGAGTTGTTAGCAGCTCCTTCGGTTAGGTCTTTGATCGGACCGTTGATTCCAAGGATTCCAGGAATCTGCCAGCTATCAATAGGGTAGTGAGTGTTGAAGCCCATCGCAGCGTAGGTCAGAAGACCGATGCTGATAATCCAGACGTTTTTGAAGAGGATATTGACGGTGTTCTTCTTCTGGGTCAGACCGGCTTCGAGGGTGGCGAAGCCGAGGTGCATGATGAAGACCATTGCGGCTGCAATGACTGTCCACAACATGGAGGTTGTGAAGAAGTCGAAGGCATAGGAGTAGTCAACTCCGTCTACGACCTGATCCGCTAGAAGATCGTCGTAATCGCCCTTGTACTCATCCTCTTGGCCGAGCGCCGTGCCAATCATCGCCAATGGCGCGAGAAGCCATGGTAGTGGTTTGTTGCTGAATATACGCATCTGTTTTTTTGACTGGGTTGATTAAGTCGGAATGCGGAAAGCAACGGGCATGCCAAGATTCTATGAATGCCATTCATGAGTGGGCTGGGTGGTTGTCTACATAGTTGAATTTTAGGTTGTTGTGTCGATTCAATTTTGCGTTTTGACCCTCTGAGAAAATGGTTTTAACGATTTTACCGTCTCGAGTTAGCGGGATGTGGATTTTTAGTAAATGGCTAACCAGCAACAAGTTAGCGTGGTTTTTGGATTGTGTGGTGCTGTCTTTCAAAATTTTGGCCAAAAATGCGTCAATAATCGCTTTGGTTTAAGGGTTTAGAAAGGGCTTGAAAGTGCTTTGGCAAAGTCATGGGTGAATCTTGTCAATTCTGCTTGCGGAGGGTGTTGCCCGTGGGTTCGCCTGCTGCCAACGGTCGGCTTGCCTTTGAGCGGCCATTGGTTTCAAGCAAGGATTGCCGAGCTGGGGAATGCTCGCTATGACATCGCCGATGGCGGTTTTGATGGACGCTGGGGAAATCGAGAAGGCAGTGGATACGCTGGCTGAGTCGATTCTAGGCAAGACGACAGAGGAGGTCGCGATAGTCGGTATTCGCCGACGGGGTGATGAAGTGGCGGAGCGCGTTTGCGAGCGCCTTAAGGCTGCGGGGCGGTCTTTTCAGTTCGGGATCCTCGATATTTCGCTGTATCGGGATGACTTGGCTCATTTGACGGAAAATCCGAAGCTGCAGAGTAGCGACATCCCGTTTGTCGTTGATGGAGCGCATGTGATACTCGTCGATGATGTGCTCTTCACGGGGCGGACGATTCGCGCTGCGCTGGATGCACTGACCGACTACGGCCGTCCGGGTAAGATCGAGTTGGCGGTTCTCATCGACCGCGGCTGGCGAGAGCTCCCCATCCAGCCTGACTATGTGGGCAAGGCTTTGGAAACGGAGAGATTGGACGAAGTGGTCGTGAGTCTGCGGGATACCGATGGGGCCGACGCGGTTAAGCTTGAACAGAAAGACTGAGAAATGGTGCGCAAGGATTTGTTAGATTTGGCCTCCTTGGAGAGGCAAGAAGTGGAGGAAATTCTGGACCAGGCGATTCCGTTCAAGGATCTCTTCCAGCGCTCCGTGAAGAAGGTGCCGGCGCTGAAAGGAAAGACGGTGCTGATGCTCTTCTATGAGCCGAGCACGCGGACGCTGAGTTCCTTTGAAGTGGCGGCCAAGCGGCTGAGTGCCGACGTCACCGTCTTTGACGTTCCTCACTCCTCGGTGGTGAAGGGAGAGAGCGTCAAGGACACCATTGATACTCTGCAGGCGATGCAGGCTGATTACATCGTCGTCCGGCACCAGATGCCGGGTCTCCCGGGGCGGATTGCCCGCATGACTGGAGCCAGTGTGGTGAGTGCGGGGGATGGAGCGCACGCGCACCCGACGCAGGGCCTGCTGGATGCCTTCACTCTGCGGGAGATCTATCCGGAGAGTGGCAAGAAGGTCCTCATCGTGGGCGATATCCGGCATAGCCGGGTCGCGCGGTCGACGAGCACGGTCTTTCGCAAGCTGGGCTATGAGGTGGCCTTCCTGGGCCCTGGCTCCTTGGTGCCCGACGTGCCGGGGATCAAGCGCTTCACCTCGTTCGATGAGGCATGGCGCTGGAATCCTGACGTCGTTTATCTGCTCCGGGTTCAAAAAGAGCGCCAGGGGGCTCAATATTATCCCAGTGTTGGCGAGTATCATAAACTCTATGGCGTCACTGAGGAGCGTTTCCGCCTCATTGCGGATGAAGGCAAATGGGTGATGCATCCTGGCCCGGTCAATCGCGGGGTGGAGCTATGCGATGCCGTCATGGACTACGAGCGGACCCTGATCAATAGACAGGTGGAAAATGGAATCGCGGTGCGGATGGCGGTTCTCTATCTGCTGAAGCCCAAATTGGCCCGGATGGAATCGTGAGCTGATAGAGACTTCAGCATTGTCTAACCTTCATTTTTCATTATTGTGGCTGCGATGATGAAAAACAACGCCATCTGTGTGCTTGCTTTGGCTGGCTCCATGGTTTCGGGTTTCGGTTTTGATCTTCCCCGGGGGTTCAAGACCATCTCCGAGCTGGATGCGGCCAAGAGCGAAGCCTTCGAGGAGCAGGAGCCCTTGGCTTTCCTGATTTCCAGAAGCTCATTGGAACCGACATGAGCCACTTGCTCAGGGACCGTCAGTATGACGGCAGCAAAGGAAATTAAGTCCGAGGGCGTGCCCCTCATGGTTGAAATCGATGAAATCCCGCAATTGCCGGCAGCCGTGCACAAGGCGGTGCAGAGTTTCGGCAGTTATCCTTATGTGGTTTTTTCGGATCCATCCGGCAGCCATGTTTACGGCGCTTTCGAGTATAAGCAGCTGAAGAGCGGTGATTATCGAAGTGTCTTCCGGGATGTTAAAAAGGATATCCGCGCCGCCCAGCAGGATGGCTCCATCGTCTCCGTCACACCGGAAACGGGTGGGGGAGCGAAGCCCAAGGGTGGTAGCGCCCAAGGCGAACCAGGCGGATCGAGCGATGGTCTTCTCACCCGCCGGGTGATCACCGGGCAAGACTTCGAGTCATGGACGAGCGCGAAGGGGAGTGCCATCAAGGGGCGCTTAATCGGCGTGCAGCCCGGGGGTGTCTATGTGTTCGAGCTCACTAATGGGCGCGAGATCAAGGCTAGCGAGAAGCAGCTGGCCCCTGAGTCGGTCTTTCGCTTACAGGAGATTGTCGACTCGCTCTGAGTCGATAGGGTTTCTGCAAAATCACTTGCCAAGAGAGGGACCAAGGTCCCTCTTTTTTTGTCACCATGCCAGCGAAGAAGAAGAAAGCGGCCAACCTAACAGGCAAGGCCCTGGTTAAGGAAGTGAATCGCTTGATCCGACTCGCGAGGAAGCATTGGGACGACCATAACAATAAGGCCTGTCGTCGGGAGAGGGAGCGGGCATTGCAGCTTTATGAGAAGTTGAGCGAGCAAGAGAAAGAGCAGGTCCCGCAGGTCTTACGAGTCTGGCTCCGCTATCGTAGTGAGAAATATTTCGGAAAGGGCCGCCAAGGGAATGGTGCTCATTCCAAGAAATAGAGATTTCGGCCCACTGAATGGCAATTTCTCTTCCTTCGGTGGGATTGATGTAGAAGCGGCTGTGACTCAGGTGAGGCCGCGGATGATCGCCCGGACCTGCTTGCGGTGCAGGTCTTGATGGAAGGAGAGCAAGCGAAGCCAATCCATGGCTTTCAATTCACCGAACCAAGGGTGGAGGTGGGTGGCATTCCCCTTGAGGGTGAGAGGTTCTAACTTGTGGGGAATCTCCTCAAGGTAATCGTTGAAAGAGCGCTTGCGATCGAGAGCCAGGCCTCCGGTCGGCTTCACGTCCTGCGTGCGCACGGGAAGGTCAATCGGTTGGTTCGCCTCCAATTTCTTGATGATGTAGAGAGCGCCAGCAGACACGATCTGGATGTGCTCGAGGGTCATTTCCGCCGACCAATAGCGGGAGGAATCCTCCAGGCCCGGCATGCGTTTGATGAGGACAGGTTGTGTGAATTGCTCCAAGTTGAGAGGGGCGACCATCTCAGAAATCTCCTCTCCGGAGCGGCGAAAGAGGTCCAAGCAGCTTCCCCGGCTCAATTTGATTCTCAGAAGTGGGAAAGCGACCTTCCGAAGAAGGTAGGCCTCCGTCTTGGGAAGGCCGGCGCCAGCGGGGGCGAGGTCGACAGGAGCTTGCATCATCGGGAGAGTTTAAGGGATCTTAAACGCTTAGACAAACACCACTTCACCCCATCGCTCGGGGTAATGCATATTGATGAGGCCTTGGGGCGACCAGACCCAGTTGTCCTCCGGGTGATATTCGTCATTGCCTTGCTTGAGGGTGGTGCCGTGAGGCGGGACGCGGACGTATTGTCCGTCCTCAATGGTGTGCTTCCACTGGACGCGCGAGAGGTTGATGCGCCATCGATCCCCCTTGGCCGGAGGGCTCGTTCCCTCGCGATGGTATTGCTTCAGCTCATTCCATGGGAAGGAGATGTGAGCCTCCCAGCCGTTGTCCTCGCTGGTGGGTTGATTCAGCGTCCCGTGGACGATGACCTTCCGACGAAGGCCCTTCATGTTGCAGCCGTGGATGGCGTCGCCTCCATCCTTGTAAGGTTTCGTCAAGGAGAGCTCCCAGATGGTGCCCAGCGCGTTCATCTCGAATTCATAGTAATTGAGCCCGTCGCCATCGGGATCGATGAAGACTTCGATGTCATTATCATGGAAGATGACTTCGTTCTTCTTCTTTATCGTGCCCCAGACATGGGGCTCTTCCATCTCCACCCGCACATGGAGGAATTCCTCATCCCACCCCATCTTGAAGCGGGTGCGGTAGCGGGGCTTGAGCTCGTCTTGGCCCGTGATATCGACAAACTCTTCACTCCAAGGGAGGAACTGCCAGTCGTCTTCCCCGCCGACCCGTTTGCATTGATAGTGACGGCGGAGCGATGGATCCCAGTGATCGGTGGCCATGCGTTAAGTGAACCGTCAACTCAGCGCGGAGGCAAGGAGCGAGCGGTTCAGTCCGTGAGTGACTAGCCGCGCATCCACGCCTAACTCTCCGACTGATTCGATATTACGAGGTTCATCATCGAAGAAGAGCATCTCCGGGTAAGGGACGGCGGTCGCTTGGTGAAGCGCGTGGAAGTGCCTCTTCTTATCGCCGGGATAGATTTCCTCGTGAGCGAAGTGGCGAGCAATGTCGAAGTGGGTGAGAAGCTCGCGGGCAATGGCGGGAGCGCTGGTGCGTGAGGCGAGGGCGAGCAGGTAGGCGTCATCTGCGAGCTCGGCAAGCAACTCGGGCACCTCGTCGTAGAGGCGGACCCTGGTGCCGCAGCTGGCTTCGACCCGATGCCCCTGACGCCTGATGGGCGGGGTGAGCTGATCACACCAGAGTAGGGGGCGGCAATGCCACAAGGTGAGATCGAGATCGAAGACGATGAGCCGGACCATGGGGGACTAGGCAAAGTAGGCGACACCCGCTTTGAAGAGCGGCTGATGATGATTGCCCGGGATGTTTTTCGCGACCTGCTCTCCACGGCGCTCGGAGTGACCCATCTTGCCGAGGATGCGCCCGCAAGGACTGGTGATACCCTCGATGGCGAGCGCGGATCCATTCGGGTTGTGGGGCTCGGTCATGGTCGGATTGCCGCCAAGATCAGTGTATTGGGTCGCAATCTGGCCGTTTGCGACGAGCTGTTGCAAGGTGGACTCATCGGCGAGGAAGCGTCCTTCACCGTGGGAGAGTGGGATGGTGTGAAGCTCGCCAACTTCCGTCTGAGCGAACCAGGGAGACCAGTTGTTCGTGATCCGCGTCGTCGCATAGAGGGAAAGGTGTCTGGGGATGAGATTGTGGGTGAGGGTCATGCCCTTTCCAAGCAGGCCGGATTTGACGAGAGCTTGGAAGCCGTTGCAAATGCCGAGGATGAGTCCTTGGCGATGCTCATGAAGGTCTGCGACAGCCTCGGCAACTTGAGGATTGCGGAGAATGGTCGCGATGAATTTGGCAGAGCCGTCTGGTTCGTCGCCGGCACTGAAGCCGCCGGGGAGGAAGAGAATTTGGCTACTACGGATGCCCTCGGCAAGGGCGGTCAAAGACTGCTGGATGTGCTCGGGCGTTAGGTTGCGGAAGACGAGGATCTCGGTCTCCGCGCCCGCGAGTTGGAAGGCTCGCGCCGAGTCGTATTCGGAGTTGGTGCCGGGGAAGGCGGGGATGAGAACCTTCGGTTTCGAGTGGCGCTGTGGAGGACCCGCTGGTCGGAGAGACGCAGCGTTCGGGGTCGAGTCGATGCGAAGCTCATCCGTGCTGGCGGAGGGCTGGCTGGAGGCGGTGGGGTAAACAGACTCGAGAGGGGAGGCATAGGCCTCCCGGAGGGCGGTGAGGGGGATGACCGTATTGTCGAGAGTCAGCGACGGATCGGTGGAGGTTTCCCCAATCCGGTGGAAATTGGTTGGAAGCTCCACCTCAGGAGTTGTCTCTAACAGGAAGGCGTAGGGAGCGGCGGAGAGCCAGTCGACTTCCTGCGGTTTGGTGACCTGGGCTCCCATGTCGTTGCCCAGGCAGCAGAGGCTGAGGGCGTGGGCGAGGCCGGCTTGACCAACGTACTTCAGGGAAAGCAAATGACCGTCTTTGTTGAGTTGGTGCAGCTGGTCACAGAGGGCGATGAGGGCTGGGTAATCGGGGAGGCCTTCCTCGTCAGTGGGTGCGGAGACGAGAGCGAGCGTCGAATTGCTATTCTTGAACTCCGGGCTGAGGGCTTGGGTAGCGAGGCCGGGCGCGAGGGCGAAGGAGACGAGGGTGGGCGGGACATCGAGGTCCTTGAAGGAGCCGGACATGGAGTCCTTTCCGCCGATGGCTCCGAGGCGCAGCCCCATCTGGGCATGGAAGGCGCCGAGAAGGGCGGCAAAGGGCAGGCCCCAACGGGTGGGGTCATCACCAAGCTTGGGGAAGTATTCCTGGAAGGTGAGCCGGGTGTCTTGGAGGCGGGCGCCAGTCGCGACGAGCTTGCAGACGGATTCGGCGACGGCATGGACGCTGCCATGGAAGGGGCTGTCCGAGCTACGATAAGGATCGTAGGCCCAGGCCATGTGGGTGCAGGCGTCGGTCTCTCCATCGAGGACGGGGACCTTGGCGACCATGGCATCAGGGGGCGTGATCTGATTTTTCCCTCCAAAGGGCCAGAGAACGGTGCCCGCTCCGACAGAGGCGTCGAACATTTCTCCGAGACCTTTCTGGGAAGCGTGATTGAGTGCGGAGAGGTGGGCGAGCAGCTCGGGGACGATGTCGGTCGCCTGGGGAGCTGCAGGAGGGACGTTTACGCTCTTGGAGGGAGCGGCGACGTGAATGGTGGTGGCTTGCTGGACGCCGTTGGTGTCGAGAAATTGGCGGGAGAGATTGACGATCTTCTGGCCGCGCCAGGTCATGGTGAGACGGCCAGTATCGGTGACGTCGGCGACGTGGACGCATTCCAAATTTTCCTTGTCCGACTCGGCAATGAAGAAGTCGCGGTCGGCGGGGTCGATGACGACGGCCATGCGCTCCTGGGATTCGGAGATGGCCAGCTCGGTGCCATCAAGACCCTGGTATTTCTTGGGCACGGCATCGAGGTTGATATCGAGGCTATCGGCAAGCTCGCCAATGGCCACCGAAACGCCTCCGGCGCCGAAGTCGTTGCAGACCTTGATGCGCTTGGCGAGTTCGGGATTGCGGAAGAGGCGCTGGATCTTGCGTTCGGTGGGCGCGTCGCCCTTTTGCACCTCGGCGGAGTTCTCGAGAGCGGTATCGGTGTGCTCCTTGGAGGAGCCGGTGGCTCCGCCGATGCCATCGCGGCCAGTGCGGCCACCGATGAGGAGGATGAGATCGCCGGTGGCAGGGGTGCCTCGCTGCACTTGGGAGCGAGGGCAGGCCGCGACGACGGCGCCGATTTCGAGGCGCTTGGCAAGGTAGCCGGGGTGATAGATCTCGGAGACTTGTCCGGTGGCGAGGCCGATTTGGTTGCCGTAGGAGGAATAGCCGTGGGCGGCTTCCTGGCAAATTTTCCGCTGGGGCAGTTTGCCGGGAAGGGTCTCGGAGAAGGGGGTGCGTGGATCCCACGCGCCAGTGACACGCATTGCCTGATAGACGTAGGCCCGGCCGGAAAGGGGATCCCGGATGCAGCCGCCGAGGCAGGTGGCCGCGCCACCGAAGGGCTCAATCTCGGTAGGGTGGTTGTGGGTCTCGTTTTTGAACTGGATGAGATATTCCTCGGTTCTCTGGGAGGGCTCGATGGTGATGGGGACGATGATCGAGGCGGCGTTGATTTCCTCGGAGTCTTCCACGTTGTCGAGTTCGCCCGTTTTCTTGAGTTCTTTGGCGGCGATGATGGCTAGATCCATCATCGTCTCGGGGCGATGGGTATCGGCTCCATAGAGTTTGTCCCGGGTGCTGCGATAGGCTTGATAGGCCGCCTGAATGGTTTCGGTCCCTGCGTCGAAGGTGACGGAGTCAATCTTGGTGAGAAAGGTTGTGTGGCGGCAGTGGTCGGACCAATAGGTATCGAGGAGCTTGATCTCGGTGATGGAGGGATCACGCCCTTCTTTCTCGCGGAAATAGGTTTGCGTGTGGATGAGGTCGGCGAGAGTCATCGCGAGGCCGAGCTCGGAGCGGAGGGTCTCGAGATCGGCTTCGGTCTGCGAGGTGAAGCCATCGAGCATGGCCACGCCCTCGGGCTCGTTGATGGGAGGCGAGAGGGTCGCGGGCGGATCGAGAGGGGCTTCATGCGAGTCGACGGGATTGATGAGGTAGTCTTTGACTGCTTGGAGCTGGGTGGGGGAGAGATTACCCTCGAGTAGGTAGAGCTGGGCCGAGGTGACGGTGGGGCGCTCCCCCTCGGTGAGGATCGCGATGCATTGGGCTGCGGAGTCGGCCCGCTGATCGAATTGGCCGGGCAGGTACTCGATGGCGAAGGCATGGGAGCCGGCAAGAGCCGTGGGAGGCTCGGCGCTGGAGACCTCGGTGAAGGGATCGGAGAGAATGAGGCTGGAGGCACGTTGAAACTGCTCTTCGCTGAGGTCGTCGATGAAGTAGCGTTGCAGGACGCGGAGGCCGAGGAGCTGGGGAAGGTCCAAAGTCTCGCGGAGGTCGGCGAGGATGGATTCGGCGGCTTGGCGGTGTTCAGGCTTTTTCTCGACGTAGAGTGCGTGCACCCGAATGCCTTTAAGGGGTGAAAGCACGACTGGCGAGGGGGATTTTTGTCCAGATGCCGGGTATTCGTCATGTTGCCATAGACGAGAGGCGGGTTAGGCTTCGCTCACGAGATTGAATAGACGGCGTCTTGAGAGCGTCTGAAGGGAAGTAAATAACTCATGAAGAATTTAATGAAGCAAGGGTGGTTCGGCCTGATGGCCTTGGTAATGACGGTGGGAGCGGCTCCAGCTCAACAACCGAGTGCGGATGAGATTCTCGCGACTGCCCGCTATGTGGCCACTCTTCAGCAGACCAGCCTAAACGGGAAGTTGCGTCGCGGTAATACGGAAACGCCCATCCTGCTGACCTTGGTGGAAGGCCAGGGTATCGAATTTCAAGTGTGGACCGGTAAGGTTTGGCAGAAATTCCAGCTGAAATTGGGAGCGAACCAGTATGATCTCTTCGAGGGAGTGGGCTCGAACATCCGCAAGTTCGATACCCGTAAGCTGAATCAGCCGGTCATGAACACCGACCTGACCTATGAAGATCTGGCTTTTGCCTTCCTCTACTGGCCGAATGGTAAAGTCCTTGGTGAGGAAAACTTGGGCATCGGTCGCGATGCGTGGAGAGTGCGGCTGGTGAATCCCCGCGCCAAGGGGCTCTACAAGACGGTCGACGTCTGGGTGCATAAGAAGTCCGGAGCCTTGATGAAAATTTATGGCTATCGAGCGGATGGCAAGTGCATCAAAACCTTTGAGGTGACCGACATCATGAACGTGGGCGGTGGCGAATACTCCATCAAGAAGATGAAAGTGCAGAGCTACAATGATGCCGGTCGAAGCATCGGGGTGACCTATCTGGAGTTCGACAAGCCCGAGCGAGCCAAGCCACAGGGGCTACGCTAGCACGAGCTTGGTGAGAAGCCATTGCGTCAAAATAGCAATGGCGAGAGCCCAGGCGAACGAAGCGAGAGTGCCGATAGTGATGTATTCGGCCTCTTGCCTGTTCTCGGAATCCTTCAGCTCGCCAAAGCGGAAGATTGATTTGGCGGCGATGAGAAAGGATACCGAAGCGGGGTGACCGGCGAGAACGAGGAGGAAAATCAGGGTTCGCTCCAGCATGCCAATGGCTTTGCCCGCTCCCTGTAGTCCCCTCGCTTTGCCTTTCTTTACCAGGGTGCTGTCTTGCCGCTCTTGCTCCTCGATTTGGTCGAGAAAGTGGGTGACGTGCAGCGCGACGACGTGAGAACCGGCCTTGATGGCTAGAAGCGCGCCCAACGCGATGGTGAGCACACGGGCGCGACCCAAAAGCTCGACATGCCAAGCCAGCATCTCGGGGGTGAGGTGCGGGAAGTCGGCAGGTTGTATCATCCGGGCAATGGCAAGGTCGGAGCAGAGGAAAAGTATGACTAGGAGATGGAGGCCTTGGTCGAGCCAGAAGGAGTTGGGAGGAGAGAGTCTCGCGGAAAGAACCTTAATCTTGAGCAGGTCAATCAGTCCGTGGGAGAGACCAATAGCCACTGTCAGCCTGATTGTGGGAATGGGAGCATAGCCGGCTACGAGAAGCGCGAGCCCCGTCGCCACCATAACCAGTAGGATGTGAAGAAGCAGGGTCCCAAAGCGGTTCTTGTTGGCGACCATCTTGTCGCTTTGGAGAAGAAAGTCCCCAATCGAATGTCCCAGAAGAAGAGGAACCAGGAGCTGGAGGTCAAAGGTGATGGAGGAGAACATTCAACGAAGTGGGTAGAAGCAGGGAGATGCTATTTTCGGCATATTGGGCGCTTTATGTCGTTTTCAAGACATGGTCTCGGCGCTCTGCAGGGTTCAAAATATGTTGATTTTAGGACATAATGGTAAAAATATGTTCTAAAAAAGGCATAAATTCCTATTGGGGAAAATTTGTCTCCAGCTCTTGGAGGCTGGCTTCGAGGTAGTCCCAGCCTCCACTCCGCAGGTGGCGCAAAATGGTTGGTTGACCGACTTTCGGATTCCAGCCCTGAGCGATCTCTTCCTGCGTTTTCCCCCGGATGGTTTCATAAATGGCCAGAGCCTGGTGGGGGGTCGTTTGCAATAACGCGTGGTCGGCGAGAATGGCAAAGGAGCTGAGAGCCGCGTTGGTGTCCTTGGAGAGAGTATCGGAAGCGAAGGCGAGGCGACGGGCCGGCTTCTTGGACTGTGCCATTTCTTCCAGTCCCCGTCCCGAGAGAAGGTAGGCGGCGCCTTGCCCTGATTTTAACGAATCCGACTTCTCGATGGTGCCGATACCGATTGAAACTCGCGTATCGAAGCGGGGATTCTTCTGATGCTTGAGAAGAGCACAGCGAAAAAAGATGGCCGCGCGGGCGGCAAGATGGGGGGCATCAAAGGACAATTGCCATGAATCCCCCCGGAAAAAACCGGCTGCGGGAAAATCGATTTCTCCAACGACTGCTTCCACTTGTTTTGCCGCCGTGACGATGAGCTCCTGGCAGGTCTCAAGCTGCGGAATATCGAGCGACGACGAGTCGACGATATCGCCAGTGAGGACGACCTTGAGGGGGGCATTCATCGTGAGAAGGTTCCGACCAGCTCTCTACTCCGTGGTATCGGGATAGGAGCCAAGCAACTTGACGAGCGAGCAGTGTTTTTCCAACTCGCCAATCGCATTAGCGACCTTGTCATCCTCGCAATGACCGGCCAGGTCAACGTAGAAGATGTATTCCCAGTCCTTCTGCTTGGAGGGCCGGCTCTCAATCTTGGACATGTTGATCTGGAATTGGTCGAAAGCTTGCAGCGCGTTGACCAGGGAGCCGGGGCGATCGTGGATGCCAAAGAGGATCGACGTGCGGTCATTGCCGGTGGGAGGACAGGTCTTCTCGGAGATGACCAAGAAGCGGGTCGTGTTGGTCGCGCGGTCTTGAATGGACTGCTCGAGCACGGTCAGTCCGTTCAATTCGGCGGCGAGGGTTCCGCCCAAGGCTGCGGCTCCTTCTTTGGCCTTTTCCGCAGCGATTTGAGCCGCTTTCGTCGTCGAGGAGACTTCCACCAAATCGGCTTCGGGGTAGTTGCGCAGAATCCAATTCTTGCACTGGCCGAAGACTTGGGGGTGGGAGTAGAGCGTCTTGATCTCCTCACGGGGAATGGCCGCGAGAAGATTATTCTCAATGCGGAGAAGGATCTGCGCGCAGATCTGAAGAGGGGAATCGACGAAAAGATCAAGCGTGTGGGAGACGGCTCCCTCGGTTGAGTTTTCGATGGGGACCACGCCGTAAGAAGCGCGGCGACGGGCGACATGATCGAAGACCTCGGCAAAGTTGGGCTGCGCGAGGTATTCGACGGAGTGACCGAATTTTTTGATTGCTGCCTGATGAGTCCAGGTGCCCTCGGGGCCAAGGTAGGCAATCTTCGTGTCATCCTCCAAGGCGAGGGCAGCGGACATGATCTCCCGGTAGATCGCGAGAATGGAGCGCTCCGGCAGCCGCCCCTCATTCATGGCGACCAATTTCTTCAGCAGCGCGTCCTCGCGCTCGGGGGCGTAGATCTGGAGGCCGTCGCGCTTCTTGATGACGCCGACCTCATGCACCAGATCGGCGCGGTCGGAGAGAAGTTGAAGCAGCTGGGAATCGATTGCGTCGATTTTTACGCGGATGTCGTCGAGCGTCACAGTGGGAAAAGGCTAACAGGGCGGAAAAGTCAGGCGGAAGGAAAAAGGAGGCTACTCGGAATCGGTTGACGGGCTTTGTTCCTCGGGGAGAGCAAAATCTTCAGTAGGTTCTTCCTCGGGTTCCGGTGGATCGGCGGGGGCTTCCGCGAGAGGCATCTGCTTTTCTTCCTCGGCCGGAGGGGTATCTGCCTCCTCGTCGGCTTCTTTGCCGCTCTCGTCTTCGGGCTCGGGAAGCTTGATGGTTCTCAGCTCTGACGCATTCGGCAGGTCATCCGGGGAGCGGATGCCAAAGTGCTCGTAAAAGTAGTCTGTCGTTTCGTAGAGCAGCGGACGACCGGGAAGTTCGGCTCGACCCGCAATTTTGACCAAATCCAGATCGAGGAGCTTTTGTAGCATTCCCTCGGAGGCGACGCCCCGAACGGCGTCGATGGCGGCCTTGGTGACCGGCTGGCGGTAGGCGATGATCGCGAGGGTCTCCATGGCGGGTGCGGAGAGGCGTTTGGGCTTCCGCCCGGGGAAGAGGTGACGAACAAAGCCAGCGTAGGAGGGCGTCGTATGGATTTTCCAACCCTTGGCCCGTTCCAGAGCCAGGAAGGAGCGACCGGCCTCCTCATACTGCTGATTGAGATCGGCCATCGCGGCGATGATCTGATCCTCATTGACGTCGGCTAGGTGCTTGATCTCGTCGAAGGCTTGCATGGACTCGGCAGGAGAGTAGTCCGAGGTGTCTTCGCTGGCGTCGGCGGCCTCCGCCGCAATTTCATCTTCCAGCTCCGCCACCCGGGCCCTCACCAGGCGCGCGAGTTCAGACGTGGGGAGCGGGTCGTCGGATGCAACCAACAAAGCCTCGATAACAGCGGACAATTCCATTCTCACCGATGCCCTAACGTTCTCCTTCAGGGCGTTCAAGTGCAACTCGTCCGACTTCGTGGCATTCCAAATGCGAAGTTGTTCCTGCAAACCTAAACTTTCGGCTTGCCGGGGGAGAGATGGATTCGTATGCGACGCGCCCACTTCCCTTCCGATCAGCCGACCGGATTGTGCGAAGTCGCTCATTCCCTCTGAAAACCAAGCTCATGCCAGCGAAAAAGACATCAGCAAAAAAGGCCGCGAAAAAAGCGGCAGCCAAGAAAGCAGCGCCAGCTGCAGACGAGACTGCGGATATGTCCCAGACGCCTATCCTTAAGAAGGATACGCCACCTCCGCCATCCAAGAAGGTGGCTAAAAAGTCGGTTGCTTCCGCCTCCTTTATCAAGAAGCAACGGGCGAAGCTCCTCGAGCTGCGCGACGAGATCATGGAGTCTCTCCATGGCGTGCAGCGTGAGACCATCATCTCAGCCACCGAAGGCTCTGATACCGGCAACGGGATGCACCAGGGGGATGCCGGCAGTGATTCCTATGACCGCGACCTTGCATTGAGCATGCTGGCGAAAGAGCAAGATGCCATCCACGAGATTGAAAAAGCTCTCGAGCGTATCGACAGCGGCACCTACGGAATCTGTGAAATGTCAGGGGAGCCTATTCCCCAGCCCCGGTTGGAAGCGCTTCCTTTTGCCCGCTTGACCGTCGAGTGCCAACAACGTTGGGAAACCGAGCAACGGAACCGCGGCGTGCTGCCTTCCGACTATGGATTTGGCGCTTTTGAAGCAAATCGTTCGGTTTCTCTTGACGGGTCCGATGATTGAGTTAGTCTCCCGCCCCTTTTTCCAAGTCCATGCCACGCGATATTATTATTCTGGAATGCACCGAAGCCAAAGCGGAAGGTAAGCCTACCTCTCGTTACACTTCGACGCGCAATAAGAAGAGCCTCAACACCCCGGGTCGTCTCGAGAAGGTGAAATACAATCCTTTCCTCAAGCGGCGCACCCTGCACCGTGAGATGCGCTAACCTAGTCTCTATTCATCATGTCCGAACCTAAGACCATCGAACGCCGCATCGCCTTCCGTAAGGCGAACCGCAGCATGCCCCGTAAGCGTCTCGACCTTCCAATGGAGAAGGTGAGCTACCTCAATCCTGAGACTCTGACCAAATTCACCAGCGAGACAGGGAAAATTCTTCCTCGTCGAGTGACAGGCGTATCGGCGAAAATGCATCGCCGTATCACCCGCGAAATCAAGCGGGCCCGTGCCGTCAATCTCTTGCCTTGAGCAGGAGTTCGCTATCACGAATCCCAGCCGGGACTTCAATCCGCTGCTCGGATGTGAATCCCGGCTTCTTTGTTTTCTCATCAAGTCGTGTTGGTAGAATTGACAGATACCCAGAACCAGCCTGACGAGCGCGGCATCGCGATTGATCGGGTCGGGGTCAAGGAGTTGCAGTTTCCTCTCGAAGTCTTGGAAAAAGGCGGAGGGAAGCAGCGGACGGTCTCAACCGTGGCCATGGCAGTCGATTTGCCCCATCATTTCAAAGGGACTCACATGAGCCGGTTCGTGGAAGTGCTTCACAGCCACGGGACCTTGCTGGATGTGAACAACATGTCCGGCTTGACGGCCGAGTTGCTCGACCGGCTGGAAGCGGAGCGTGCCCACGTATCGTTTCGATTCCCGTTTTTCATCACCAAGGCCGCTCCGGTCACCGGTCGTGAGGGAGTGATGTCTTACGAGGTCTCCTTCGAGGTGGAAGCGAGCGGGCAAGAGCGTGATTTGATGGTCACTGTTCACGTCCCCGTGGCCACACTTTGTCCGTGCTCGAAGGCGATCAGTGCTCGCGGGGCTCACAACCAGCGGGGGTTGGTGAGTTTCTCGGTGAAATTCAATCGCCCCATCTGGATCGAGGATCTCATTCGTCTTGTCGAGGATTCCGCCAGCTGCGAGCTCTACAGCGTGCTCAAACGTCCTGATGAGAAAGAGGTGACCGAGCGGGCTTACGATAATCCTGTTTTTGTTGAGGATCTGGTCCGAAACGTCGCCGCCCGGGCCCGGGCGCAAGACGATATCCGCTGGTTCCGGGTCGAAGCCGAGAACTTTGAATCAATTCACAATCATAATGCTTATGCAGTTGTGGAATTGCCGGGAGGCTCGAGCTGACATCCAGAGCGGGAAAGGGGCTTGTTCTTTTCCCATGAAGTAGTCGAAATGGCCTCGGTGAGAGATGTGATGCAAGAGCCGGCGTGGAAGGTCGAAGACCTTGGCCACCCACTGCCCGACTCGGCTCACGCTTGCTCGGTTTGCCTGCCCACTTGGGAGTCGGTCATCGATTACGAAGAGTCGCGTGACAAGGTGATGCGGCGGCTACGCGCCGGATACCCGCGCTTCATCTTCAATCCGCATGTCGCCGCGCTTTGTCAGAAAGCGGAATCGAGTATCGCGCGCAATGGTGAGAGAGTCGTCGTTTTCGGGATGCGGGCCGCTGCCCAGCGGGCGCAACGGTTCGTGGAGAAGCGGCACTCGGCGGCATCTCGAATTGCCAGTTTCGACGGATTTCAGGCTCTCGCGGTGAGCGAGGAGGCTTACCAGACCGCCTTCAATTACTGGCGCTTCAGTGGCGAGGTGGTCAGTAGTCGTCGCGCAGAGGACTACCTCACAGGCGCAGAGCCAGGCGATGATGCCGACATCGTGGCCTACCTGGCCCGCAAGTTTGTCTGCCCCAAGTCGTTGCTCTTCTTATACGAGAGCGGGATGGCGGGCTTCTTCAGTATTCACCGCGTGGTCACCTCCCTGGCACCAGGCAAGAAGACCCTTCAGCTCGACTTTCCCTATGTCGATGCGCTCAAGGTGCAGGAAAATTTTGGCTCCGGGGTGGTCTTTCTACCCGAGGCGAGAGGGGAGCACTTTCAAGAGGCGCTGGCCCGGCTCCGGGCAGGCGAGTTCGCCGCTGTTTTTTGCGAGCTTCCCAGTAACCCGCTGCTCAAGTCCTTGGATTTGGAAAAGCTGGCGGAGGCGGCACGAATCGGACAGGTTCCGGTGATTGTCGATGACACGGTGACCTCGCATCACAATGTCGACGTGCTGCCCTATGCGGACGCGGTCACGACCAGTCTGACCAAGTGGGTCTCTGGTCGGGGGGATGTGGCTGCGGGCTCCGTGCGGGTGAACCCTGATTCTCCTTACGCGGCGGACCTTGCTTCGGCCTTGGAGGATGCTAATCCTAGCCACTCTCGGCTCTATGCCCGCGACGCGCGTGTCCTTCACGATAATGCCGAAGGATTCATCAAGAGAATTAAGGCGGTCAACCGTAACGGGGAAATGCTCGCCGAGTACCTGAATGAGCATCCGGCCGTCGAGAAAGTTTGGTATCCCAAGCTCGTGACCCGAGAAAGTTTTGATAAAGTTCGCAGGAAAACGGGCGGATATGGGGGATTAATTAGCTTTTCCTTAAAAAATTCTAAACGAGCCTCACGGGTCTATGACGCTTTAGCGTGGAACAAAGGTCCGAGTCTCGGAACGGAGTTCTCCTTGGCATGTCCGTACACTCTTCTCGCTCATTACCACGAATTGGACTGGGCAGAGGGTTGTGGCGTGCCATCCGAGCTCATTCGCCTATCGGCAGGGGTGGAAGAGCCGGAAAATTTGCTGTCGACGTTGGAGTCCGCTTTGGAGCAAGCCTGAGTGGACTGTTTTCTAAAAAAGAAATAAATTTTTGATAATATTTTATGTTGTTTGAAGTGGCTCTAGATGGGCTCACTTGGAGTGCCTTATGAAACGCAAAACTGTTCTAGCTGTTAGGGTCAACGAAGATAATCCGAACCACCATTTGTGGAACAATCGCGGCATCTGGTGGTGCCACCTGACCGTCCACAAACCAGACGCCACCGCCGAGCGTCTTCGCTTCTCCCTCAAGACTCGCGACGTTGAACAAGCTCGCGAGCGCCGTGACCGAATTTTCCGCGAAATCGCGAAGCACTACGATATCGCAGCCTAAGTTAAATCCGGTTGCGCGCATATCGCTTCTTGCTACGCGGGTTAAGAATCGTTATCCCTCCGCTTCTTAGCGGGCTTGTAGCTCAGCGGTTAGAGCAGGGGACTCATAATCCCTTGGTCGTGGGTTCGAATCCCACCGGGCCCACTTGACTTTGACTGAGAGCTGATTCGTGAGCGGAGTTTCTCCTTCGCAGCTTTTATCTAAGTGACGACGAGTCAGCCAATTGGTCTGATTGGTCTCGTTTCTCCTCCCCACATGAGAGAAACCGAATGAGTAGGTGAGAATCTTGTAAGGCATACCCCCCACAAATCTCTCTATCCATTCTCACGAGATCAGTCTGCTTCATATCCCGGGCCTTGGGTTGGCCAAATTTCCAAGCGACTGTTCAGCTGCCGAATCCGGTTTTGAGGTCGGCAGTAGGCTTCCTGCCGACAATCCGGAAAGGGCACGGGGCGTTCATTTTCGTTGGCTGTGTCGTCAATCGGTACTTTGCCCCGGCCAAGTTCGACCTCACGTCTTTCGTCTTCTTCTGCCGTTCTCAGATCGGCAGAAGGATGTCGCCAATTTCTACTGTTTGAAAAAATGGAAGTGGTGAACGAAGTAAAGCTCCCGAAAGAGAAAAGGAAGCCGCGTTCTGAGAGAACGGTATTTTGATGTTGGAGTGGGTGAGGTCACTGTCCGGAGCCCTAAATCATCTGCCATCATTTGAGCTCGTTTAAGATGCAGCGGATCGCTGACCACAATTGACGAGGCAAAGCCCTCTCTTTTCATGACCTTCGCAGCCTCGCTGAGGTTCTGCAGGGTGGTGAGTGACCGCTCCTCCCTAAAGACGTCGGAGGCAGGAATGCCGGCGGAAATTAGATAATCGGATCCAACTCTTCCTTCCGACAAGTGAGAGCCTTCGCCAAGCCCTCCCGTGACGATCAGGGCTGGCACCAGTCCTTCCCGATAGAGGGTGATGCCGTGCCGGAGTCGTTCTTCGAATACCGGAGAGGGCTGAGTTCCGGCGATTGCTGCGCCCAGGATGATGGCGCAGTCGGCGGGTTTGGCATGGTCCGTGTATCCAAAGCGCCAGATGGTCACCGACACGGCACCAAGCCAAGCTAGCAGCGCTAAGAACACGGCGCCGAGCCATCCCAGGGCCTTCCTTTTTCGTGAGGAAAAAAAGCATGTGGTCACCAGTTTGGAGAGTTTCTTCATGAGGAGGCTCCGCCGAGCCTGAACGGAAGCTTGGTCTGAGAGGGTGATTAATACAACGGAGGGCAAAGGGTCCGGGCTGTTTTTCCCATCATTTTGCCAACCAAGCGCATTTTTGTGAAATAAAGTCCGCTTTTGTCTCTCCAAGAGGAGATGAAATCAATTCTACTCATCACAGCTATGGCTTCGACAGTCCTTCTTGCCGACGATTTGCAGACTGAACTCGACAAGCGGAAGAGTGACTTCACCAAGACAGCCTCCGAAGAAAAGATCACCGAGTACAACAAGGGGATCGAGTTGGTGGAAAAATCCGGAGTTCTTGAATCCGCGTTGAACGTCGGTGATACGGCTCCAGACTTCACTCTGAAGAATGCCACCGGCGAAGAGGTGACCTTGAGCAAGCTCTTGGAAGACGGTCCTGTTATCTTGACTTGGTATCGGGGGTCTTGGTGCCCCTACTGCAATATCACGCTGAATCACTACCAGCAGAATCTCGACAAGTTCAAGGAGGCGGGTGCCCAGCTGGTCGCTCTGACGCCCGAGCTGCCGGACAAGTCGCTTTCCGCGACCGAGAAGCACGGTCTCGAGTATGAAGTGCTGACCGACCTGAACAATCAAGTTGCCGACAAGTTCGGGATTGTCTTCAAAATGAGTGACTGGGTTGAGGATGCGATGCGCTCATTCGCCAACCTGCCTAGCTACAATGGCGAATCGTATGATGATAGCACGCTTCCACTGAGCGCGACCTACATCATCCAGCCTGACCGTAAAATCACTTATGCCTTTCTCGATGCCGAATACCGCAACCGCGCGACCGTGGAGCAAATCCTCGAAGGCCTGAAGGCATCCAAGAAATAACCAAATCTTTGGTCGATCACGATACGACCTGAGTGAATGACCCGGAGGGCGACGTCTTGTCACCTCTCGGGTCTTTTTTTGCCTGGAGAGTTGGGCAACGTGGTTTCCCTAGGAGTCGCTCTGGCTCGTCGTCGCGGAGGCCTCGGCCGGAAAGGTTGCGGCAAGCTGGTGATAGCCGTTCGTCGTCTGCAACACGAAGGGCAGGGAGGAGGGAGAGGGAGGAGAGAATTCGGCTCGAGGGAGGCTGGTGACCCAAGTGTGGTGACCCTTTTTCTCGAAGCTGACCTTGGGCAGCGACGAAATTTGACCGTCGTTCGAGAAGAGAGTCAGCGGCTGTTGGTCACCTTTGTGGGTTAGCTGTAGCTTGATGACCGGAGCGCTGGCCGGGCTGAGGAGGGTTGTCGTCCAGGCTCGAGAGGGTTGCGGGATTTCCCGGCGGGCTTGGTCGAGCCATTGCTGATGCCGGGGCGGAGCCGGGGAGGGGGAGGCTGAGACGGGAAGTGTCAGGGTTAATTTGCGGCTCCCGGGATGGCAGGTTTCCGCGCAGCACATCCAGCGCGCTTGGCAGCCGAGGGTGACCGTGTCCGTCACGATGCTTTGCGGCGGGGTGATTGTGACGAGGAGGGTGACGTCCCGCTCGTAGCCGAAGCTGGGATGCCCGGCCATCAGGCAATTCTCGGGATGCGGCCACTGCGGAGGCGAGGCTTGGAAACCCGGAGGCAAATCCCACTCCAGCGAGGTGGCAACGCCCACGATGCCGGGGTTTTGCCAATAGGTGTGATAGCCGGGTTCGTGGGCGATATGGAGGCCGACGGTGATGGGTTGTCCGGGAGTCAAGGTGGCGGACTCCGAGATCAAGGTGAGTTCCAGTCCTGCCTCCTCTGCGGCGGAGCAAGCCAGCCAGCCGGTAAGTGCAATTACAAAGAGAGCGCGAGAGACCATGGGGTCAATCATACGCAAGATCGAGAGTGGTCTTGCTTGAGAACGCTGGGAGAAAAGGACCGTTGCGGCTGGATGCTCGAGAATCGGAGATGCTTCTTTTCCCATTTGAATTTTCAGCAGACTTCGGTGAGCTTTCTTCTGTGACTGAAAGGTGTGAACACGGGCATCTGGTGTGCGTTGACAGCGTCCTGGCCAAGGCTCGGGAAGTCGGGTTGCGGAAAACGAGGGCGCTTGAGGCCGTTGTGAACGCGATGGCCGAGGCCGGCACCCCTGTTACGCTCAATGAGCTTGAGAAAAGTGAGGGTGTCGAAGGAATTTGTGATCGAGCCACCCTCTTCCGCCTGCTCAATCGCCTCAGCGAGCATGGCTTGGCAAGACGGCTGGGTCTGCATGAGCGCGCGGCTCATTTTGCCTTGGCCACTCCCAATGGACACCATGACTACCTTATTTGCCGCGCCTGTGGCTCGGTGGAGTTACTGGACCAAGCTTGTCCGGTGAGAGAGGTGGAGGAAGAAATCAAAAAAAAGACCGGATACACCGGCCTTTATCACGAACTGGAAATTTATGGAGTCTGTCCGGTTTGTGCGGACGAGTGAGAGCAGGCAGGCGATTTGCGAATCTGACCTAGGAAAGGTCGCTGCCAGCTCTCGCGGACAATATTCTAGCGAACGACGCTGACGGGCGTTCCAATCTTCACCTTGGAATAGACGGTCGGCATGATGCTCTTGACCCCACGGATGCAGGCATGTGAAGCGGGATAGCGAGGGACCCGGCCGACGTGGTGGCCGATGCCGGTCCAAGTCATCCGCATCCAGTAGGGCATGGAGGCGCCGATGAACTTGCCGCCGGGAGGAACCTTGTCTTTGCGGGAATCCGCGTCGCTGTTCACGACATTGCCGTTGGCATCAACGATGCGGCCATAGGCGTTTGAGCGCTTATCGACAATTTTCTCGAGAATCTTGTATTCTCCCGGAGGCGTTGGGTGAGAGCTTTTGCCCGAGGAAACGGGGTAATCGAGGGCGACTTGACCATCGGAGAGAAGCTGGGCCCGTTGGTCGGTCAGATTGATGACCAACTGAGCGCTGTCCTTGGTCATCGTGCTGAGAAGGTCGTTGTTCCGATAAATATTATAGGTCTTTTGGTAGTCGGGCTGGGCACGGAAGTGGTCGTAGGTGCCCGGAGGGAAGGGGTTGACGAACTCTGGCTTGGGTGGTTCGGGCAAGGCTGCTTGCTCGACCACTTCTTGCGAGGAGGAGGAGGTCATCATGCAGCTCGGAAGCGTGAGGCCGACGAGCGCGGAAAGGAGGATGGTTACATGGAATTTCATGATTGAACGGTGGGGACGTGTGATTTTGATACCGATAGGTCAAGACCCAACCGTCCTCAAGAGCCACCTGTTTCATTTTTTATTAAAAGGTTGGCATGCCGGGCACCAGGCGGTGGTGCGGGCCGCGATGGTGGCCCGCTCCAAGTCAGTTCGGCAGCGGGGGCAGGTGCCCCCCTTGGTCCAACGGTGCTGGAAAAGCCAGGAGGCCGGCGGCACCTGCGCAACATAACTACCCGGGGAAAAGCCTTTGTCGACCTGCCCAACTAGGTTTTGGTTCTTATCTGCGACGTGGCGCAAGGCTCCCTTGGTGACCCAGCGCGTCTCGTTCCGAAGGGCTTCAGCGTTCAGTTCCGCCGTCGGGGTGGCGGGGTGGAGGCGGAGACGCCAGCAGATTTCGTCAGCCATCCAATTGCCAATTCCGGGGAAAGCGTTTTGATCGAGCAGCAGGGCCTTCAGATTTGTCCGGGCGCGTTTTTTCAGTTTCTCCTCGATGTAAGCGAGGGTGAAGCTTCGCGAGAGGATTTCAGGGGGAAGGTGCTCCCAGGGGTTGGGCTCTTCGTGCAGGTGGGCGCGCCCAAATTGGCGGTAATCATTAAAAACCAGGGAGAAATTGCTCGTCCGGAGGATCAGGTGGTCGTGCTTGTGGGGGTCGTGGTCCTGCGGTGCAAGCTGCAGACGTCCGGACATGCCGAGGTGGATCTCGAGAGGGAGGGAAAGTGCTTCCCTTGTGAAAATGAAGAGCAGACGCTTGCCATGGCTACGCGAGGCCACCAAGCGCGCCCCTTTCAATCTCTTCTCGATGGCGGAGGCTGGTGTGTCCCGATAGATGCGGGTGCGGGGGTGGGTGTCGACGGTCTGCAAGATCTCCCCCTCGGCGGGCAACCAGAGACGCCGCGCCAATTCGACTTCAGCTAGTTCGGGCATTAGCGTTAATCAGCCTCCGGCGGCCAGGGTAATGACTTCGATGCGATCATTTTCCGCGACTGCGGCCTCGGCGAGTTCCTGCTTGAGGAGGGCCTGCTTGTTCTGCTCGACGATCACGGGTTTGTCCCGAAATCCAAGCTCCACCAGCAAGTCGCGCACGGTCTTGGCTGAGGTTTCAGTCTCGTTGCCATTGACGACAATTCTCATGAGCCAGTCGTAATGCCGCAGAGCGTTGCTGACAAGTATCAGGACCTATTGCCAAGGGTGGGGTGTTCGTGTATCTCCGGGCCCTTCATGAAGTTTGACGATAAATTGCCCGCTCTGCTACTCCTTGGCGCTCCCGGTGCCGGGAAGGGAACGCTTGGTAAAACCTTGGGAGCGATTCCCGGATTCTTTCATTGTGCCTGCGGTGACGTGTTCCGCTCTCTCGACACACGCACGCCGCTCGGGCAGGAGTTCGTCAAGTATTCATCCAAGGGAGAGCTGGTCCCCGACGAACTGACCGTCAAGCTCTGGAAGACGCAGATGCACAACTGGGCGGAGACCCACACCTACAAGCCTGACATCGAGATTCTCATTCTCGATGGTATCCCCCGCAATGTTCGTCAAGCGGAGCTCCTGAGTGAGCATGTGGCTATCCAGCAGGTTTATCATCTTTCATGCCCCAATCGGGAGGAGCTGGCGCGGCGGATGAGAAAGCGCGCCCTGAAGGAAAATCGTTACGACGATGCCAATGATGAGGTCATCAATCACCGCATCAAAACCTACGAAGAGGAGACGAAGCCGATCATCGATTATTACGGCCCAAGCCAGGTCACGGACATCAATGCCTCCAATACTCCGGTGAAGGTGCTCTATGATGTCGTGGGTCATCTCTTGAACCTGGACATCTACAAGAAGATGTCGACGGTGCAGTCATGAGAGTTCTTTTTCTCGGCACCGGTGAGATCGCGATTCCGACCTTTCAGGCTCTTCTGGGGTCGGAGCAGGAGGTCGTGGGACTGGTCACTCAGCCCGACAAGGCCGTCGGTCGCAGCTCCAAGCTTCGCCCGCCAGCCATTAAGGTCATTGCCGAGGAAGCTGGACTGCCAGTCCTGCAGCCCGAGAAGATTCGTGAGCCCGAAGCTCTGGCTGCCATTGAGGCTCTGCAAGCCGACCTGATGGTGGTGATGGCTTACGGTCAAATTCTGCCGAAGGCTCTCATTGAGATGCCTGCCGTGGCCATCATCAATCTTCATGCCTCGCTACTACCTAAATACCGGGGGGCGAGCTGTATCCAATCGGCCATTCTCAATGGAGATGCCGAGACGGGATGGAGCGTGATGCACGTGGTCAAGGCGCTGGATGCCGGCGATGTCATCCATGTCCTCAAGACACCAATCACACCGGATGATACTGGAGAGAGCCTGCACGACCGTCTCGCCGAGCTAGGCCCGCAGGCTTTGTTGGCGACTCTGCCCCTCTTGGAGAGCGGTGAAGCACCACGGATTCCGCAGGATGAAAGCCAGACAACCTATGCCCCCAAGCTGGACCGGGAAGACGCGCGTCTCGATTGGTCCCAGCCGGCGGGTGAGCTGGAGCGACGGGTGCGGGCCTTGCATTCCTGGCCGGGCAGCTATGCCCTCTTTGATGATGCCCGGGGCAAGGAAAAGCGCTTGAAGCTCTTTCCCCCGGTCGCGGTCGACGAAGCGCGGGGTGAACCGGGCGAGATCCTGTCAGGCGAAGGGGAGGAACTTCACGTCGCTTGTGGCGAGGGGTCTCTACGTTTCTCGGAAGTCCAGGCGGACGGCGGCAAGCGGATGAGTGGAGGCGATTTCCTTCGCGGCACGCAACCCGCCGCGCTCAAGTGAGTTCGAGCTCAATGTTGTCAATTAGACGGACGGAGCCGTAGAAGGCTGCAACGGCCATCAGGGATGGGCCGTCAAGGGTGGAGCGGGGGAGAAGGGTCTCCTGATCGACAATTTCGAGGTAATCAATGGAGAAGTCTGCTGGAGCTTGGTCCAGCAGTTCCTGCCTGGTAGTGGTGAGAATGTGTTCCGCGCTGGTCTCGCCAGATTCGACGAGCTGCCGGGCAGCGAGGAGGCTGCGGCGAATTCTCGGAGCATCGGCGCGTTGGGCTTCGGTGAGATTCCGGTTTCGCGAGGACAAGGCCAAGCCGTCATCTTCCCGCGTGGTTTCCGCACCGACAATTTGGACGTGGAGGCTGAGGTCGCGCACCAATCGCTTGATGATCGCCAGTTGTTGGTAGTCCTTCTTGCCGAAGATCGCGTAATCGGGCCGGACGGTATTGAGCAACTTGAGCACCACCGTGCAAACACCATCGAAGTGACCGGGACGACTCGCGCCACAGAGATGGCGGGAGAGTGACTTCTCATGAACGTGGATCGAATGGTCCGGGGCATAGAAGTCCTCCGCGAGAGGATGGTAGACGAAGTTGACTCCCTTCGAGCGGCAGAGCTCCAGATCATGATCCAACGTTTGCGGATAGGAGGCGAGATCCTCTTTCCGGTCAAACTGGAGCGGATTGACGAAGATGGAGACGACGACCGTGCCCTCATGGCCGGCGGTTTGACGGGCGAGATCGATCAGATCGAGGTGGCCCTGATGAAGGGCGCCCATGGTGGGAACGAAGGCGAGGGGCCGGGTCCAGTGGGTCCGGGCGAGTTCCAGCGCTTCGAGTTCTGAGGAGGCTTGCATGTCGGTGGTGACGGATTGGGATCGATATCGCCTTGCGGAAGATTGGTGCAAGGGTAGAAGAGTTGTCGATGCGATTTCTTCCGGTCATGCTGGTTCTGCTGGCAGCAATTTCATCCACATGGGCTCAGGAGGGCGGGCCGGGCGGAATGAAGACCGCTTGGGTGGATATGCAGGAGCTCTTCGCCGATTATCATAAGACGAAAAAGGCGGAGCGTGAGATCAATCTCGAGCGGGCGAAGATACGCAAGCGGAGCCAAAGCCGCTTCGAAGAAGTGAAATTGCGCCGCCAGTCTTTGATGAAGCTGCAGGCGCAGCTTTCCTCGGACCAATTATCGCCCGCCGAGAAGGAGGAGCGCGAGAGGCTCATCCCGCTGATGATCCGCGAGATCGATAAGATGGAGACGCAACGGAATCGAATTCTGACCCAGGAAAACACGCGTCTGAATGACCAAATGGCCGGGCGAATGAAAGCCTTGCTGCAGGAGCTTGTGGTTCTTGTCCAGAAGACTGCAGAAGAGCAGGGCTATGATCTGGTGCTCGATTCCTCGGGACGCAATACCTCCCAGGCTCCTCCCGTCGCCTACGTGAGAGATGCAACGGACCTCACCCCGGTGATGAGAAAGATTCTCGCCGGGATGGCAGAAGACTCCTGAACAAGGAGAGGCGAAGTCTTCCGCCAATCGGGCAGGAAATGAACACGGGAATCGTTGACGAACTGCCGGAACCGCTTCAACGTCCGGCTGGCGGATAAATCGCCAAACAAGCAATTATGAAGACCGGTATTATTTTGGCGGGTGTGATGTTTGCCATGGGTCTCGTGGCCCAGGCTCAGGAAACTTTCAAGGTGGCGACCGTGGACATGAAGCGGTTGCTCAAGGATTATTACCGGACCGAGGCCGCCCAGCAGCAACTCAATGAAAAGCAGGCTCTGCTCGCCCAGGAAAACAATTCGAAGCAGCAAGAACTGCAGAAGCTCGAGGAAGAGATCGACGCGCTGCGGAAAAACATGAATGACCCCTCCATCAACGATGCGAAGAAGAAGGAGTTCTTCGACGAATTTCAGAACAAGCAGCAGGAAGGGGTCGCCATGGCTCGCTCCCTCAAGGAATTCCTCGACCGCAAGCGTCGCTCCCTGCAGGACGAAATGCAGCGTCAGATGAAGGGAATCCTCGAAGAGATCCGCATCGTGATTGATGAGACGGCCAAGGCTGGTGACTACGATTTCGTCTTCGACAAGTCGGGTAACAGCACCACGCAGGTGCCTGTTCTTCTTTACTCGAAGGATTCCTTCGACATGACCGAGGACGTCCTTGGTGAGTTGAACAAGGACAAGCCCGCTGACAGCGAGTAAGGCGACTCTTTGCTATCCTTACGCAGGTGGAAATCAGCGTCTCCCAAATCGTCGACATCGTCTCGGGCCGCTTGGTGCGGGGCGATGGCAATCGGGTCCTTAATGGCATGGCCTCACTCGATGAGGCTGCCACCGGGGACCTGAGTTTTTTGGGCAACGAGCGATACCTGCAATCCTTTCTTAAGACCCAGGCTGGTGCGGTGCTTGCCCCGGCCGGGGCCCCTGAACCCGATGGCGATGTCGCGGTCATCGAGGTGGAAAATCCCTCCCTTGCCTTCAGCCAGGTGCTGGAGGCTTCCCTTCCTAAGCGGCCATTCGAAGCGGGTATTCATCCGCGAGCCTTCGTTGACGAATCTGCCTGCGTCGACGGTGCCATGATACGCGCTGGAGCGGTCGTCGAAGCCGGAGCCATCGTCGGTGCCGGGACCGAGGTCGGTCCCAACGTCGTGATTGAACGGGGTGCCCGGGTCGGAAGCGACTGCCTTCTTCATGGCAATTCCTCCATTCGCGAGAATTGCATCTTGGGTGACCGAGTTGTGTTACAGCCCGGAGCGGTCATTGGTTCCGAGGGGTATGGATACGAGTTCGTCGACGGTCGTCATCGTCCCATCCCCCAGATGGGCATCGTCGTGCTGGAAGATGATGTTGAGGTCGGGGCCAATACCACAATCGACCGGGCCCGTTTCGGCAAGACGGTCATCGGGGAGGGGACTAAGATCGATAATTTAGTCCAAATTGCCCACAACGTCACCACTGGTAAGCATTGCCTCATCGTCGCGCAGACGGGCATTGCGGGCAGTTCAAGCTTGGGTAATTACGTGACCTTGGCCGCCCAATGTGGTGTGGCCGGTCATCTGAAGATCGCTGACCAGGCCGTCCTCGCTAGTCGCAGCGGAGTCGCCAAAAGCATCCCCGAGAAAGGGGTCTATTGGGGCGCTCCAGCGGTCCCCATTCGTGAGGAGCAAAGGCGGCTGGTTCACTCTTCCAAGTTGGCCGCCATGGCTGCTGAATTGAAAGCGCTGCGCAAGAAGGTTGAGGCAATGGACTCTTAACGAGGTCACCGCACCCCTCTCCCGCTCATCAGGGCGCTGAGCCGTCAATGATAAATCGAAACTCTTGCGGCGGCAATGAGGGGGCGCTCCCGATTTTAAAGGTTTGGTGGGCAGAAAGATTGCCTGACCAACGGGACAAAACTGAGGCCCTGATTTTTCCGAAATGACCACCACCCGAGGAGCCTCCCCTCTGTTGGCAAATGCCTGTCGACGACGGGGATCCGTCGAGAAAAAGGTAAAGATTGTCACGGGAATAGTTCGAGATGGTCGCCCTTTTGGCTGCTTTCGCTGAATCCCATTCAAATGAGAGGTCCAAGGCTAAACCTTGGCCGCCGATCTCTTGAAAGAAAGGCGATTTGGCTTCGGCGGACGCGTTCGTGACGCCTGTACTTCGATACAGTTTCTGAATGATGGGGGTCTTGCCGTCAGCTCCAATTTGGCCTTCCGCATAGATGGTGCATTCGGCCTCCGGGCGTGGATAGCCTGGCCCTCGGGTCACCTGACAGATGAGTTGATAAGGGCCGGAGTGAGAAGCGGTCAGCCATCCTGCGAGTGAACTTCGTGGTGAGTAATTATGGTTATGATAGGTGAGATTGTTTTCCCACTGGTCGGTCAACTGGCGGCTAAGACTAAAAAACCAATTGGCATTGGGCCCGAGAGAGGCCGCCGGGGTCAGGCGGGTTGGGATTTCGATGAGAGTTCCAAGTTCTGGGAACGGGGTGCGCTTTGAAGGGGCGATCTCCAACTCGAAGTCAGCGGTCACTTCATGGTGCGGGAGAGGGGTAATGGCCGAGGTCAGCGAGGGTTTTCCTGCTGGTTTGGGGTTAGGGAGGGTAAATCGTTGCTCCGGTGACTGGGGTAGAATTGCTCGAAACTCGAGATTCGCACGATCTCTGGGCCACGCCGGGAAGCGAATGATGTGATAGTCTAGTCCTAACTTCTCCGCTTCTTCTAAGCCGGCTGTATAGAGAGGGCCGTCCCCGCTGAGCCATCCTCCATGTCCATCGGAGAGCTGAATGAGAAAGGGCGGCAGCGGGCCAGCGCCATCCTTCATGAGTATCGAGGGTGCCTCCTTGCTAGCAGCCAGATTTTTCCCAGTTCGCTCGGGGCCAACGACTTTGCCAAACGAAAATCGATAATCCGAGGTTCGGGTAATTCGTCCTTTCTCCTTATAGCGGACCGCGAGGAATAGAGAGCTATTCGCTCGATCTTGAAATTTCACATAGCAACTTGTAGGGGCGCTGTTTCCCCAATAATTTGACTTTCCTCTGACCGTAAGATCAATTCCGTCGCTTGCTGTCCTACCGTGCTGCCAGCTTCTCTTTCCGGGATGGATGCCGTCCTCGATGAAGCCCGGGTTGATTTGCAAAATTTCAATTTCGGTCAGGCCATCGTATGTTAGCCTGGCAAGTGGAGTCTGACTGCCAAAGGTAACCTCTTGTCCTCCTGCTCGATAATTACCGACGAGTTGAAAAATGATTAAACAGAAGAGCGCGCATAAAAATACACCCCCGATGACCCACCCTGCTTTCTTCATGGTCTTAACTAAGCAATCCGGATGACAGGTAACAATGCGAAAGCTGCCCCCTTGCTAGTCATCGTCCTATCAGTTGCATGAAGAGAATCGTCGAACCTGAGATCCTCGACACCTTGTCTCGCCAAGACCCCAGGGCCATTCGGAGCCGCCGGGATTTGCGTCTTATCAATCTTCTGATGGGAAATGAGCGATGGATTTTGCGGAAACTCAAGGAGCTAAATTTCCTGAATTCTTCTTCCTCCCTAATCGAGCTGGGGGCCGGAGATGGCAAGCTCTGCCAAGGCATTGTCCGCGCGAGTTCGGGCTCTCGCGTGACGGGAATGGACTTGAGGGAGCGTCCGGCTGCTTGCGACGAGCGGGTCTCATGGGTCGAAGGTGATATTTTCGAGTCTCTGCCGAGGACAACCGGTGAGGTCGTCGTGGGCTCATTGATCTTGCACCATTTCCAGGCTGACGCTCTGCAAAGTCTCGGGAATCTCTTGAAGACCAGAAGGGCGGTTCTCTTCGCGGAGCCGTATCGAGCCTCCTGGTCGCTGTTGGAGGGCTATGCTCTCTGGCCTCTGATTGGAGAAGTGACCAAGAATGATATGTTGGTCAGTATTCGCGCAGGTTTCCGACGGGGCGAATTGCCCGCCTTGCTCGGGCTGGACGAGGCTTGGCATTGGGAAGAGCGCGTGACCAGTCGGGGGGCAATTCGGATTCTGGGGAGGAATCCGGAGATGAGCTGAAAAGTGTGAAAATTCCCCGCGACAAATCGGGCTTGCAAGCGGTTAGAACTAGGGGAAGTTGGTTTATTGAAACCCATTGAGATCATTGGCGGCGGCGTGGCGGGATTATCCCTCGGTATCGCGCTCCGCACGCGGGGGGTTCCGGTCACTCTCCGGGAGGCGGCCACCTACCCACGGCATCGCTTGTGCGGTGAGTTCATCAATGGAGTCTCGCAAGCCACGCTGGACAAGCTTGGCGTAGCGCCATTTCTCCATGACGCGGGGCAGGAGCAACGGACCCGCTGGTGGCGGGAAGACCGCCTTCTTCTGGAGCGTCATCTCGTGCGACCGGCCCGGACCTTGTCGCGCTGGCGAATGGATGCCCGTCTCGCGGACGGATTCAAGCAACTCGGCGGCGACCTAAGGGTGGCAGAGCGTGCTGAGCCAAGCGGTGGCGAGGGCTGCGTCAGGGCGACGGGGCGGCGGCATCATCGCGGGAGTGATTGGATGGGGTTGAAGGCGCACTTCACCGGGGTGGGGGGAGTGGATGGCCTCGAGATGCACCTCGGGGAGGGGGGCTATGTGGGCTTGGCTGCAGTGGAGGATGGTCGGGTCAATGTTTGTGGACTGTTTCATCGCCGGCAGGGATTGGCGGGAAAGGGAGCGGGCAAGCTCCTGGCTTACCTGGAAGCCTGTGGGCTAACGAATTTAGTCAACCGCTTGCAGGCTGCCGACGCCGACGAGCGCTCGCTCACCGGAGTCAGTGGGGTCGTCTTTGGCAAGCAGACGGGTGGCGGCTTCTCCATTGGCGATGCCGAGCGCATCATCCCTCCTTTCACGGGCAATGGGATGTCGATGGCCTTCGAGGCTGCGGAATGTGCGCTTGATCCTCTGGTGGCGTGGGCGGGTGGTGATCTCGCTTGGCCGGAGGCGGAAGCCTTGGCCAGTCGGGCAATGGAAAAGCGTTTTTCAGCCAGGATGCATTGGGCTCGGGCCTTGCAGGGACTATTGATGAAGAAGGCGGGACGGCAGCTGTTGGACGGTTTGGCCGCTCCCGGCCTCATCCCGTTTGCCTATTTGAATCGGAGATTAACATGATGATATTGGAAGGATTGGCGAGTGCGGTGCCGGAGCATAGCTTCCGGCAGGCGGAAGTGTGGGAACGTGTGGGAGAAGGGGGGATGATGGCTCATCTCAATCCCCGTTCCCACAAGCTCATGGAGAAGGTGTTGAAGGGAGAGAGCGGCATCGAGGAGAGGCGCTTCGTCCTTCCCGATATCGAGCGCCTCTTTTCCATGGATGCGCAGGAGCTTAATGAGGCTTATGAGCAAGCCGCGCCCGCCTTGGCTGCTCAAGCCTTGGCTACTGCCTTGGAGAAGGCCGAGCTGCAGGCCGTGGAGCTGGACGCTCTTCTGGTCTGCTCCTGCACCGGCTATCTCTGCCCCGGTCTCTCCAGCCACGTGGGTGAATTGGCGGGCGTGCGCGGCGATGCCTTCCTCCAGGATGTGACCGGCTTCGGCTGCGGCGCGGCGTTGCCGATGTGGCGAGTGGCGGAGGGCTTTCTTGCGGCGAATCCCGGAGCGAAGGTGGCCACGGTCGCGGTCGAGATTTGCTCCTTGGCGTTCTTTCTCAATGACGAGCCCGGCGTGCTCCTCAGCGCCTGCCTCTTCGGCGATGGTGCCGCTGCAGCCGTGTGGAGTGACGAGGCACGGGAGGGAGCGTGGCGGGCCGGGCAATTTCAGACCGTTCATCTTCCGGAGGAGCGGGAGCGAATTCGCTTCGTGAATGAGAAAGGCTTTCTGAAAAACCAGCTCTGTCGCACCGTGCCTGTGTTGGCCGGAGAGGCAGTGGAAGGTCTGTGGAACAAGCGGACCCGGGAGCCCGGAGCGGTGATTGCTCACGGAGGAGGACGGGACGTCATTGAGGAGCTGGAGCGGCGCTTGGGCCTTTCTCTCGCCGCCAGCCGCGAGGTGATGCGAAAATTCGGCAACTGTAGCAGCCCTAGCGTGATGATGGCCTTGGAGGCCTACCTGAATGACTCACCTGCGGAGGATGCTCTTTGGCTGACGAGTTTCGGGGCGGGCTTTGCCGCTCACAGCGCGGAATTGCAAAAAAACTAGGTCTAGGGGCACTTTTTTCCCGATTGTCGGGAGACAATGCGAAAAGGTCTTGTCAAGACCTCTCAATTATGAAATTCCGTCCGGCCCGTTCGGTCAACGGGAGAATTTTATCTAATACGTGACAATGGAAGATGGCAAGGTGATCCCATTCGAACAGCCCAAACCGGTGTCACGGTTTTCTGGAACCCCTATGAAAAGTGAGCTTGTCGAAAAGGCGTCTGAAATTATCCCGGATCCACAAATTTTAGTCAATATGGTCTCCAGGAGAGTCAAGCAGCTGAATGACGGCCGGGCTCCACTGATTCCTACTGTTCCCAGCATGGGAGCAGCCGACGTCGCCCTGACCGAGATCATCGAAGGGGCAGTCAAATTGGCCTCGAAGGACGAGGCTGAGTGAGACCCGGTCCTCGCCGGACTGCGTGAATTCGAAATTTATCCGTTCATCGCACCGGGCATTCGACCTGGTGCGATGATTTTTGATGTCGCTTGCGCGGAGGAGAAGCGCGGCGAGACTCTTGCCAGCAATGAGTGGTGACGTAGCCAATAATAAGAAAGCGCTTCGGGATTTCCATATTCTCGAGCGCATCGAATGCGGCATTGAACTGCGTGGGACGGAGGTAAAGTCGATCCGCGAGGGGAAAGTCAATATCGCTGATGCCTTCGCACGGGTGGAGGGCGGCCAGGTGTTTCTCTATGGCTGCCATATTCAACCCTGGCAGACGGCTGGGGAATTCTTCCAGCACGAGACCCGTCGGCCTCGCCGTCTCCTTCTGCACAAGAAGGAGATCCTGAAACTGGATCAAGCGACCCATCAAAAAGGGCAAACCCTCGTGGCCTTGAAGCTCTACTTCAAGGGGCGACGCGTGAAGATTCAGCTCGGTGTGGCCAAGGGTAAGACCCATGCCGACCAGCGTCACGACTTGAAATCCCGCGTCGAACTGAGAGAAGCGCAGCGGGAGATGGCCCGCTTCAACAAGAGCGGGTGAGTCTCGTGAGCCTTTTGGCAAGGCGCTTCCTATCGCCGGCTGGCTCGCCGTAGGAGCCATATGCCGACAACGAGGCAGAAGATGTTGGGGCTCCAGTAAAGAGTCGCGGCAAGGGCTGGCTCTTTCTCGAAGTTTTCAGCCATGAGGAGGCAGCCGAAGTAGGCGCCGGCCACGATGAGTGAGAGAATCAGGCCCCGATTCGACTCCTTCCTCCGGCCGGTGATTCCAAGGGGCACACCGATGAACGAGAAGGCGAGGCAGGCCAGGGACAAGGCTTGCCGCTTTTGAAATTCCGAGAGGAGGGCCAAGCGCTCTTCCTCGTCCTCGGCCTTCGTGAGAGTGGCGATGAGGGAGGTATTGGTGCGATAGCTTGGTTTGATCTTGCGACCCTGCTTCGAGGGGAAAGGGATGGGCCACGGCTCGGCGGTGGAGGCAGTCGTGCCGGGAAAGGACTCCCCGTCATCGATGAAGGCCTCCCTGAATGAGAAGAGGAATTGGCTGTTCTCCTTATCCACCTCCAGGGTGGCAGATTCCGCATGGACGTAGAGCTCCACCTCGGCATCCCGTTTGTTGGAATCCAGTTGATAGAAGTGAATGCCGTGGAGGGTGTCTCCTTCTTTGCCGCTCACGAAGGCTCGCTGGCCGGGGAGGCGGGTCTGGACGGCATTGGGCTCCAGCAGGGCGATGGGGTCATTCTCGACCGCATCATCGATCAGTTTCTTCGAGTAAAACTTGGAGTAGGGGGCAAGGACGCCGACGAGGAACCAGCAGACACCACTGAAGAAGAGGCCGAGGATGAAGACAGGCAGGACGAGACGAACCAATGACACCCCGGAGGTGCGAAAGCCCACCAACTCGTTATGCTTGGAGAGTCGGCCCATGGTGAGGAGCACGGTGAGGAGAAATCCCCAGGGCAGGGTGAACATCAGCGGATAAGGCAAGTTGTAGAGCAGGAACTTGCCCACGAGAAGGGGAGGAAGCTCAAACCGCACGAGCAGATCCTGTATCTCTTGGAACATGATGCCCATGATGAGGACCACGCTCAAAAGAATCACCGCAGTGAGGGTGCCGGTGATGATGCTGCGGGCAAGGTAGCGGTCCGAGAGACGCATGGCCGGAATTTTGGACGAAAAGTGCTTGGGCGGAAACTCAAATTCCAAATCCCTCTGGCAGCTGGTTCCTCTCGAGGCGGGTCAGCCAGCCTTCCTTGCGGAACCAGGTTCGTTGCCTTTTGGCATACTGCCGCGTGGCGGTGGCGATGAGGTCCCGGGTTTCCTCTAGGGAGATCTCCCCGGCGAGGTGGGAGCGAATCTCACGCACCCCGATGGCCTTGGCGGCGGTGGTGGCAGCAGGGGGCAGATGGCGGACTTCGTCGATGGCCCCCCCGGCGAGCATTTGAGAGGTGCGCTCTCCGATGCGTTCGGCCAGCTCGTCGCGTGGCCAATCGAGATAGAGGCCGCGAAGGCCGGGAGGGTCGGGCTGCTTCCAGTCTTCGCGGAGGCGCGAGACGGGTTGTCCGGTCAAGAGACAGAGCTCGAGGGAGCGGGTCACATAGCGGCGATTGAGCCGATTAATGGTTGCCGCCTCCTCGGGGTCCAAGGACTCAAGACGGGCCACGAGAGCGTCCAGTGGTTGCTGGTCGAGCTGGGCGCGGAGCTCGGGATCCCCGGGGGGGACTGGGGAGGGACCGTGGGTCAGGAACTTGAGATAAAGACCGGAACCGCCAACGATGAGGGGGAGCTTGCCACGCTGCGCGACCTCCTCAAGGACAGGGAGGGCCAATTCACGATAGCGATTGGCATCAAGAGGCTCATCGGCAGGTAATACCGAGAAGAGATGATGCGGGCACTCGGATTGCTCCTCGCGGGAGGGGGAGGCGGCCAGGGTCTCCAAGCCTTGATAGAGCTGATAGGCATCAGCATTGATGATCTCACCATCGTATCGGCGAGCCAGTTCGAGAGCGAGCGACGACTTGCCCGATGCGGTGGGTCCGCAGATGTAGAGAGGTAATGGCAAGGATGGTAGCTATTCGGCGCAATCAGGACGTGATGACAGGGCCGGTGACGATGGTCTCGTCTTTCTTCCAAGAGATGGATTCAAGGGTTTCAACCTGCGCGGCATCTTCCGTTAGGCCGAGGAAATGGCCCTGGCGTTGGCCGAGCTCCCAGAGCTGAGCCCCATCGCGACCACCAATCCGTTTGACCAACTGGCCAAGCATTTTGTCGTATTCTTGCTTCGAGGTCATCTTTAGCTGAAGCGTCTTGCCGCTTTGGAGATTACTGCCCTTCCAATAGCCGCCACTACGGTCTCGATAGTAGATGGTCTCAAGCGGGAAGTCGAAGGAAGAGGTGATGGCGGGAGGCCCGTTCGGTGAGGCTTGCTCGATGCGGCCGCGTGTCGGCTGGACGGAGCGGATGACATGGGCGTATTCGGAGCGGGACTTAAACCAATCGCCCGAGTGCTCGACCTCTTGACTGGATAAGGGAGACAGCTGGTAGCGGCCCGCGCCACCTTGGTTGGTGCGTTTCACCCGGCTCCATCGGCTTTCATCAAGGAAAACCGGGGTCACGAAGGCATTGCGCCGGACAGGGAAGGAGGTCGAGAGAAGGACGCCTGTGCGACAGATTTGCTGCTGTTTGATAAAGGCGGAATTGATGTCCGGCCTCACTTCCATCAAGGTCAGCCGTTGCCCCTTCCCCCCGAATCCATCTTGCAAAAGGATAATCACCACGAGGAGGAGGGAGGTGGCTAGGGAGATGATGGGAGTGGTGATGAAGAGTTTGTGACGCTGGCCGGACTTGGCAAAGACGAAGAGATTGATTGGCCCGACCAGGATCCCGAAGCCGACGAGGATGAGAATGAGGAGGGTAGGATTGAACGAGCGTTCACCGAATTCGGTCTTCAGCTGCCAACTATGCGAGTAGTCGTCGACGTATTCCTGCAAGTTCGTCTGCCCGCGCATCGAGCTTGTTAGGAAGGAGATCGTCTTGGCCGGATCCAATTTATTACCTACTTCCAAGGGGAGGACGTCAATGAGACCCCAGGTTTGGCGCAAGCTGGTTTTGCCATCGGCATCATCGGCTAAGGCAAGAGACTCGATGTTGTCTGTTGCTTGAGGGCTATAGACAATCAAATTGCCGCCGAGACGGACCCACTTCTTGATGGCTGCTTGCCCCCCGGGGCTCACATCATTCCAGTCGGCGGCGGTTAGCATCATCACATCATGGCCGACGTAAGCCCGCCAATCCTCGCTGAGCCGGGAGGGCTCGAACTGCGCTCCGAAGGTGAAATTGCTCATGTGTGAGATCCGGGGCCAGCTCGCGGTATCGAGCGTGCCTTTGTTCGGAGTATAAAGTGTCTCGCTAATCAGGATGGATGGCTTGGACTCATCGTAGCCGGTGGAAGATAGGGAGCCATACCCGTTACCAAAGGGAGGGCGCGCCTTGATGGTGACATTGAGACTAGCCGTCGCATTGTGGCTGGCGCCGTGAAAGCAGGTAACCAGAGGCACCATGAACTCCGAGGTGGTCGTGCGGCCGGGCTGGCAGGAGAGCTCGAAGCTCGAGGTCATCTGATTGGTCGTATCCCCATAGTAGTAATCCCGTGAGATGAAATCGAAGTTCCAGGTGATGGGGAGCTTCTCACCGTTGGTGGCGGTGGCCCGGACGGGGATGAATCCGGAGGGGGGAAGCTGGTCGGACATGGCTTCCACTCTCAGACTGGTTCTTGTCTTGGGATCGAAGACTTCCTGATAGAGCGTGCTTTGACCCCGTGCTAGGGAGGAAAGGCAGAGCAGGAAGGCCAGGATGCGCAGGAGGCGGATGGGCGCGGGAGTCATGTCAGGTGGCGTTGTTGGGTTGCCGTGGCAGGAAGAATCAGGGAGGAGCGTCTAGGCCTTGGTGGCAGATAGCGTCTTTGGGAGGGCGTCGGCCTGGAAGGGGACTTCCTCCAGGATCTTGGCGACGACGTCGTTAGGCGACAGCCCTTCGACCCGTGCGTTGTACTCGAGCAGAATACGGTGCCGCAGCACGGCAGGAGCGACAAACTTGACGTCCTCGAAGGAGGCGTGGGTCCGCTCGTTGAGCAGGGCGCGGGCCCGGGCGGCGGAGGCGAGGGAGAGGGCGGCGCGAGGCGAAGAGCCATACTTGATGGCCGTCGCGGATTCTGACTGTCCGGGATGAGTGGCGTCCACCAGACGGGCGATGTAGTTGGCAACGACCTCGGGGAGATGGATACGGCGGACGAGGGCGAGAATGTCCTTAAGGTTTTCCGGCTCGATGATGGAGCGGACCTCGGGCTCCGCGCCCAAGTCGCGCGTGGTGATGATGCGTTGCAGGGTCTCCGGGGAGTTACGGGTCACTTCCAGCTTGAAGAGGAAGCGGTCCAACTGGGCCTCGGGGAGCGGATAGGTGCCCTCTAACTCAATGGGGTTCTGTGTAGCGAGGACGAAGAAGGGGGCAGGGAGCGGATGGGTCTGCCCCAAGACAGTGACCCGGCGCTCTTGCATCGCCTCCAGGAGTGCCGACTGGGTCTTGGGTGAAGCGCGGTTGATCTCATCCGCAAGACAAAGGTTGGTGAAAAGGGGGCCGGGCTGGAAGACGAACTCACGGCGTCCGTCGACTTCCTGCAAGAGCGGGTTCCCGGTGATATCACCGGGGAGGAGATCGGGGGTGAACTGAATTCGCTTGGTCTCAAGGCCGAGGAGCTTGGAGAGCCCCTTGACCAGCTCCGTCTTCCCGAGACCCGGCAGGCCCTCGAGAAGGATGTGGCCGCGGGCGAGAAGGCCAGTGACGACAAGTTCGACCAATTCTTCCTGGCCAAAGATGACTTCGTTGAGCCCTTGAATCAGCGAGCGGACATGCTTGCTGGCGTTGTTGATCTCAGATTCGGAAGCGTGATCCATCGCGGTGAGGTTCTGGAAAAGGTGAGGCAGAATCCAGCACTATTTCGTTTCTGCGGGATATCGTTCGGGAGCTTCATCCTCTTGAGGGAGGTCAAGGTTCACTCCGGCATTTTCCACGTAATAGGCCAGCCTCGGGTCAATCTTGCTCGCATTCAGCTTGTTCCAGAGACGCGCAATCTCAAGGTCTCGGGCTTCGGAAGCGGGTTGGGAGAGGAGGGTGCAGAGAGGATGAATGCGGGCCGTTGCCAGAAAGAGAGTGTCGTCGGCATTCCGCATCGTATGCCAAGGGAGGAGGAGATTGAAAAAAAGCTCGGCCCAAGGGGGGAGATGGGGATCGAAGTGCCCATGACGTCGCTGGCGGTAGGCGATCACCGCGACAATGAGCATGTGGAGGTAGGCAAAGGCAATGAGTAGGGGCACGACCTGGCTACGGAGGGGGGAAAGGTAAACGAGGGGAATAGCGATGAAGAAAACCAAGGCGATGGCCACCGAGTAGAAGCGCCGCTCGGCCACCATCTTCTTGCGCAGCGTCAGCGAGCGGGCGAGAAGGCTGGGGCGCGGCAGCGAGAGGCCCGGAGTGTGAAGGGGCGGGAGGAGAAAGCCGGGGTGGCTGCCGGGGAGAAGCGGCTTCAGGAGAAGATCCTTCCTCAACCCGCCAAGGGAAAGGAAAAGGGAAGAGACAAGAGTTCTTCCCGAAAAGATATGGCGGCCCACCCGGCGCGAGCCAGGTGCTGCCAAGTGGGCGCACTCCCAGAGATAGAAAAGAACCAGGAGAGCTTGGAAAAACTGGGCGTCGGTCACGCTTTGTTAGCGGAGAACTTTCCGAAGAATTTCTTCACTGCCACACCGACGGCAACGAGGCCAAGCGCAAGCGGCTTGAGGATCTTGCCCAGCTTGGCGAAGAGGCCGAGCTTGGCCGCGCCCAAGGCTGCCCCGCCGGCGATCAGAGCGGTCAGGCCGTATTCGGCGAGTTTGTCACCTTCCTCATACTCCGCGTAGGTGCTGCCAGACTTGAATTCAAAACCGGTGAGGATGTCGCGCGCGAGGGGGAGCACGCTCTCCAAGTCCTCGGGATCCGAGACGATGGTGACATCCATCACACCATATCGGCCCAGCTTCTTGGTGAGGAAGTTGACGCTTTGGGCTCCGTCGGGGCTCTCAAGGATGAGCCCCCATTCCAAGCTGTTGGATTCCTCGTTGTAGTTCGGCTCCACGGCCCACCCCACGGTATTCAGTTCGTCGTAACCGGCTGCCACGCGGGCTTCGTTGGAGTATTTATCGTTCTCCTGCAGACTTTTTAATAGCTCGTCAGCATCGATGTCGTCCTTCTCGTCATCCTTGACGTAGCCAATATCGTCGAACTCGAAGACGATGAACCAGTCGATGTCCGGTGGGGCGATGAGACCCTGCTCAGTGTGGGTGGCTGGATTGCCAAATAGTTCCATCAGGGTCCGGGTGTCGTCTCCTTCGATGAAGAGATAACCCTCGGGGATTTCCAGGGTGGCGTGACTACCCAACTCACCGGTACCGGAGCTTTGCCAGTCAAGGTCGGCGACCGGATTGGTCGGCATTTCATCTTGGCCGTGCAGGGGCAGGAGGGGTGCGAGGAAGAGTCCTGCGCTGAAAAGGGAAGAGAGCGTTTTGTTGTTCATGAGCGTCTGTCTGACAGATCGTGAGCTTGTGGTGCCGGAGGGCAAAGTCAATGCTCGCGTGACGCTCGGGAGATTTCATTCAAGGTTTTCCCCTAGGGCAGGGATAGCCACAAGGATTTGAGGTAGGGCTCATCCGGGTATTCCGGAGGCATGGGGAGAACCTCAATGGCTGCTTCCCGGGGAGCGACGGCTTTGAGGTCGGCGAGGAAGCGATCGGTGCTGAGTTGCCGACAATTCGTGCAGGCCAGGATCCAGCCGCCGGGTTGCAAGCAGGAGAGGGCGAGATCCAGCAGGTGGCCATAGTCCTTCTCGACGGTGAAGACCTTGCCCTTCTTGTCGCGGGAGAATGTGGGGGGATCGAGCACGATGCCATCGAAGCGCCGTCCCTGTTTGGCGAAGCGTTGCAGCCAATGGAAGGTATCTCCCTTGCAGAAATAGTGCTCGTCGGCGGTCAGGCCGTTGAGTTGGAAGTTCTCCCGCGCCCAATCGAGATACGGCTGGGAAAGGTCGAGGGTCGTTGTCGTCGCACCGGCCAGTGCGGCGGCGACGCTGAAGGCTCCGGTATAGGCAAAGGTATTGAGCAGGGTCTGTCCCGGCTGGATCGTTTCGCGGACGCGCAGGCGGTTCAACCGTTGATCGAGGAAGATGCCTTGCGAGTAGCCGGCCGCGAAGTCGATGCGATAGCGGATGCCATTCTCGAGAATCGCGAAGGGCTCCTCCACGGGAGGTCCGGCGATTGGTTCCGGAGAGGTTTTCTGATGTTGATCGAGGTGCTTCCAGTAAACGGATTGACCGAGCGAAGAGAAATCCCGGCGAAGCGACAAGGGGAGGGCGGAATCGCGCCGGGTAGAGACCAGTAGCCGATTCGCGAAGGTCTCGAGAATGAGGTCCGGAAAGCCGTCGGCGGCCCCATCAATGAGGCGGATGGCATCGGTGGTGTCGTCGAGGAGATGGGCGTGGCGCCCGAGGGCGTATTGTAGGTCGGTAGGCAAGGGAGAAGGGAGCTTAGCCATGGGGAATGGCTCTGGCAATCTTGTGTCGTCATTGTGAAATTGTTGGTTGAATGGCACGGGTGCTGCACGTAGGATCCATTAGTTCGAGATGAAGAGGTTTGTGGGAATCATCATGGCGACGGCGGCCCTCGCGACGGGGGCGGAGCGGCTATATTTCAATGATCTTGAGGCTCCCGAGTCTCTCAAGGACTTGGCGAATATCGAGACGGCTCTCAAGTCGTCCTTGCCGAAGGCCCGGGCAGCTACGGTCTGCCTGGAGCTGGGGCCCGAGAAGGGCTCGGGAAGCGGGGTCATTATTAGCGAGGACGGGTTGATTCTGAGTGCGGCGCACGTCACCGGCGGGGTGGGGCGGCACATTGAGGCGGTCATGGAGGATGGCACCCGCTATCCGGTGAAGACCCTGGGCTTAATTTCCACCTCGGACGCGGCGCTGGCGAAGATTGAAGGCGAAGGCCCGTTCCCCTATGTCGAGATGGACAAGGAGCTGGGGACGAGGCTTGGAGACTGGGTGATGTCCTTGGGGCACTCTGGCGGTTTTGACAAGGATCGCGGGCTGGTCGTTCGCTTGGGACGAATTGTCCGGATGGCCAATCGGACTTGGCAGAGTGATGGCACCCTGATCGGTGGAGATTCCGGGGGACCCTTATTCAATCTGCGGGGTCAGCTTATCGGTATTCATAGTCGGGTCGGTCAAACGAAGGGAGAGAACATGCACGTGCCGCTTGAGGAGTTTCTCGACAACTGGGATGTCATGATGAGTGAAAAATTTGTCGGTGAAGGCCCCTTTGCCCAGCGACTCAAGGGGCGGCTCGGTATTCGTCTGGAGGATGACTCGACTGTTATCCGCGAGGTTGTCGAGGAGAGCCCGGCCGCGCGCGCCGGCTTGGAGGAGGGTGACGTTATCCTTTCCGCCGATGGGACCGAGATTGAGGATATCGAGCAATTGAAGGCAGTCGTAACCGCTCGTTACGAAGGTGAGCGGATCCAAGTCGCTTACCGCCGTGAGGGAGAAGAGCGGACGACCGAGGTCCAGCTGGGAGGGCTTGAGGAGAAGATGCCGCAGTTGCCCTTCTCCATGCCCAAGGAAGACTCCGGAGAGGAGGATTCCGAGGGGGACGAGCCCGAGGAGGCTGACGAGCAGGACGAGTCGTCCGAGACGAGCCCCGAGGAGCCTTCCACAGAGACGCCCGGGGAAGTGGCTCCGGAAGCAGCTAACGATCAAGAATCATGAAAAACGTTCTCATCACCCTGTGTGCCTTGGCGCTGGGCTGTCCCCTGAGCGCCCAAAGCCTCGAAGCTCCGTTCCGCCGGAAGGGCGACGAGGTGCGCAACTCCTTCGAAGAGATTCGCGAGGATCTCCAGAAATGCAGCGCGGTGCTCTATACGCAGCGACTTGCGCAAGGCTATGGCGTGGTTCTCTCTGCGGACGGCTACATCTTGGCCAAGGCCAGCGAGGTGGACGCCATGGACGAGGAGCTGACCATCATGGTGGACCGGAAGCGATTCACGGAAGTCGAGCGGGTGGCCACGGACCAGAATTGGGACGTCACTTTGCTCAAGGTGCCCGGCGAAGGTCTGTCACCGGCGACTTGGCAGGATGAAGAGCCTGAGCTGGGGACCATGGTTTTCTCCAATAGCGGCACTGGCCGCTTCAAGCGTCGTGCCCAACTCGGGGTGATTAGCGCCAAAGCTCGCGAAATCGGTGGCGAAGGCCTGGCCGCGCTTGGCGTGGGGCTCGATATGGAAGCAGAGGAGCTGGTGGTGGAGAGCGTTGCCGATGGGAGCGGAGCTGCCGAGGCCGGTGTTCATGAGGAAGATGTGATCGTGAGCCTGAATGGTGAGAAGCTGGGTAAGCCGGAGGAATTCATGGACGTTCTCAGGGACCTGCTCCCGGGGGATGAAGTGACCTTGGGGCTCCGTCGTAACGGAGAGGAAATGGAGCTGGTGGTCACCATGTCCGTGCGCGCGGAGATTTATCCCGAGCAATTAACCCGCAACGACATGATGAGCGGTGAGTTCTCCAAGCGACGCACCAACTTTCCCCGTGTTATCCAGCACGACACACCGATGGCTCAGCGGACCGTCGGAGGGCCCTTGCTCAATATGAGGGGCGAGTGCGTGGGCATGAATATTGCCTTCGCGAGCCGAGAGGCGAGCTATGCCATCCCTGCCAAAGAAGTGCAGGCTCTCTTCGCCAAACTCAAGGGAGAGTAGCACCCTCAAGAGTGGCTCCACGGGCGAGTGGGGAGGTCTCCCTCGGCCCGGGCGGTCATTCCCCCCGCTTTACAAATGCCTCCTTTTACTTCATGAGGCCCGCATGTCCGACGAGACGGCTGATTTGAACGAATTGCCGAAAGCTTATGAACCTCAAAAGGTCGAGGAACGCTGGTATGCGGCCTGGCTGGAGGCGAACTGCTTTCATGGAGATGAAGAATCCTCCAAGCCTCCTTATTCCATAGTCATTCCGCCGCCCAATGTGACCGGCATCCTTCACCTGGGGCATGTCCTCAACAACACCATCCAGGATATCCTCGCCCGTCGGGCTCGGCAGGAAGGCAAGGAAGTGCTCTGGCTCCCCGGCACCGACCACGCCGGCATCGCCACTCAGACCAAGGTCGAGCGCCAACTGCGCGAAGAGGAAGGCAAAACCCGTCGTGAGATCGGGCGCGAGGCCTTCCTCGAGAAGGTCTGGGCTTGGAAGGAAAAACACGGCGGCATCATCATCAATCAGCTTAAGCGCCTCGGCTGCTCCTGTGACTGGGACCGCGAGCGCTTTACCATGGACGAGGATTACTCCCAGTGGGTGAGCCACGTCTTCACCGAGCTCTTCAAGCAGGGCCTCATCTATCGCGGCAAGCGCATGGTCAATTGGTGCCCGGTCTCCCTGACCGCACTTTCCGATGAGGAGGTCATCATGAAGCCCCAGCGCTCCAAGCTCTACTACATGAAGTATGAGGTGGTGGATTCGCCGGGCGAATTCATCGAGATCGCAACCACTCGTCCCGAGACGCTCATGGGTGATGTCGCAGTGGCCGTGAACCCCAAGGACGAGCGCTGGGGGCAATACGTGGGGCGCAAGGTCCGCCGCCCCTTCCCGGACGCCGAGATTCCCGTCATCGCCGATGACCATGTCGACCCCGAGTTCGGGACCGGTGCCCTCAAGATCACACCTGCCCACGACAAGGCCGACTTCGAAATCGGCACCCGGCATGATCTCGAGATCCTCGATATTCTCCATCCCGACGGGACCATCAACTGCCCGGAGCTACCCGACCTCGATGGCTTGGACCGCTTCGTTGCGCGCAAAAAGGCGGCCAAGATACTCGAGGAGCGGGGTATCCTGCTCAAGGTCGAGGAGCATGAGAACAATGTGGGCTTCTCCGAGCGAGCCGATGTGCCCATCGAGCCCCGCATCTCCATGCAGTGGTTCCTCAAGTATCCCTGCGTCGATGAGGCTGCCAACGCGGTGGCCGATGGTGAAATCAAGTATCGTCCCGAGCGCTGGGCCAAGACCTACGCCCAATGGCTGGGCAATATCCAGGATTGGTGCATCAGCCGCCAGCTCTGGTGGGGGCATCGCATTCCCGTCTGGTATCGTAAGGAGAAAGCCTTCGAGCTCAAGGAGGCCGAGAGCCTCGCCCTCGCGGACATGGATGCGGGAGATATTTACGTCGGGGAGGTGCCTCCCGCCGAGGGGGACTGGGTGCAGGACGAGGATGTCCTCGATACTTGGTTCAGCTCCTGGCTCTGGCCCTTCGCCACCATGTCAAAAGTGGGTGAGAACAGCGCCACCTTGCAGAAATTCTATCCCACCACCGACTTGGTGACCGGGCCAGACATCATCTTCTTTTGGGTCGCCCGCATGGTGATGGCTGGCTTCCGCTTCGAGGAGCAGCTGCCCTTCAAGAACGTCTTCTTCACCTCCATTGTCCGCGATCTCAAGGGACGGAAGATGAGCAAGTCCTTGGGCAACTCACCTGATCCTGTCGATTTGATGGATAAGTATGGTGCCGATGGCCTTCGCTTCGGTCTCATGCGCATCGCGCCCGTGGGCACGGATGTGAAGTTCGACGAAGCGCAAATTGAGGAAGGACGCAACTTCGCCAATAAGATCTACAATGCCTGCCGGCTCCGTCTTATGGCCGGAGCGGGAAGCGGACTGGAGATGCCGCCTCTCGAGAAGCTGCGCCCTTATCATCTCGATATCCTGACCAAGCTCGACGGCCTCAGCGAGTCCCTGGAAGCTTCCTTTGCTGAGTACAAATTTAACGAGCTCACCGCCGCTCTTTATGAGTTCCTCTGGAGCCAGTTCTGCGACCAGTTTCTCGAGGCCGTGAAGCGCGATTTCCGCGACGAGGCTGATGGCGAGACCCGCGAGGTCTCCGTCGCCATCTTCGATATCGTCATGGCCCGCTATCTCCAGCTGTTGCACCCCTTCATGCCACACCTCACCGAGGAGCTGAGCGCGCGGATGGGTTATCTGCCCGATGGCGAATTCGTCATGAAGGCTGAGCTGCCAGCTGGCAAGTTGTTGCCCGACGTCCCCGCCGAAGCGGCTTACGCCAATCAGGTTTACGAAACGGCGGGTCGCCTGCGCAACTTGAAGGCCGAGTATAATCTCGCCACCCGCAAGGATGTGAAGTTCGTCGTTAAAAAGGCGGCCGACTGGCTCATGGCAGAGGCCGATGTCCTCGCCTTCTTAAGCGGAGCCGCTGCCGTCGAGGCAGATGATAGCTTCGAGGCCCCCAAGGGAACGCCTCTCGCTGTCACCGGACTGGGCGAGTTCTTCCTTCCGCTTGAGGGCTTGATTGACGTCGAATCCGAGAAGCGCCGTCTCGACAAGGAGATCGAGAAGCTCGAGAAGGAGGTGACCAAGTGCCTGAAAAAGCTGCAAAACCCGAAATTTGTGGAAAACGCCAAGCCCGAGGTCGTGCAGACGGAGAAAGACCGTCACGCAACCTGGCTTGAGAAGTTGAACCAAATGAGGGAGCTGCGTGACGCCTTGGGTGATTGATTGACCGAACAGATTTTCGGTGAATCGGAGACGGTTCTCGATTAAGACGGTCCGGAGCCTGAATCCATTTCCCCCGAAGTGTCTCAAGAAAATGAAAAAGCAGTCGCCCTTCGGGTCGATGAGAGCACGCTGGCTGCAGCTGGCGTGCGGATGGAAGATCTGCCCGAGGCTTTGCCTTCCCTGGCCCCCCAAAGCGTGGTGCCGCCTCGGAAGGGCAGCCGCACCGTGGTGAGAGGTTCCTCGGAGCAAGGAGAGCGAACGGCTGGGGCTACCTCGCTCCCTGGCGGGAGGGGCTCGATCGTCAGGCAGGTCGGCGGAGCGGCGGCCAGACCTCAAGCTATTCAACCCTCACAAACCGAGCCGACGCCCGTAGTCCAAGAGCCGGAGCAATCCAAAAAACCTGCTGCCTCCCTCAATCGGAAGGTCCTTGAGAAGACCAACCGGGGAAAATCTTCCAAATCGAGGTCTTACGTGAGGGGAATCCTCCACCCCGATCCGGTCACCGTGACTCTCTCCGCTTTCTTCGCCCTGCTCGTGCGAGGGGTCTTCGTGGCCTCGGTTGCCATCTTGGCGCTGGTTTACTTCAAGGTCGTCCCTCCGGTCGCCCTCTGGGGGCTTATTCTTTTTCCCATCACTGGAATCATCTACCTGATCTTCATGAACAAAGCCCGCTGCCGGGTGTGCGGACAGAAGGAATTCCGGCCCAGCCGAGCTCTCAAACATGTTCGTTCTCATAGTTTTCTCTTCTTCGGTCCGATCATCAGCACAGCACTGCACGTGATATTCTTCCGCTGGTTTCGTTGCATGTTTTGCGGAACCTCCATCCGCTTGAAGAAATGACCAGGGCCCGCGGGCACGGATTGTCAGGGGAATGACGAGGAGCGAAGTATCGATTCAGTCAATGTTCTTTGCGATGCTTTCGATTAACGTCGGCATCATCGTTCTGCTACATAGTCGGGCATGAGGAACGAGAACGAGGTGATTGAACCGACACGACGCAATTGGATCTCCTATGCCGGGTTGCTGTCGATGTCGGCTCTCAATGCCTTCAATGACAACTTCGCCCGCTTCACTCTGGTTCCTTTAGGGACGTGGTTGGTTAGCACGGGCATGGGATTCACCGGGATCCAGCATGTTTTGGCCCTGATGATGGTTCTTCCTTTCATCCTTTTGGCTCCCACCTCCGGGTGGCTGGCGGATCGATTTTCGAAGAGCCGGGTGCTCTATTGGGCCGCCTGGATGCAGCTCGCGGTGCTCGCGATGATGGCAGCGGCTCTTTGGCTGCACTCGCTTGTTCTTGCCCTGCTGGCCTTCTTCCTCCTCGCAGTCCAGTCCACTCTCATGAGTCCGGCCAAATCGGGTCTGATGAAGGAATTGCTCGGCAGCAAGCGACTGGCCTTGGGCAGTGGTCTGATGGATGGCGTGCTCATTCTGGCCATCCTCGGCGGGCAGGTTTTTAGCGGCCTATTCTTTGATAGCCGGCTCCGGTCAAGCAATGACGGTTGGCAAGCTGCGATGGGGCCGGTCGTCGCTCTGGGGGGGAGCTGTTTGCTGGCGTTGCTGTCGGTCATGGCTATCGAGCGGAGCCGCTCTCGCTCCAGCCGACCCTTCACCGCGGGCATCGCGCTGGGCCACGTGCGGGACTTCAGTAGTTTGTGGCGACGTAAGCCCCTCCGCCTCAGCGCCCTCGGTTCGGCGTTTTTCTGGGGCTTCGGAGGCTTGTTGAACTTAATCATCATCGAAGCCGCCGAGATTCGATTCGATGGAGGAGAAGGAACTGGCTCCGCCATCTCGCTGATGATGGGCTTGGCCAGCGTAGGCATCGCGCTCGGGAGTATTATCACAGGCTGGCTGAGCCGACGTGGCACCGAGCTGGGCCTGATTCCGGTAGGAGGGCTATTGATGGTGCTGGGGACCTTGCTCCTTGCCTTTTCTGGCGGGAGTGGGGCGGGGCTATGGGGGGGACTCTTTGTCACAGGTTGTGGAGCGGCAACCTTCTACGTTCCGCTTAGAGCCTTTCTCGTCGATCAGTGTCCCGAGGATGAGCGGGGTAAACTACTAGGAGTCTCGAATCTCCTGAGTAATCTCTTCGGAATCTCGGCTGTCATCGCTCAATTTGTGATGAAGGCCATCGGACTTCCCGTCGCCTGGCAATTTGGCCTGATGGCTGTTCTCGCAATTTGGGCGACAGGCTTCGTGACCAAGTTGCTTCCCCAGCATTTCCTTAAGTTTGTCGGGCTTTCGCTCATTCGCTCCATCTATCGCATACGGGTCCGTGGTGCGGAGAAGATTCCAGAAGAGGGTGGAGTCATTCTTTGTCCCAATCACATCAGTTTCGTTGATGCCTTGGTGATTTCAGCGGCCAGTCCGCGACCGGTTCGTTTTCTCATGGCTGAACAGTGTTTTCGCCGGAAGTGGATCGGGAACATCGCCAGGGTCTTCAACGCGGTTCCGGTCTCGCCCACCCGGGCGAAGGAGGCCATTCGAATCGCGGCGGATGAAGTGGCGGCGGGCAATGTCGTCTGCATCTTCCCCGAAGGCCAATTGACGCGCAGCGGGGCCCCCGTGGAGATCAAGCGGGGCTTCTTGATGATTGCTCGCAAGTCGAAGTGTCCCGTCGTTCCTGCCCACATGCATGGGCTCTGGGGGAGTCTCGCGAGTTTCTCAGGGGGACGTTACTTCAAGAAATGGCCGCGCAAGTTGGCCGCAGGCATTCAGGTCGCTTTCGGGGACCCGATCCCACCAGACGAGGTCTCCGTGGAGCAGATCAAGGAGGTTTGGCGGAAGTCGGCGGAGGAGTCGGTTTCTCGGGAACGAATAGCGCAGACCGCATTTTCCGACCCAGCGACGCTGCTAACCGATGAGCCGGAAGATTGGAGACAGGCGGTGCGAGAGATGAGGGCGCTGCCGGTGGAAGAGTTCGATAAGCTGGTCGCAGAAGCCAGAATGCTGGCCTCGGTGGCCTTTTGGAATCGGGGAGATCGGGTGCTCCTGCAGTGGGAGGCTGATGAGCGGCTAAGTCGAGTTCTTGGCGTGCTTCTCCACCCCTTGGTTGGGGTGAAGGTGGTCTTGGTTCCCCGTTCGGCGAGCGAAGCTGAGATGCTCCGGGAGGCTCGGGAGCATGTTGTGGATAGGGTCGTGGTGAAGCGCGGGGCGCTTTCGGAAGAACGGTGGGGGGAGTGGATGCCCTACAAGCCGATGGTCATTGGCGATTGGCAGGGTGGGGAGAAAGAGCTTTTTCAGGAGGGGGTGTTTCCGGCTCTGGAGGGCGGGGGGAAGTTGCTGACTTGGTCGATGCCCCATCCCGAGGACCCGAACCCGCTCGCCTTGTTTCAGCCCGGATGGAAGGAGGGAAGTGCCGGACGCCTCCTTCCTACGGTGTCCCCCGATCAAGTAGCATCTTGGCAAAGTGATTCCGAGGGCTTCCTCTTTCCACGAGA
>JAUTCR010000032.1 GCA_030673895.1 Verrucomicrobiota bacterium JB023
TGGACTCTGGTGGCCACAGCGCGGTGGAACCACCCGGTCCCATTCCGAACCCGGAAGTGAAACACTGCAGCGCCGATGGTAGTGGGGCGATAGGCCCTGTGAGAGTAGGTCGCCGCCAGGTATAAGCCCGGTTTTTCCGCAAGAGGAAAAGCCGGGCTCTTTTTTTGCCTGCGAACAAAGGCCTGGCCGCAAACGAGCCTACCCTACGCGGCCAACCGACAGACAATCCACAACCAAGCCGCAGCCTCTCGGTCGCCAAGCCGCAGCCAGCCGGCAAACAACCACGTCCCAAGCCAACCCTCCAAGCCAAGAGTGCCTGATGGCCGGACAGCAAAAGACCGCTTCCCTCAAGCTTCGGCAGAGCCCGGACTCCTGGCCTCAATTATGCCAACGGGGAAAAGAGAAAATCCCGCCTGGTCAATCGGAGGTTCAAAGGAGAGGAAACCCGACATGAAACCGATACCCGCTTGGCCATCCCTGGCGCTTCTTCCTCTGACGCTCCTTCATTACTAGAATAGAAGGAGGCTTCGTGACCTCCTTTGTGCCACCGAACCGCTTGGAAGTGCGGGAAACGCTGCTCGACAAAAGAAACCCGCATCAAATTCGGCAGCCCTCGACAGCAAAGTCCCGCAGAGAACGAGCAAAAAGCTGAGCCCGACTCATCTCCGGGATCCTTCCTTACGGATCATTATAGCCGGGCTCGCAGAGTACGGACGATGACTCTGCGCTCAAAATAACCCGAACGGATTAGTGTCTCACTTCTTCGCCAAGCGGGAGAGGTTCTCCAGCTTGGGAGTCAGAAAACTTTTCGACCACTTTCCATCCTTTGGGAACGGCGAAAGGCCACATCCGCTTCAAGGGTTTTTCCTCCTTGAGCTGCTTTCTCACGTAGTCCTCGGCTGCAGCCAAATAATCAAATTCCACTTTGTGAGCCACCACCTTGGGATAAGTTTCAGTGACTTCGTAAAATTTCTCAGTTTTCCAGTAATTGATGGGCCCGAACCGAACATGCTTCTGGACACGATACTTTTCGTCGTTGGAGATGATGCGGTAACGTTTCATGTTGCGAATTTAGTCGGTAACGCCGATTCTACAAATTCCTTTTCTTGCGACGAAGGTTGCAGCAGCCTACCAAGCATCCAGACCTCCGGCGAGATTGGAGAGCTGGGTGTATCCTTGTTCAGCAAGAAACAGGCAGGCTTGTGCCGATCGGATGCCGGCCTTGCAGTGGACGAGCAGCGGACGATCGGTGGGGAGTTCCTTGAATCGCTGTGGCAACTCTTGGAGAGGCAGGAGGTAAGAGCCTGAGAGAGCGGCCGCGGCGTGTTCTTCCGGGGTGCGGACGTCGACGATAAGGCCATGCCATTCGGAGTCGGCAAGAAGTGCCTTGGCTTGGTCCGCGTTCAAATCGTTGTAGGGAGCGTTCACAGCACAGGCATGCCCTTCGGCACGCAGTGTGTCGAGAGTTGGTTGTTCCCCGCAGAGGATACAATTCGGATTTTTTCGAAGACGGATTGTCCGAAACTCACTGCGAAGCGCATCGTAGCTGATGAGTTTCCCGAGAGGAGGTTCACCGATTTCAAGCAGGAGTTTGAGTGCTTCCATGGCCTGCAGCGATCCGATGACGCCGGGAAGGGCTCCCAAGACGCCGGCTTCCGCGCAATTCGGGACAGCGTGTGCTGGCGGCGCATCTGGGAGCAGGCATCGATAGCATGGGCCACCCAAGGAGGGGGCAAAAACGGAGACTTGACCGTCAAACTGGAAGATCGAGCCATACACCAAGGGCTTCTTCAGAAAGAATGCGGCGTCGTTGGTGAGATACCGGGTCGGAAAGTTGTCGGAGCCATCGACGAAGATGTCGTATGAGCTGCCAATTTGCAGCGCGTTATCGGGTGTTAACCGAGAGGGGTGGTTGACGATCTCGAGGTCCGGGTTCAGTGCCCGCAGGCGGTCTGCGGCGGCTTCGACCTTGGGACGCTGCACATCGGCTTCGGCGAAAAGAATCTGCCTTTGCAAATTGCTTCGCTCGACCTGGTCATCATCGATGATGCCAATTCGACCGACACCTGCCGCAGCGAGATAGAGAGCGGCGGGAGAGCCCAGCCCGCCGCAACCGATGATGAGGACGGACGAGGCGAGCAGCTTCTCTTGTCCTTCACGACCAACCTGTGGGAGCAGCGTGTGGCGTAAATATCGGTTTTCTTGGTCACTGGTCATCTCATTCATTCCGCTTCCGGCCTAGGATCCCGGGTGAGGAGTTCATGGAGAACTTCGTGAGCGGGCTGGTTTTTATAAAGGATTGAGTAAACCGCATCAATGAGTGGGGTGCGGGCCCCGATATCCCGCGAGGTTTCAAAAATTGAAAGGGTATTGGGCACTCCTTCCGCGACCATCCCGAGCTTTTTCTGGGCTTCTTCTGCTGTTTGCCCCGATGCGATGGCGAGACCAGTGCGGAAATTCCGGGAGTGATGGGAGAAGCAGGTCGCGATGAGATCACCGACTCCTGAAAGCCCGGCGAAGGTCTCGGCTTGGCCTCCGAGGGCCATTCCAAGGCGAGTCATTTCGGCGAGTGACCGCGTTACCAGAGCGGCGGTTGCATTGTCCCCGAGCTTCAGGCCCGAGGCGACACCCGAGGCGATGGCATACACATTTTTAATGGCTCCCCCGAGCTCGATTCCGGCGATATCGGTGGATGAATAGGTCCGGAATGACGGGCTGATAAATAGCTCCTGCAGCATCGTTGCCAGAGGAGCGGAGTCTGCTCCGAGCACGGCGCAGGCTGGTAATCCCTGCGCGATTTCCTCGGCGTGGTTGGGCCCGGAGAGGACTGCCAACTGACGTCCGGGTAGGACGTCTGCCAGGATCTGCGACATTCGTTTGCCAGTTCCCCTCTCAATCCCCTTCGCGCAGGAAAGTAGAATCGCCTCGGGGCCGATGAATGGGCTGAGCGACTCGGCGACTTGCCGCAAATGAGCAGTGGGGACGACGAAAAGCACGAGTTCTGTCTCTGGGAGGGCGGAGGAGGCTTCGGTGGTTGCGTTGAGATTATCCGGCAGGCGGGTATCGGGGAGATAAGAGGGATTTTGGTGAGTGTGGTTGATTGCGTCGGCGATCTCTGCTGATCGGCAGAGTAGCGTGGTGGGCGCTCCATTGCGCGCAAGGAGGAGGCCGAGGGCAGTGCCCCACGAGCCCGAGCCAACGATGACGGTCTTCATGGGCGAAGAGACTACGGGTGGCAACCGGGGCAGAAAAGCGGATTATGAGCGCGGTCTAGCAGACCTCTAGGCTCCCGCCGGCGGTGTCTGCGCGTGGGCGGATTCGACAGGAGAGACCTCTTCTGGTTCGTCCTCAATCGCCTCGATGACAGCTCCATTGGCTGCATAAGGGATGCGGGTGGCGACGATCGAGTGATTCGGGGGCAGCTCATGCTCGATGACGAGGTTCTCGGCATCACTCCAAACTGGCTCCACCGTGAAACGCTCGATTTTCATCGTTTCGTTGTCGACGAGGACAGTTTCGAAGGGGCCTCTCAGGGTCTCCCGGGGAATGACGAACACATCTTCGAGAGTATTTCCCGGGACTTCGGCTAAGATGGGCTGACCGATGCGGAGAGGGGGGTGGCCACTTTTGAGCCCGTAGGGGTCAGGGATTCGGGCAATGAGAAAAAGTTCGCGCGAAGTCTCATCAATGACCGCCTCGGTGCGGACGAGTTTGGCCTCCCACGACTGCTCCTCTTCCAAGGCTTCGCCAAGGTTGTTATGAATTGTCGCTGGCGTGTTCTTCAGGTCAGAACTGTATTGGAAGGGGGTGAAGGGCAAGTCCTTGGGCGAGACCGGAAGGCGGACTTCCGCATAGTCAGTGGCAAAGATTTCTCCTAAGGCGGTATTCGGGCTCACCGTTTGTCCGGGACCGACGAGGCGCTCCCTGACGCAGCCATCAAAGGGTGCCGTGATTTTGGTGTAGATCTTGTTGCGTCGGGCTTCCGCTAATTGGGCCTCGGCGGTTTTCAGGTTGGCCTCAGCCTCTCGAAGTTGGGGGATTCGGAGAACGAGGTCGTTGGGCTTGTCGGTATAGCCGAGGTCATTCCAGTTGAGTTGAGCCTGTTTCGCACGGGCTTCCTCCTGAGCTAAGGCCGCTTCAGCCCGAGCGACGGCAGCTTCCGCAGAAATGATGGCCGCTTCCGTATCAGTGGGGTCGAGCTCGACGAGAACATCTCCGCGTCGGAAAAAAGCTCCTGGCTCGAAGTTCGGGTGCAGGGTGTCGATCCGACCGGAAACACGGGCGGTAAGATTCGTGGGATTATGAGCCTGGACGACTCCCCGGGTGCGAATGACGATGGGGTAGGGAACGCGTTCCAGCGGGATGATCTTGGCCCGTTGGGCCGGCCTTTTCGGGCGCTCTGCCGACACCTTGGCGACTGGTTTGTCTGAATCCTTGAGAAGAAACAGCATGCCGAGATAGCCCGCGCCGAGGACGACAACTGGAATCAGGATTCTGAGAAAAATTCGCATTGGATTGTGTGGGTGAACCTACGTTCGTTTTTTCCGGTTTCCATCAAGAACCGGCGGACTTTCGTTGGATGATGACGTGAGTCTTTGCCTGTGAAGTTCCGTCATTTGGTAGGAGTGGCCGATGCCTGATTTTTCACACGAGATGCGGCTACGGTCGGAAGGTCACCTACGTATCGCGGGGGCTGATGAGGCGGGGAGGGGGCCTCTCGCAGGACCAGTTTCTGCAGCGGCTGTGATCCTGCCGGAGGGATACGCCCCAGCGGGGCTAAATGATTCGAAAAAGCTGAGCGAGAAACGGAGAGAGGCTCTTTTCGAGGAACTGATCGGTCATCCCGAGGTTCTGGTTGGCTTTTCATTTGCCGAGGTTGATGAGATCGATCGGATTAACATTCTGCGAGCTAGTGAGGCGGCGATGAGGAGGGCTGTGGAGGCGCTCGGGGACGTGGATTACTGTCTCATCGACGGGCGACCGGTGGCTCATTTTCCAGTTGCCAGTGAGGGATTGATCAAGGGAGATGGGAAGAGCTTCAGCATCGCGGCAGCGAGTGTCATTGCGAAAGTCTCGCGCGACCGCCAGATGAGGGAGCTGGCAAAAATCTATCCGGAATATGGTTTTGACCGTCACAAGGGATACGGGACGAAGGCTCATCTGGAAGCATTGAATCATTATGGTCCTTGTCCGATCCATCGTTGCTCGTTTGCACCCGTTGCTCAGGCGGCCCGTCGTTTTGGCGAGGCTTGAAGGTGAAAAAATGTCGATAGGGCAACGCGGGGAAAGAATCGCCGCTGAGTTCATCTGGGCGAGGAAGGGCAAGGTCCTTTACCGCAATTTCCGGGCACCCGGAGGAGGGGAAGTGGATCTGGTTGTTCGCGAAGGAAAGGTACTTTGTTTCGTGGAGGTCAAAACGCGGACCAAAAGACGTGGCCGTCCTATCGAAGCCGTCGACAAGGCAAAGCAGGAGCTTATCGAGAGAGGAGCTCGTGAATGGTTGAAATTGCTGGGAAGACGGGATTTGCCTTGGCGATTTGATGTCGTGGAAGTGATCCTGGAAGAAGGGCTGCGCCCCGACGTGACTTGGGTGAAGGACGCGTTTTGATGCGGACGAGGATTGCTCTGGCGGGTTGCCCGGGAACAGCGCATTCTACTGGGGTGAAGCTCTTTTTCGTTCTGCTTTCCACCCTTCTTTCCGTGCAAGGTGTGACCAAGGAATTTGTCCGCGTCTATCAGCCTCTATCCATGCATGAGACGGACAGCTCGAATGATCTCGCCCAAGAGGGCACGTTGCTTCAAGCTGAAGTTTTCTCCCGTCCCATGGTGCTCTCGGGAGCCTTTCCCGAGGATCTCGTGAAGGCGGTCGCGACCCCGTGTCAGCCCCCTTCCAATAATCCGGATTACACCGTGCAGGAGGTGAATCTCGTGGTCCTCTGCGGGTTGTCATTCGAGCTAGCCCGAGATGAAGAAAAGCTGAGCATCTGGATTGATCTGAAGGAATACAAAAAACCGGAGGAGGTGGATGTCTCCTTGTCCAAGGTCTGCGAGATGACGGTCGAATCGATTCGCCGCACCTTGCGATCCTACTACCGAGCCGGTGGGGCTGAGGCTGGCATCGAATGCTGGATCCGTTTTACGGGACCGGAGGAGAGGGTCGACCAAGTCGAGCACTTGGCAACTCGATTCATGGTGCCCCTCAATTCCTGAGCCTAGAGCTCTTCCTCTTCGCCGCCGAAGGAATCTGTGTCCTCGTCGGGAACGGGAGGGAGGAGATCTTCGCGCATCAGAAGCATCTCCAATGACAGATCGGGGAGCAGATCGGCCTTGGTCTTAAGCAAGACACCCAGCAAGGGCACGAGGCGGTCCAACTCGGCGATCGCGCAGTGCACCATCGAGGAAATGATGTCGTTGTCGAATTTTTCGCGGTCGAACAGATTGGTTACGCGAAAGACCAGCTGGGAGCGGTCAAAATCGAATTCGAACGCTCCGATGGTGAGCTGCTTGTTAGCGCGCATGAGTAGCTCGAGGGTGGCTGCGAGATGGGTTTCGGGAATCTGTTGGCGAGTCTCTCCGACGATCGAAAGTGCATTGAGATGCTTGAACACCTGCGCGTGAAGATGGATGCGGGTGTGATGGGCTTCAAATTGAGTCTGAAGGACTTCCCGACCGTCGACGACTTCGTTTTGCCAGCCATTTTGCCCGAAGGCATCAATAACGGATTGGAATTGGAGAGAAGGTGCCATGGGGAGGCATTTACCTTGCGATCAGCGACCTGTCACGCCTTGGGTGTCGGCCTTTGCGCATGAGCTTGAGCCCCTCATGAGAAGGCCTCGAACTCGGGTCTAATAAAAAATAATCAGTTTAAGGACGGATAAATAAATAAAAATCATCCTGTTAGTTTAATTTAATTGAATTTCAGGAAAATCGATCTTAGTAAACAGCCCGCTACAAAATCTGATGACTCGCCTAGCGAGTGTAGCGGGATACTGACAGACCGCCTCTGTCCAAGCTGTTGGGAGACCAGCTTCTTGGCGGAGGCGGTTCAGTTTCAGGAGGGTTCGTCCAAGGACTCTTTAGGCATATCAATGCCTCTTTCCTGCATGCGCCCCTCGATCGCGCGGGCCAATAAGTCTTGGCGAGCCTTATCCAGAGGAGAAAGGGAAATGACGACGCCTGCCGTCTGAGCCTCGTCGAAGTGGATATGCAACTCGTCAACGATGACCTCGGCGTAGTGGAAATCCTGCCACGGGATGAGACGGAAGTTTTTGACGGGACGGAAGAAGGGGAAAATTTCGATGCCGACCGGGCTAAGGATTAAGAAGGCCTTCCTCGCGCAGCGCCAGGCGCAAGGTAGAGAGAGAATAGAGATGATGAGAGGAGGCAGCGACGGCCAGTAGCTAATCGGTGAGCGTTCGGGAAAATGGGCGATGCCAAAAAGGATAATCGCCGCGGTCGCCGCGAGGGCGGCGACCATCACGAAGAACCGGGCCTGAGCGATGCGAGTGAAGCGGAGCTCCTTCTCGGGATGGGCTACCATGGCACTCAGGCGCTTTCGACTGACGAATCATCGGCCAGTGAGACAGCAAGCAGTTCGATGAGAGCTTCGGCCGGCACGTGGGCCCGCATGAGGCTTTCTCCTACCAAAATCGCGTTGGCTCCATATTCGAGGACGCGACGGGCATCATTTGCATCCTTGATTCCCGACTCCGATACGAGAAGCACATCGTCCGGTGCTTCGTCGGCAAGTTCCTCAGTGGTTCTGAGATCGGTTTTGAAGGTTTTGAGATTCCGGTTGTTGATCCCGATGAGATCGACTCCATCGAGCTCGAGAGCTCTCTCCATCTCGGGCAGATCGTGGACTTCGACAAGAACGTCCAATTGGAGAGCTCGCGCGGTTTCGTAGAGATGGTGGAGGTCGTCGTCCTCCAGCGCGGCAACGATTAGAAGAATGGCATCCGCGCCTGCGATGATGGCTTCGTGGATTTGAACCTCATGGATCATGAAGTCCTTCCGGAGCAGGGGGCAGGTATCGTTCTCGGAGATTTTGGAAAGATAGGAAAGGGAGCCTTGAAAGTATTTCTCATCGGTGAGAATGGACATGCAGGAGGCTCCACCATCTAGATAACGCTTCGCTTGCTGGATGGGATCGAAGTTTGGATCGATGATGCCGGCGGAGGGAGAGGCTTTCTTGATTTCCGCAATGACGCCCAAGTGATCCGGACCGCGGTCGAGGGCACTACGGAATCCACGGAAGTCGTTTCGTTGCAGGGCGGCAGCTCGAAGCATGTCGGCGCGAGGGAGGAGGGCGTCGACTTCGGTCTTCTTGTGGGCAATGATTTCGGCGAGCTTGTCCATGAAGGGAGGCAATTTAGGACGCAAGCGATGCTCCATGCACGAAATTTTCGCAACCTTTTATTGGTGTCGAGTCCTTGAGCTAAGAAGGACGATCAACTCAGGATGAGAATCAGACGTCTCTCAAAAAATTGGGTATCGAGAGAGTGGCAACATTCATTCTCAAAGAGAGAATGGAGCGGGTGAAGGGATTCGAACCCTCGACATCAACCTTGGCAAGGTTGCGCTCTACCCCTGAGCTACACCCGCGTTGCCGGGAGGCGGAGACTACTGGTTTGCCGAGTCTCCGCAAGACTTTTCTGGATAAAAAGTCTCATTTTTTTGTCCTGGAGGAAGGGAAGACGCGCGGTTGGGCCCAGCGGAAGACGAAGGTGCCTGCGAGAGCGCCGAGGAAGTCAGCCGTGAGGTCACCGGCATCATTACCACTCCTAAATTCGTACCACGATTGATGCCATTCGTCGGTCGAGCCAACGAGGAAAAGAGTCGTCGCGACGACAAGGTGGAGGGTCGGCCAGCTTATTTCTTGTTTACGGAAAAACAATGCGGCGGAGAGGAGGCCCGCCCCGCCGAAGAAATAGCCGAAGTGGAGGACCTTGTCGTAAAAGGGAATTGGCGGAGCCTGGGGGCCTGCCAAAGGCCGCCCGGAGAGAAACCAGAGTACCGCGAACCAAGCGAGCCACAGGATGAACCATGGCCATGGGCGGCGGAGGGAAGGCATGGTTCCGTTGGCTGAGGATCAGTCGATCTTGCGCATCTCATCCTCCAAGCGCTCGGCCAGCCATTGCTTGATCATGGACTGGTAGTTGAGGAAGCGGGAGCGGGCGATGCGTTTAATGCGAGAAAGCATCCGGGGATCGAATCGGAGAGTGATGGTGGTCGACTCCCGCGAATCTGGGGCGTGAAGGGACGCTTGCATGAGGCGCGGGGCCAGCTCGTGCTCGCTCCAGAACTTCGCTTCCGACTCTTCGTCGTCGAAATCGGGGATCTCATCCCAGCTATTGATGGCTTTCATTTACTTGAACTCGGAAAAGAATTTGCGGTCGTAGAAGGCTTGCTCGGTCTCGGTCATTTCGCGGGCGGCGACCACGCGGGCTTTCTTCCCGTCGGTGGAGAAACAGAGGAAAAGGTAGCGGTTGGAAATGGTTTTTCCGAGGGCATAGAAACGTGATTCTCCATCAGAGCGCTCATTTTCAGGAAGCAAGCGGACAGCAAACGGGTCCTCGAGTGCTTCCTCAATTTCGCGGGGTCGGGTGGCCTTGGTGTCAAAGGCAACGTCCAAAAGATCGAGTTCCATGTCGGTGCAGGCGGAAGGGTGGCCCCGGATCCACTTGGGAACAAGGGAAAAGCAGGGCAGTAAATCGACGGACTCGAAGGACTCGCTTCTCCCATCCCCGGTCGAAGCTCTCCGGAGGTCTAGAGAGCGGGAGCCCCCGGCCGACGGCTCTGCCTTCGAGAAATAAAGGGCAAGGAAAGTAGGGCCATCACCAGAATGGCCAGCGCCTGCACCGTGAGGAGATACCAAGGGTGAGGGCCGAGATGGTCGAAGAGGGAAGGGTTCTCCGGCTTGTGCATCACGAAGGCGAAGTTTGTATCCAGCCTGAGATTGAGGAAGTAGACGGTGAGGAGGTAGAGATCGGAGATGAGGATGACCCGCAGGATACTCTTCCAAAGAGGGCGACGGGGTCTCCAGCCGTCGCCGAGTGGCAGGAGCAGGGCTGCGCCCACGACCGCAGCGTGCAATTGGAAAAAGGAAAAGAAGACCGGATGCGGGTAATCGTAGGGCAGGTTGGGGGTTAGAAGGCCTTGGAGGGTCGCACCCAAGCCGAGGTAATAGGTGAGTTCGCAGAGGAGGGGATGGCGGGAAAGTAAGGCGAAGGCCGCCACAAAGCCCATGACATCGCAGAGGTGAAGAGGGAGGAGGTTGTCGAGATCCTCTGTTAATCCGCTATAATAATGACTGGCGACTGTGCTCGTCGCTGCGGTTAGATTGAGGAAGATGAGGATGCCGCGCGTCCAGCGAGCAAGGGCAGAGCGAGGATCGTGCCGGTGGGCCCACACAGTGAGCGCAAGATAGGAGAGGAAGACGAGGATCACAGACCAATGGGAGGCGGATCCAGCGGTGAAGGAGGCAAATGGCATCAGGAATGAATCAGTGCGCGAGGTTTATTTGGCAGGATGGAGCCCGACTGCCAATCTTGAGGTGGTATCGCCCGTCTGGACTGCAATGCAAAGCTTTCTGACAAGAAGCCAATTTTTTAGCCTGCCATTTGTAGCCGCTTGGACAAGGAATGGGCATGGATGAGGCGCGTCGTAAGGAGCTGGAAGAGCGATGGAGGGTGGTGGCGGAATCTCAGCCAGGTTGTGTGCCATATCTCAATCGGCGGCCCTGCCGGATTAGGCAGCATGAGGATGGGCTGACGGTGGCGGAGATGCTGGAAGGGCGCTTTCCAGGCAAATTGGGTCTGGATGGGTGGCGAGAAGTGATCGCCAAGGGGGAAATCCTGACCGCCGACAACGAGGTGGTGCATGATCCCGGCATGAGGGTGAAGGCGGGCGATCGCCTGATCCGTTGCCTGCCGGAATGGGTCGAGCCGCGGGTGGCAACGGATCTGAGGATTGTGTATGAGGATGACATCCTCCTCGTCGTCGATAAGCCGGCTCCTCTTCCCATGCATGAGGGAGGGCGTTTCTACAAGAACACCATCGCCTGGATGATGCGGGAAGCTTGGCCGGAGATGGGTGTGCAGCACGGCCACCGTCTTGATGCCGAGACATCAGGCGTCCTGATCTGTGTGAAGACGAAAGCCACGGTGCCGGGTGCTTGGAAGGATTGGAACAACTCCGTCCAAGGGCAGTTCGAACGAGGGGAGGTGGAGAAGGAGTATCTCGCTCTCGTTCACGGCTCGCCAGAGTGGGAAAAGAAGTTGATTGAACATCCGGTCCGTCAGACTGGACGCGATTGGGGCAAGCCTCAGGAATCACAGACGATCGGAGAAGTGCTGGAGCGGAGAGGTGATGGGACAACGCTCATGCGAATGCGACCCCTGACGGGCAGGACTCACCAGATTCGAGTTCATCTCTGGGAGGAGGGGCACTCAATCGTCGGCGACCGGCTCTATCTGCCTGACCACGAGAAAGGAGGCTTCACCATTGCCAGTCCGGGAGAAGACGGGCTCTGCCTCCGTGCATGGAAATTGCGGATGAAGCATCCGCTCAGCGGCGAAGCCATCGAGTTCTCGGTGAGCGGGGACCGCTTCTGACCGCCAGGCGGGCGGCGACGGGTGCTCGTTGGTGCGCCAAATCGCGCGCGGATTAACTGGGCGTCGGCTTCCCCTTTGAGGAAAAAGGAAAAGTGAGAATGGTTCTCATTTACGGGTTGCTATTGAGAAATCATCTCATTAGAAGCGGGCCACGCTATCAAACTTACCGCATTTCACGCATGAAATACCGTCATTTCCCGGCTGCGAAGGCCGCAATTCCTTTCCTGTGCACCGTCTCTATCTTGCCGATTAATGCGCAAGACGTCTTTAATCCGCTCGTTTTGGATGAAACTCTAGTTACCGATGATCGGGTGGAAGGTCCTGATGCTGAGGCCGGAGTGCCGACGCAAGTGACTGCCTATCGCACGGACACGCCATTGCGGGATGTTCCCCATTCCATCACGGTGATGACGGCGGAACAAATTCAGCAGCAGGGGCTTGATAGCATCGGCGATGTCGTCGACTACACGCCTGGAGTCAATACGTCCCAAGGTGAGGGGCATCGCGATGCGGTGGTCTTCCGTGGTGTTCGCTCCACTGCCGACTTTTTTGCGGATGGAGTCCGTGATGATGTTCAGTATTTCCGGAGCCTCTATAATGTCGAGCAAGTGGAAGTCATCAAGGGGCCCAATGCCTTGACTTTCGGGCGAGGGGGAGTCGGCGGTGTCCTGAACCGTTCATTCAAGCGAGCCGAGGTTGGCGAGAACTTTCATCAACAACAGGCCAGCATCGACACCTTTGGGGCCTATGGCGCTCAGATTGATTCAAATCTTTCCCTCAACGAGTGGTCCGCTTTCCGACTCAATGCCCATTACGATCAACTGGAGAACCATCGCGACCTTTACGATGGTGAACGCTTCGGAGTAAATCCCACTTTCACCTTTAATCTCGGCGCCGATACGGACCTCAGGTTTTCTTATGAATATGCGGATCATGACCGCTTCATCGACCGGGGGATTCCCAGCTTCAATGGCTCCGTGGCGGAGAATCTCTCCGATCTGACCTTTGGCGATTCGGAGCTGAACTACAATAATCTGGAAGCCCATGTCTTCCGCGTCGCCCTCGAGCACCGTTTCAATGAAGATTGGACCGGACGGGTGAATGCCTTCTACGGAACCTACGACAAGGTCTACAGTAACTACTATTCCTCGGATTACGACGGGGCGGACCAGGTGGAGATCGACGGTTACATTGATCGGACGGATCGCCAGCGCTTCGCCACTTCCGGGGATGTCGTCGGTGAGTTCTTCACCGGCCCCCTGAAGCACAAGGTGTTGCTGGGCGCGGAATACGCGCACACTTCTTCCGACCAAGACCGATACAATAACGTTTGGGCAGAAGAGACAGACAGCTCGCCGGACCAACGCTTCTTCGATATCAGCAATGGTTACTCGCTACGAAACGGCGTCTTTAAAGACGGAGCGGGCAACGTGCTTGGCACGGGCAGCTTCACCTCCCTGGCTGACGATACCGAAACGACCATCAATGTGGTATCCGCTTTCATTCAGGATGAAATTGCCGTCTCAGAGCATCTCGACTTGATTGTTGGGGCTCGCTTCGACCGCTTCGATATTGAGGTTTACGACAATGAGACCTCCTCGTCGCTCAGTAGCCTGGACCAGCGGGTGACGCCCCGCTTTGGCGTCGTCTTCAAGCCAGTTGAGCCAGTCTCCATCTACGGTAGCTACAGCGAAACATTCCTCCCAGCCAGCGGAGAGCAATACACCGATTTGGTTGACGGCAGTGGCAATCCAGTCAGCGACCTCGACCCCAATACCTCTTCAAATATCGAGATTGGTGCGAAGTGGAATCTCTCTGATGACCTGGCCTTCTCGTTGGCTGGCTTCCGAATTCTGCAAACGAACGTCTCAAATGGTGCTGTGCCGGGGACAGTCGAACGAGTCGACTCCGAAATCTTCGGTGGTGAAGCAGAGCTGAAGGGGCGGGTTTCAGACCAGTGGTTCGTTTCCTTGGGCTACAGCTTCTTGGAGGGAGAGAACACCGAAACAGGAGCCGGCCTGCGTGAGCTGCCGAAGCACACCTTCTCGCTTTGGAACAACTTCCAGGTGACCGACAAGCTGAGTCTCGGCCTCGGCGTCATCTATCAGGATGAAAGTTTCGTCGACAATGCGGCCACCATCGAGCTGCCCAGCTACACTCGTGTGGACGCGGCGGCGAGGTATCAGTTCACTGATGATTTCGGGGTTCAGCTGAATGTGGAGAACCTTTTCGACAAGGATTATTACCCGAATGCGCACAACAACGACAACATCTCCGTAGGGGCTCCCATCAATGCCCGCCTGACGTTTAATACGCGCTTCTAAGACTTTCCGCACCGCAAGGGCGGGCGACTTCACTGGCTTTCCCGAGCGAGAGGTCTGACAGAGACGAAACTTTTTAGAGGGACGCTTCACCATGAAGTGTCCCTCTTTGTTTGCTGCTGGAGGTCGCAGAAGCCGCGAGATCCCATCCCTTGCGGTTGCCTCCCGTTGAATCTCAGGAAGGTGAGAAAGAAGAAGCTCTCTCTGTCCGTTCATTCTGCCCCGTGCACAAGTTGTTACTCTCTCTCGCTTTCTCCCTCCAAACGGCGGTCTCCGCTGAACGCCCGAATGTCCTGATTCTCTACGCTGACGATATGGGGTATGGCGACTTGGGGGCGAATCATTCCGACTCGAAGATTCCTACTCCTCATCTCGATCAGCTGGTTGCCGAGGGGATGAATTTCACCGACGGGCATTCTTCGTCCGCAATCTGCACCCCTTCGCGCTATGCCTTGCTGACCGGGCGATTTCATTGGCGCGATTTCCATGGCATCGTGAAGACCTTGGAGGGCACGGTTTTTGGTGAAGGACAGCTTACCATGGCGGGGCTCTTTCAGGAGAATGGCTACGATACGGCCTGCATTGGGAAATGGCATTTGGGCTGGGACTGGGATGCGATTCGGAAGCCAGGCACTCCGGCGAAATCCATCCAGCCTGACGATTTCGATTGGTCAAAGGAGGTCCCCGACGGGCCGCTCGATCAAGGGTTCGACCACTACTTCGGAGATTCCGTGATCAACTTTCCTCCCTACGCTTGGATCGAGGATCGCAAGCTTTTGCGAGCTCCCGACATCGTCTTGAAGAAAACCAAGGACGATGAGCAGCCCAAAGAGGGGAATTGGGAATTTCGACCCGGCCCGGGTCTCTCGGATTGGGATTCCTATGAGGTCCTGCCGACTCTGACCGAGAAAAGCGTCGAATACGTTCTGGGGCGCCGGGATCAGGAGAACCCCTTTTTTCTCTATGTGCCTTTCCCGTCGCCTCATGCCCCGATCATTCCCAACGATGAATTCGACGGCAAGTCCGAGGCCGGCCCCTACGGGGACTTCGTGTATCAGACCGACGATGCTTGTGGCCGAATCATGCAGGCCGTGAAAGACATTGGGGAGTGGGATAACACCATCATCATCTTCACGGCAGACAATGGGCCCGAGCACTACGCTTACCAACGCGACGAGAAATATGATCACTGGTCCGCCGAGCCCTTCAGAGGGCTGAAGCGCGGGATCTATGAAGGAGGCCACCACGTGCCCTTCATCGTTCGTTGGCCTGGTCTCACTGAGCCGGGTTCGGAGTGTCATGAGATGATTTCGCAGGTCGATCTGCTGGCGACCTTCGCGTCCTTGCTGGGGGCAAGCCTGCCGGAAGATGCAGCGGCGGATTCCCATGATTTCTTGCCCTACCTCAAGGGTGAGCAACCAGAAGGGCCACGCAATGTCCTAATCCACAATACCTATAAGGGCCGCTACGCGGTGCGGGAGGGCGATTGGCTTCTCATCAATGACAAGACAGGCTACGGCTCTCGGGTCCGGAAGGCGTGGGAGAAGAAGCGGGACTATCCTGCCGATGACGACCAACCCGTCGAACTCTACAACCTCAAAACGGATCTCGCTCAGAAGGAGAACGTCGCCGCTGAACATCAAGAGAAGGTCGCGGCGATGCAGGAGCTTCTCGAGACGATCCGCGAGCAGGGTCACAGTGCGCCCAGGCTGTCGGAGAACTAGAAGTTTTTGCCGCCCTCATTCCGGAGCAAGAGGGGAATTGCCAAGACCTTCTGCGGCCGTCACGCTAGCGCCATGCGAAGACGTAGTGGAGAGGCGCGCGAGAATCGCCACGTGCGCGGCCGTGAGGGAGGACGGGGAATCCAGTGGCAGGAAGAGGATTTGCTAAGCAAGGTCGACGGGGCTGTCGTTGATTTCGTCCTCATCCTCGATTGTGTCCAGGACCCACAGAATCTCGGTGCGATCCTGCGAACCGCCGATGGAGCTGGGGTGCAGGCTGTTGTGGTGCCCAAGGACAAGGCCGCTGGCCTGACAGAGACCGTGCGACGAATCTCGGTCGGGGCTGCTGATTCGGTTCCCTTCGTCCGGGTCACTAACTTGTCACGCACGATGAAGGCTCTGCAAGAGCGCGGAATGTGGCTCGTGGGCACCAGTGATCGTGCGGACAAGACGCTCTACGACGTGGAGCTGACCGGGAAGCTCGGGATTGTCATCGGTGCGGAAGGGGAAGGCTTGCGACGCTTGACCGAGGAGAATTGCGATCACTTGGTCAAACTGCCCATGAAGGGCAGCGTGCCTTGCCTCAATGCAAGTGCCGCCACTGCCGTCTGTCTCTACGAAGCGCTCCGGCAGCGGCTGTGACATAGTCGAGATTCAGTGGAACTCACGAAAAGGGGGGGGCTTCGGATTGCTTGCCTGTAGCGAGCACTGATTGCGGTGGGCCTCCTTCCTGCGGTTTCAGGCTTTTGTCCATTGGGCATGGACTCATTGCGGCAAGGGAAGAGGCTGAACGAACGCTCAAAGGACGACTGACAGAACACAAAAAAGGCGACCCAATGGGGACGCCTTTCAAAGTGATTGTTAAAGAGCTCTGAACTTGCTGGGAAGTAATGCGCAGTCCTTAGATGAGGCCGGCCTTCTTCAGCGTGTCGTAAGCACCGTTCTTATTGATGGTGCGCAGCGCTTTGGCGGTCAGCTTGACTTTGACGAACTTGTCGAGTTCTGGCACCCAGATACGCTTGGTCTGGAGGTTGGGGGTGATCAGGCGCTTGTTCACTTGGGTGACGTGACGACCAATCCCGCCCTTCTTCTTGGCAAGACCAGAACGGTGGATGCGTCGGCCAACACGCACTTTTGAGCCTCGGATGCTGCAAACTCTAGACATAAGGAAAGGTTTCCGGGTTGCGGGGCGGGGAGGAAAGTCTCTTTGAGAAGGTGCGTCAAGTTTTTTCGTTTGAACTTTCCGGAGTTCGAGCTGTTTTGGCCTCTTTTTTTGGGGTCGGCTTCGTCTGCAGGCGCGATTTTGGGTTTTCCGCGCTTCGCCGATCCGCTTGGTTGGTGACGTGGGCAGCATGGGCAATGACCTCGAGAAGTGGGGCGCGGACGTCATCTTCGGCCGCGAGAAAGGTGTCGTGGCCTTCTTTGCCCGCAAGGTCTTTCGCTTGGTCTCCTTCCTTTTTGGCGGCTTGGTGAGAGGTCGACTTTTCTTGTTTCGCAAGGGAATCAAGCCCCAGGCCCGATTGGGCGTCCGGGTGGTGAGTATCGGGAATTTAACGATGGGGGGGACGGGTAAAACGCCGGTGGTCGAGCTGTTTTCCCGGAGTTTGCTCGAGCGGGGGCGGCAGCCGGTCATTCTCAGTCGAGGTTATAAGAGCAAGCGACTGGGCGAGATCCAGTATTGGAAGGGGAGGAGCGAGGAATACCCGGGAGAGTGGCCGAAGATCGTCAGCGACGGGGAACGGCTTCGTCTGGCTGTCGATTACGCGGGCGACGAGCCATACATGCTCGCGAAGAATCTTCTCCCTGGAGTCGGGGTAGTGGTTGATCGGGATCGGGTGAAAGGGGGGCGCTTCGCGGTCAAAGAATTGAATGCGGATATCCTGCTGCTCGACGACGGCTTGCAATACCTCAAACTAGCTCACGGGACGGACATCGTGCTGGTTGATGCGAAGAACCCTTTCGGGACGAATGCGCTCATCCCGCGGGGTACGCTGCGGGAGCCTCCACGTCATCTCTGTCGCGCCGATTACATTTTCGTCACCCGCTGTGATGGGCCGCTCGAGAAAGAGCAGATTCGTCGATTGCAGAAATACAACAAGACCGCGCCCATCATCCAAACGCGCCATGCTCCCAAGTATTTGGAGAACGTCTTTGATGAGCGGGATCGCCTTCCGCTCGAGGCTCTCGACGGACGTCACGTGGCGGCGATTAGCGGGATTGCGGTTCCCGAGAGTTTCCAGCGCCTGCTGGAGGATTTGGGGGCTCAGGTCCTCTTCCACAAGACCTTCGGCGATCACCAGACTTTCCCTCAGCGCGATGTGGATACCTTCATGGAGCGCTCCTTGCATCGGGATGCTTGGGTGATCGTGACAACGGAGAAGGACGCGGTCCGTTTCCCCCGGCCGACAGAGATGGATGTGCCCGTCTATTTCCTGCGTATCGAGGTCGAGATCATCGAAGGATTGGATGAGTGGGAGAAGTGCCTGGACCGGCTTTGCGAGTTTGAAGAACTGCCTCCTTCCGAATGGGCTCGCCAGCAAAGGCTGGCCCAAGCCTGAAATTCCGTTCGCAAAGCCCGGATCATGGCAGGTTTGCTTATCTCTGCTCTTGACGAAAGAAAGCTGGCAGGGGCGAGATAGCCGCGATGAATTCCGGATTGATCGCAACTTCGCGTTTTGGCGTCGTGGGAGGAATATTGATGATGCTTGCGGCACTTGCCGGAAGCTTGTTCGGCCAGGATTTCCTGGAAGATGCCACGGTGAAGGTATCCAGCGTCGAGGTGCGGTATAATGGTCCCAAGACCGTTGATGAAACTCGACTGCGGAGCTTTATCTCGACCAAGTCCGGCCAGGTTTTCAGTGCTGAGGCAGTCGATGAGGACGCCAAGCGTCTTTACGAGAGTGGTCTGGTGGAGGACGTGCAAGTCCTCGGTGAGGAAGTGAGCGGGGGAGTGAAAGTCATCTACGAGGTGACCACCCGGGGAGTCGTCGACGTTGTCGGCTTTGATGGCAATAGCATCTTCAGCGACAAGAAGCTGGCCAAGGAGACCAAGCTGAATGCGGGGGAAATCCTGAGTGACGCCAAGATTCTGCAGGCTCGGCGGAATCTTGAAACCTACTACCAAGGCTACGGCTTCCCTGACGTCCGCATCGACCACCGCTTGCAAGACGAGGGCGATGGGGTGACCGCTCTCATCTTCGTCATCAACGAGGGCACCAAGAGCGAGGTCCGGAAGATTCGTTTCCAAGGCAATCAGGCCTTCAAGGAGCAGGATCTCAAGCGGGAGATGGAGACCAAGCAGAAAGGAATTTTCTCTTTCATTACCAAATCCGGCCGCATCGACAACCAGCAGCTGGCTCGCGACCTCGAGAGCATTCGCGCATTTTACCAAGACAACGGGTACCTGCGCGCGACCGTTTCCGAAGCGGAGCGAATCCCCGTCAAGGACGGCCGGGTCGACCTGCTCATCAACGTCGCCGAGGGGCAGAAATACACCGTCAATCAGATTCAATTCGGTCCCATGACCGTCTTCACCCCCGAGGAACTGATGCCGGCCTTGAGCCTCGTTGCTGGTCAGCCTTACTCGGCCTCCAAGGTCAATGATGACCAACGGGCCATCCGGAGCTACTACGGCTCGCGCGGCTATGCTGATGCCAATGTCTCGGCGGAGGTCGTCGATGCGGGACCCGGCTTGGTGAACATCGTTTATCGAGTGCGCGAAGGGAAGCGCTACAAGGTGGGCAAGGTCGTCATCCAGGGTAACGACAAAACCAAAGACCGCGTGATTCGGCAGGAAGTTCCCATGAAGCCGGGTGATTACTTCAATTCGGTCGACGTCGAGACCACCCGCAAGCGTTTGCAGAACCTTCGCTACTTCGACGGCGTGCAGGTATCTGGCGACACCAGTTCGCGTGCCGGCTATCGCGATCTGAACATTCTCGTCAACGAGACCAAGACCGGTGAGATTAACTTCGGGGCGGGTTTCAGTTCGATCGACAACGTCGTGGGCTACGTCAATCTGGAGCAACGGAACTTTGATATCATGAATCCATGGCGCTTCACTGGTGGAGGCCAGCGCTTCAGCATGCAGCTGAAGCTCGGTAGCGAGCGTCGGGACTTCAAGATTTCCCTTACCGAGCCCTGGTTCCTGGGCCAGCGCCTCGCCCTTGGTGGTGAGTTGTATTTCCAAGACCGCTACTACCTCAGCCCCGAGTATGATCAGCGCAACGTCGGGGGAGCGGTATTCATCCGTAAGGCCGTGGGACGCCGGGCCTACGTTCGTGCCGAATACCGTCTGGAGGATATCCGGTTGGATGTGGATGATACCAGTTCGGATGCATTCATGGCTGAGGATGGTTCTTACATCCGCAGCGCCCTTGGGGTGACCTATGTTTACGATAGCCGGGACAGTATCATCCTCCCACGGAAGGGACACAAGGCGACTGTCGGGCTGACGCTGGGTGTCGGTGGTGATGTCGAGACATACACCTTGGAGGCCAGCGGCTCGAAGCACTGGGGCTTGCCTTACGATATCATCTTCAACCTGAGCGGCGCCGCAGCGACGGTGGACAGCTACGGGGATGGCGATGTTCCCATCTTTGACCGTCAGTTCTTGGGTGGATCCCGTGACTTGCGAGGCTTCGAATACCGTGACCTGGGTCTCCGGGACAATGAGGGTGCCAATGCGACCAATGAGGCGCTGGGGGGCAAAACCTCCGCGTATCTCTCGGCTGAAATGACCTTCCCGATTGTAGAAAATGTCCGTGGTGCTGCCTTCGTCGATGCGGGCTTTGTCAATGTGGACGCGTTCGATTTCTCGCCCAGCGATCTCTACGGTGATGCGGGCCTTGGTTTGAGACTTGACCTCCCCTTCGGCCCCTTGGCGCTGGACTACGCGGTCCCAGTCTTGGTTCCCACCGATGACGATGAGGCAGACAAGGGCGGGCAGTTCAGCTTCTACCTGAACTACCAGTATTGATGTTCTTCTGAGTAGTTCGTAATTTCATCTTTGCTTGCGTGACCGCTGGAAAGTGGTAAATCGAGGGAGTGCCCGCTGGGCGCTCCCTATTCATTCATGAAACTGGCGAATCTCCTTCACGAAGATCAGGTGGTGTTGAAATTGCACTCCCGGACCTGCGGAGAAGTGATGGAAGAACTGGTCGATCTTCTGGCCCGGCAGGGCAAACTTCACAATGGGATGCGGGATCGAGCCTTGAAGGCTTTGCAGAATCGCGAGAGCCAGATCAGCACCGGTATAGGTTGCGGAGTGGGCTTGCCCCACGCTTATGTTGAAGGTCTCAACGAAGTTCTGGCCGTCTTTGGGAAGTCCAAGGCGGGGCTGGAATTTGATTCCTGCGACCACGCTCCCGTCCATTTTGTCGTCATGTTGCTCATCCCGGAAGAGGAGAAGACGCAGCATTTGCTGACCTTGGCTGATATCGGGAAGCGTTTCCTCAGTTGCGAGACGAGAAAGGGTTTGGCTGCGGCAGGGACTCCTTCGGAGGTCATCTCCATTCTTTCACGTTAAACTGACTGGTTGGGAGACGACTGGTAGTTCGAGGGTATCCCGCATCTCCCTAGGAACTTGGGCGAGCCGATGACCAGTCAGGATCCCGGCCAACAAGGCATCGAGTTCACTGCCCGTGACCAGAGGTGGATCGCTCATGCCATCATGTGGATCCTCTTCCTTGGTATGGGTCTTTGTGCTTGGGTCGAGGATCGCCGGACACCGGGCATCCTTTTTGAAGTGTTTCTCTATTTCGTGGCGACTTGGGTGGTTCCGGTCTTGCTCTTCGTCTTGGGTGCCAAGCTCACGTTCAGGCTCTCTCTTTTCATTGCCGATGGCGGGATGTGGCTATTGCGGCGGCCCTTCCGGCGACCGCGGCGTCTCGCTGCGGTTCGAGCGGTGACGTCGGTGAATAATGGGACTTCCCGTTATTTCCAGGGGCTCACGGTGGATGGCCAACGGGTGATCTTTGGGAGGTCCCTCAAGACCCCGAGCTATGAGCAATTGAAGGAGTTTCTCGATTCCGCGGGTTGCCTGCAGTCCCACTTGGATCTCCATCCCGGAGTGACGGAGGCATCTGGCAGGAGCAAGAACTACCGCTTTTGAGGGGAATTGATCCTCCTGCTCAGGAACGCGTCTTTGTGATTCCGGATCGCGGGCTTGAAAATCACGCTTCTCTGGGCCTACCAAACAGCATGACGTTGGCCGATTTATTGCGCGAAAAGCTGGTGGCGGCAGTGGCTGCTGCCGGAGTGGAAGGAGAGTCCTTGTCCAAGGTGGATGTAGTGGCCTCTGCCGACGTTCGCCATGGCGATTATCAGTCGAATGCTGCCATGATGTTGGCCAAGGCCGCGAAGATGAATCCGCGTGCATTGGCTGAGAAGGTGGTGGAGAGCTTGACAGGAGAGCTGGCGGGCCAGGCGTCTTGCTCAATCGCCGGCCCAGGTTTTATCAATTTTCGTATCGAACCCGGCTTCTTTGCGGAGCAGCTGGGTGCGCTGCTTCAGGACGAGCGATTGGGAGTGCCCAAGACGAGCGAGGCGCAAACCATCGTGGTTGATTTCTCTGCGCCGAATGTCGCCAAGCCGATGCATGTTGGGCACATCCGCTCCACTGTTATTGGCGAGTCATTGGCTCGGATCGCGGCATTCATGGGCCACGAGGTGATTCGGGACAACCATATCGGGGACTGGGGCACCCAGTTCGGCATGGTTTTGTGGGCTTGGAAGAAAGGTGTCGATGAGCGGGCTCTGGAAGAGAACCCCCTTGTGGAGCTACTGCGCCTCTACCGGACCGGCAGCGCGGCCTCCAAGGCAGATGAGTCAGTCGCCAATGAGTGCCGGGCGGAACTCGTCAAATTACAACAAGGCGACGAAGAAAATCTCGGCATTTGGGAGCGCTGCATCGACCTCTCGAAGAAAGGGCTGGAGTCGATCTACGACCGCTTGGAAGTGACCTTCGACCACTGGCTGGGGGAAAGCGCCTACAACGATTCTCTCGCGGGAGTGGTCGAGCAACTCATTAGCGAAGGCCATGCTCGTGAGAGCGAGGGCGCAATCTGCGTTTATTCAGGCGGTCAGGAAGAGCCAAAGAAGGATCCCTTCCTCAAGAAAGGCGAGGATGGCTTTGTTGATTATCCGCTGATCGTGCGCAAAAATGACGGGGGCTTCAACTACGCTACCACCGACATCGCGACCATCGATTTCCGCCTGAAGGAATGGAATGCGGACGTCATCTGGTATGTCGTCGACTTCCGTCAAGAGGATCACTTCTCCCGGCTTTTTGATATTGCGAAACGCCGGGGCTGCGAGGCCGAGCTGGTGCATGTGAAGTTCGGAACAATCCTCGGGAAGGATGGCACCCCGCTTAAGACGAGGGCCGGGGACTTGCCTCAGCTCGAGGATGTCATCAACGACGCGGTCAGTGCGGCACGGCAATCAGTCGAGGAGAAGAGCCAGCTGGAGACCGCGGAAGAGAAGGAGAAGCTTTCTGAACTCATCGGGCTCAGCGCGATCAAGTTCATGGAGCTCAGCCATCGCCGGGAGTCCGACTACACGTATGATCTGGAGAAAATGGTTTCTCTGGAGGGGGATACGGCCCCCTATTTGCAATACAGCTATGTTCGTTGTCGCAGCATCTTCCGCAAGCTGGAGGAGGAGGTCGAGCTGGCTGGAGAAGGGCTGATCTTGCAAGACGACCGGGAAATCAATCTGGCACGGGTCATCTGTCGCTTTGGTGAGATTGTCCCGCAGGTCCTCGTCGATCTGCGTCCCAATACCCTGGCCTCCTATCTCCTCGATTTGGCCCGCGCCTATCATTCCTTCTTCCAAGCCTGCCCTGTGCTCAAGTCGGAGGGAGAGGTTCGCCGGACTCGTTTGGTTCTTTGTGAACTGACGGCCCGTGTCCTTGAGAAAGGTCTCGGGCTTCTCGGTATCAGGGTGCCGGAGCGGATGTAGTTGGCCTTGGGCTGCCTTGGGCTACCTCAGCAATAAACAAAAAACCCTCCACGAACTCGTTGGAGGGTTTTCTTGTAAATAGGAGGTGAGCTAGTCAGCTCGGAACTAGCCGCTCACTGGCTGGGAAGCTCGACGAGCGCGTATTCGCCATCCTTCCGGCGATAGACGAGCTGGTTGATGTTGCGTCGGGCATTCTTGAAAAGCACGAAAGGCTTCTCGGACAATTCCAGCTCCATAATGGCTTCTTCCTTGTAGAGGGTGCGCATGCGGTAGCCTTCCCGGTGGACGATGAAGGGCTCGGGATCCTGCTCGGACTCTTCGGGGTGATCGAGGGCTGCCTCATTGAACCAGCGCTCCTCGAGGTGCTTGATCGTGTTTTCCGGCTTCGGGCGATGCTTCTTCAACAGGCGAGTCTTCTGTTTGCGCATCCGGCGGGCGATCTTGTCGATCGTCTGATCGATACTCTTATACATGTCCTCGGTCTCGGAAGAGGCCTCGATCACGATATGATTGGCGCAAAAGAGAATGATCTCGGCGATATGTCGGTTCTTTTGAACGTCAAGAATGGCCTTGGCCTCGATGATGCGGGGGTAGTCAAGCGAGAGACCGTCGATCTTGCTCGTCGCGTAATCGCGGAGAGAGTCGGTTGGGTCTTCGTGACGTACGGTAACAACGATGGGTGCATCAACATTTGCGGTTTTCATTTCTTTTACTTCTACGGATTTTTAGTCCACTCCGAAGCTAGCGCAGTATCTCGCTGATTTCCAAGCAAGAGTTGTGGAAAATGGAGCGAATCCTGCCGTCAGCTGATCGGGAAGCCTGCGCGACGGGCCACTCCCCGCGCTTTCTCGAAGTCCCGCGCGATCTCCGAGGGATGATGGGCATCGGAATTGATGGTCAGAGGGATACGCGCCTCGGCCGCGAGCTGGAGAAACTCCTCGGCAGGGTATTGCTCGGCACAGGGCTTGTGCCAGCCTGCGGTGTTGAGCTCGATAGCTTTTCCTGTTTCCGCAAGGGCCTCGATCACAGGGAGGTAGAAGCGTTTGAGATCGCCGGAAGGACCCGGTGAAAACTTCTTGATGAGATCGGGATGTCCGTGGATTTCGAAAAGATCGCTCCGGACCATCGCCTCATATTCCTTCCAATAGAGTGTCCACAGATCGTTGAGATCGCTATCCCCGAGAGAGTTCCACACGGAGAGGTGGGCGGGATTGTCAAAATCCCAGCGGGCTCCGGTGATGGGGCGGGGCAGATAATGGATCGAGCCGATCAGGTAATCCCAGTCGCGGCAAGTCCTCAGCCATTCCAGATGCCCCCGGGCTCCCGGGAGCCAATCGCATTCGAGAGCGGCCAAGATGGTCAGGTTATCAGGGGCGTGAGCCCTGGCCTCGGCAATCCAGTCATCATACTCCGGAAGCTGATCGACGGTCATGCGCCAGTCGTCAAAAGGCTCGGGAAGGTGGGGCGCATGGTCGGAGATGCCATAGACCTCGAGCCTGGCAGCGACGGCTGCGGCAACGTATTCGGCAGGGGTCCCTTCCGCGTGCTGGCAGAGGGGAGTGTGGGTATGGAGATCAGCGTTGGGGTGAAGTTTCACGAGGACGGTTAGGGGCGAAGTAATCCCAATCTCGGTCGATCTCGAAATGAAAAATTGATAAAACGGCGAGATGACCAGTTTGACGTTGTGAGCTGGTGACACGGCGGTTAGTCTGCCTGCACCAGCTTATTGTGCTGGCATTTTTTTCCTGGAAATATGAGCGACAACGCGCCGAATTGGTCCCAGCCTGATGTTTTTACCGGCCCTCTGATTGAGAGCCTCAAGCGACACCCGAAGCGAATCGTTTTCTCGGAGGGTGAGGATGAGCGAGTGATTCGGGTCGCGGGTGAGATGGTGCGCCAAGAGCTCGGCATTCCCATTCTGCTCGGGAAGAAGGAAAAAATTCGCGCCATGGCGGCTGACCTCGGGGTGTCATTGAAGTTCGTCAACGTCACTGATCCCGCGGAGGCAGATGATTTGCCACTGTTCGCGGAAATGTTGGAGCGTATTGAGCGCCTTCGGGGAGTCAATCTGGCTGATGCGAAGGAGGTGGCGAGCCGACCGCATTTCTATGCGTCGATGATGATTCAGTACGGTCAGGCTGATGGCATGGTGGGGGGGAACCAGCTCCTGCCGGAGACCATTCACCGGGCTCTCATCCAGCTGGTCAAGCCCTTGCCGGATGTGCCCCATGTTTTCACCTCCGCGATCATGGTGTCCGATCAGCTTGAGCACTTCGGACCGGAGGGAATTCTCTTTCTCGCGGATTGTGGTCTGAATGACATCCCGGATGTGAGCGAGCTCAAGGCGATTGCCATCGAGACCGGTCGCTTGGCTCATCATTACAAGGGGCGGCGAGTTCGTATCGCAATGCTCAGCCACTCGACGATGAATTCCGCGGCAACTGATTCCGCTTCCCGCGTCAGAGCGGCCACCGAAGCCGCGCGCCAAGAGGCTCTGCGTTTGCGCCTTGATATGGAGATCGACGGTGAACTTCAGGCCGATGTTGCCTTGGACGCGTCGGCCGCCGAAATGAAGCTCCCGCAAATGGTGGACCGCCCGGCCCCCGATGTCCTCGTTTTCCCCAATCTCGATGCGGCCCACATTTCGATGAAGCTCCTTCGTCATGTCGGAGGCGCCACCAAGTACGGCCAAATGGTTCTTGGTCTCTCCCGTCCCGCAGCCCAGGTTTCCCGCACGGCAGATGAGCGGGCCCTCTTTGGCACGGCTCTCGCAATTGGCGCAGAAGCGATCAAATACCACGAACTCTTCCCTCACGGTTGAAAATTGGCGATTTGGCTCGAAACTTGCACAAGGAGCATGAGGTTCATTCATCAAAATGACGAATGAGCCGCAAAGGAAGCTGTTGCTTGTTCTTGAAAGTGTGAGAATTCGTGTTCATCTTCCGCTGCCCTGGGTAGGGTTCCCGGCCAGGTAAAAATCTCACCATGTTTGTACCCGAAAACGCACCTTTCTCTGCTGAGCAACGGGCTTGGCTGAATGATTTTTTCGCGAAGCAATTTGCTTCCGGCAACAGTTTGCCAGTTCAGGAAGGGCCGGCGATTCCGGTCACTATTCTTTGGGGTTCCCAGACGGGTAATTCCGAAGGCTTGGCCAAAAGGATGTCCAAGGCGCTGGCCGGAGGCCGCTTCGAGACCAAGGTTGTCGATATGGCTGACTACGAGGTCGCCAACCTGCCGAAGGAAGAAAATCTCCTCGTCATTACCAGCACCTATGGTGATGGCGAACCACCAGATAACGCTGTCGATTTTGTTGACTCCCTGCTCGCGGACTCCGCTCCCAAGTTGGAAGGGGTTAAATATTCCGTCCTCGCCCTCGGTGATACGGAATATCCAGAATTCTGCGCGACAGGTAAGGCGATCGATAATCGGATGGCGGAACTCGGTGCCGAGCGCCTGCATGACCGGGTCGACTGTGATGTCGATTACGAGGATCCCTTTGAGGAGTGGAAGAGTGGCATCGTCAATGTTCTAGGTGCCGGCTCCAGCATGGCCGAGCTCGCTGAAGCTCCCGTCGGAGACGAGCCCTACAGCAAGCAGAATCCCTATCCGGCTGCCATCGTCGACAATCACGACCTCAATCAAGAAGGGGCATTCAAATCGACACACCACATCGCTTTCTCGTTGGGAGATTCCGGTCTTGAGTATGAAGCTGGCGACGCCTTGGGTGTCTATCCGATCAATGATGAGCGTGTCGTTGACGAGCTGTTAGCCAATCTTCCCTTCAGCACCAAGGCCGAGGTCCCTCTGCCGGGCGGTGGTGAGGCGCCCCTGCGTGAGGCGCTGCTCAAGCACTATGACATCCGGAGTCTGAACAAGAATCTGGTGACTGCTTGGCAGGAGCGAAGTGGTTCTCCTTACCTCCGTTCCGTTGTTGAGGCTGATGACAAGGAGGTCTGGGATGATTTCTTCTGGGGAAGGGAGCTGATTGATCTTGTTGTCGAATACCCAGCTGATTTCAGGGATGGAGAGGAATTCGTCGGCGTGCTGAAGAAATTGCAGCCGAGACTCTACTCCATTGCCTCCAGCCCGAAGGCTCACCCCGGCGAAGTTCATCTGACGGTCGGAGTGGTCACCTATGAATCCCACGGTCGCTCCCGGGGAGGGGTTTGCTCGACCTTCCTCGCCCATCGCAGCAAGGACGTCCAACCTGGAGTCTATGTCCACGAGAACAAAGCCTTCCGTCCGCCGGCCGATGATAATGTGCCGATGATCATGGTCGGTCCGGGCACTGGCATTGCTCCTTTCCGGGCCTTTCTCGAGGAACGCAAAGCGAGGGAAGCCTCCGGTAAGAATTGGTTGCTCTTTGGTAATCCCTATCGGGCGACTGACTATCTCTACGAAGAACTGCTTGAAGGCTGGAAAGCCGAGGGTTTCCTCACCAAGCTTGATTTGGCTTTCTCCCGCGATCAGAAAGAGAAGCTCTACGTCCAGCATCTTATGCTTCAAAATGGAGCGGAGCTCTGGCAGTGGCTTGAGGAGGGTGGCTACTTCTTCGTCTGTGGGGATGCCTCCCGGATGGCCAAAGATGTCGACAATGCTCTTCACGAAGTGGTCAAAATCCATGGCGGCAAGTCCGAGGAAGAAGCAGTCGATTACATCAAGGCTCTCAAGAAGGAGAAACGCTACGCGCGGGACGTTTACTAAATTTGCCGAAGCTGGACTCGCGCGGAAACAAAGTCGCGCGAGTCAGCATCAGTTTTCCTGCTAAGCGGGTAAAGGGGAGACGGCCCTTGGCCCGTTCGTGAGTCTCGATGGCTCGGAAATTCCCAAGCTTTCGGGCAGGGAAGGCATGGCCCCACCCAACTTGTGTCCATTCAGGCGGATAGCCTACGCCCGGAATTCCAGAAAAACAGGATGAGCGGGTTGCGGCCCCTGCGGCCTAATCCAATCTTATTGGGTTTCCAAGTCCGCCAATCGCTCTTCCATTTCCGCCTTTTGCAAGGCTTCCGTGAATTCGTCGAGCTGTCCCTGCAGGATGCCGTCCATATTGTGGGAGGTGTGGTTGACCCGGTGGTCGGTGACCCGGCTTTGGGGAAAATTGTAGGTGCGGATTTTTTCCGACCGGTCTCCGCTGCCGATAAGGGAGCGGCGGTGGGCGGAGTATTTTTCCTGTTCCTCGCGGACCTTCTGTTCGTACAGCTTGGTTCGGAGGATCTGGAGGCCAATTTCCTTGTTTTGCGTTTGTGAGCGCCCCTCTTGGCATTTCACCTGTAGGCCGGTGGGAAGGTGGGTAATTTGAACTGCGGAATCCGTCGTGTTCACGTGCTGGCCCCCGGGGCCGCCCGAGCGGGTCGCCTGAATGTGGAGATCCTCAGTGCGTAGGACCACGTCGACTTCCTCGGCTTCGGGCATCACCGCCACCGTCACCGTCGAGGTGTGGATCCGTCCCTGGGTCTCGGTGGAAGGCACCCGCTGGACCCGGTGGACTCCGGACTCATACTTGAGGTAACGGAAGACCTCGTCACCGGTCACCTTGATGACGACTTCCTTGAAGCCTCCCACCTCCGAGGGTGAGGAATCAAGATGCTCGGTCTTCCAGCCTCGGATTTCAGCGAAGCGCTCATACATGCGGAGAAGGTCGTTGGAAAAGAGGGAGGCCTCATCGCCCCCGGCGCCGGCGCGAATCTCGACCAACGCATTACGCTCTTCAGACTCGGAGCGCGGGAGGAGCGCGTACTGCACTTCCGCAGAGAGTTTCTCGAATTGCTTCTCCAGCTCGGGCAATTCTTCCGCCGCCATTTCCGCCAGCTCGTCATCACCCTTCGCTAGCTCGCGGTTGTCCTGCAGCTGGCTGGAGACGGATTGAAAGTTGTCCCAAGTCTCAAGCATCTTCTTGAGGCTGCGGTGTTCCTTCATCAGCGTGGCTGACTTCTTGGGATCGTCGAAAAATCCCGGCTCGGACATCTGGGTTTCGAGTTCTTCGAAGCGGGTGCGTTTTTTCTCAACGATGGGACCGTAATCCATAAGGTGACGGAGACATTCAGTCCCGTCGGGCGGCAGGTCAAGGAAGTTGCACGGGCCGGGCGCGGCCTTTGCGTCACACGACGGCCTCCATCGGGCCGTGGGTGGGTTAATCTTTCGCTGCCGTTTCCTTTTCTCTTCGGGGTGTGATGACTAGGGTGGTTCCTCTCGCGATTTGGTGGGGGATGTGGGTGCCATTGGCTGGCACGAGAATTTGTGCAAAGAGGGACTTGGATTTGCCCGGCCGGGCTTCCCCGGTGAGCGCGATCTTGATTTGAACTTCCTTTTGTCCGGCCGCTACCAGCACCTTCTCCGCACTGACTCCGTGAGGGAGCCCCTGCAGGGTGAGCTCGGCTTGACCATCGAAGGATTGCAAGTGGTCGAGACGGCAGATGGCTTCCAAGGTCGAACCCGGGGGGCCGGTAAGGAGATCGATGGCTCCCTTGAGATAGGGCTCGGCGATGGAGAGATCGATAAAGGGAGGGGAGAGGCGGACGGTGCCCCGGTCCGTCTTGCCCTCGCCGGTCACGGTCATTTTCCATGAGCGAGTCGGGGCGGTGGAGTTCGCATTGATGGAGAGGATGGCTTCGTTTTGATTGCTTGGGATCGTGACTTCTGACGGCGTTCCCACCCCGGCCGGTCGCCAGGGCACCTTGACCTTGATGGGTCCTTGGTAGCCCCCGGTCCGCTTGGCCCGAATGACGAGATCCATGGTGCCGTCGCGAACCAGCGGGACGGCGGGGGACAAGAGCTCCAGGTCGAAGGGGGCCTCCTCGATGACTGCGACGGTAAGCCGCTCGTTGTGGGTGGAGGCAAAGGCTCCGGCATTGTTGATCTCCACGTGGTTGATGGTTTCATCGAAGGGGCCGCGCAGATCGGACTGGGTGTCGGTGATGGTGAAACGGGTCAGGGTGGCGGCCAGTGGAGCGTCCCGGGTAGTGGAGAAGAGGATGGGAAAGTTAACAGGATTGCGGGGCGCTGGATCCATTTGATAGTCCACTCCTGTTGGGAGCTTGTCCGCCTGCAGCATGATCTCGCAATTGGTGTTCTGGCGAGTCACATTGGGAACAACCGCGAGGTGCCGACCCCTCGGGATGACGATAGCCCGGTCCTTTTGGCTGTTGTTGTTTTCAGCGTAAGGGAGCTTCGCAGAGAGAGTGCTGGGGACGGGAGCGACCTCAATGTGATAGACGAAGTCCGGTCCTCCGCGGCGCAGCTGATCACGGATTGAGAGAAGGTAGCTACCGTCCTCGGGGACAGTGAAGTCCAGCTTGGAGTCGGGATGGGTTCCTTCATCATCACTGCGTCCCAGGTTTTTGTTTCCCTTCAGGCTCCGGACTTGGATCACGGAATCCAGAGGGGAGCGAAGCGAGCGGGCGTGCACTTGGACGCGGAGCTTCTGACCTTTCCGGGCGCTGAAGTGGAACCAGTCGATATCGTCCGGTTGAGCGAGGATTCCCTGAAAGGCAAGCGGAAGGTCCGATGCGGCGGACTGAGCGGCTTGGTCGCGGAAGTTGGGTTCCGTCTCGGTATGAATGGGCAGCGTGGTCAGGTGAACTGGGTTGGGTGATGGCGCTTGTTCGCCATCATGGATGGGATAGAAGTGATGGATTTCGCCCTCCTTGGGAAGGGTGAGGGATTGCTTGAATTCGCCTGCAGCGTCGCCGATGAGGGCGAACTCCACTTCGCTCCCCGGTTTGGCGGCGGGAGGGAAGACGGTGGTAGGGCGAGGCATCTCGGCGAGCTGGAGCAGATAATTCGCCCGGTTATCCCCCTCATAAGAAGATTCGCGGACGAGGAGGGTGTAGTCTCCGTCCTTGGGGAGGACTACATTGATGAAGGGGTCGCGTCGGGTGAGGACCGTGTCGTCGGAGGTGGCGAGCTCGAAGCGGTTCTCGTCGAGGAGGGCGAGATAGGGATCGAACATGATGCGACCCAGCCTCATTCCGAAAACTTCGGCGGTAATGCGTTGGCCTTTCTGGCCACGGAAGACGTAGTAGTCCGCATCTTCCTTGCGGGCGATGCCGTGCACGGTGGTATTGAGCTGGATTCGCTGCGGATCTTCGAAGCTGTCGTTGGCATCCCTGTTTTCCTTCCTTTTCTCATCGCGGACGATCTTCTCCTTCACATCGGGGAAAGGGGTGACCCAGAAGGTGCGCAGGTAGCTGACCCCTCCTCGAGTACGGAGACGAAGAGGATGTTCCCCGAGAGGCGCGTCGGGAGCAATGCGCAAGGTGGCTTTGACGCTCTTGTTGCTGAGCTTCTCGAGGGCTTCCACGCTCATGCCGGGTCGATAGAGGATCAGCTCCTCGGGATGGTAGAGCCGATCGCCATTGAGGGTCACTTCCACGCTTTGGCCCTGCTGACCTCCGCGCGGTAGAACGGAGGAGACATTGGGGTCGAAGGCCAGGACCTGGGGTAGCAGCTGCAGGCCCAGCATCATGGCAACAGCGAGGAAAGAGACCGAGGGCATGCGGGAGGCTACGGAAGATAAAGGGAAAATGTTTCGTTGGGCGGGGAGGTTCAGGAAGAAGGAGGCCGTTCTTTACAGGGCTCCGAGAGGCGGCATGATGAGCTCAAAAGACATGAGAACACTTGCCATTAGTGATATTCACGGTTGCCTGGATGCTCTGGAATTGCTTTGGAACACCCTCGATCCTCAGCCTGAGGATCACGTAATTTTCGTAGGGGATTACGTGGATCGCGGACCGGACTCCAAGGGAGTCATCGATTTCCTCATTGAGAAGAGCAAGAGCCACCGGGTCGATTGCCTCTGTGGGAATCATGAGGAAAAATTCTTCCTCTCGCGTATCGACAAAACGGACCACGCCCATTGGTTGGAAGCTTGGGGAGGCCAAGAGACCTTGGACTCCTACGGGCCGAAGGGGATTGAGGACGTTCCCGATGAGCATTGGGCCTTTCTCCTCACGAATAAACCCTTCGTGGAGACCGAAACTCACATCTTCGCCCATGCCTACCTTGAGGCGGAGGTTCCCCTTGAAATGCAGCTGCCTTACACGCTGATTCACCAGAAATTCAATCACCCGCTCTATGGCTATCCCAAGCCACACTGCTCGGGGAAGATCCTCATCTGTGGACATACGGCGCAGAAGTCTCATGTCCCTCTCAATCTAGGACATGCTGTCTGCATCGATACCGACGTGGGTCGGGGAGGCTGGCTGACCGGGCTCCATGTCGAGACCGGCTCCTACACCCAGGCCAATGTGAAGGGTGAAGTGCGGGAGGGTACGCTAGCCAGCGCGCAGGCCTGAGCCGGCTGGCTCTTGCCTAGCTGAGGAAGATTTCCTCGAAGGCCTCGACGAGGCCTTCGCTGGCAGGGCTGTCCGCCACGATGCCGCCGAATGCGGTCACCTGATCCTTCACCTCCTGCACCGAGTTCGAAGGACAGATCGGCCAGTTGGTGACCACGGGATTGAGCATGGATAGGTCGTTGTGATTGTCCCCGCAGGCGACCACTTGCTCGGGAGACAATGCGCAGCGATCCGAGATTTCCTTGAGAACGGGCCCCTTGCCATAGGCAATGTGGCTGAAGCGGAGATAAATACTGTTTCGCTCGTAGCCCAGTTTGGAGTCCCGGCCACAGAGGCGGTCGAACTCGGCAAGGAGAGCCTCCATGTCTTCCTCTTGCCGGAGAACAACGCCGGCTAGATCCCCGGGTTGCTCGACCCATTCCCCACTGAGGCGATCCTCCACGAAGCCGCGCAGGGCGAGGAGCTCAGGCTTGAGTGATTTAAAAAGCCGCCAGTGATCTTCCTCGCATTGCTTGTTCCACTCTTCATCGGCCTGGAAGCGATTGAACTTCCCCGGGAAGAAGATCTCGCGTTCGCGGGTGATGGCGAAGTCAGGCAAGAACTCGAAGCAGCCACCCGCCAAGCCCTCCATGAGGTGCATGATGGAGCGGCCGGTGCAGATGCCCCAGATCATCTTCCGCTTGTCGCGGAGAAATTGGATCCACTGCAGAAGGCGCTTGTCGACGGGAGGTTCGTGGCTCGGCCAATGCAGAGTGCCATCGAAGTCGAAGGCCAGCAAGCCCTCGGGTTGCTCGACGACGGGAAGGGGGGTCATATCGGGCCAGATGCTTGGGGTGGCTGCGGGAGCCACCCCAGAGAGATTATTCCTCCTCCTTGGCTGTCTCTGCCGCTTGGTTGGTCAGAGACAAGCGGGAGTCCTCCTCGAGGGCCTTGCTGAGATTGTCCCAGCCCTGCTCGGTCTGCATGTTGAAGACGTGCAGGTAGAGAGTGACCAGCCGGGGATCGAACATTTCGAGCAAGCGATTGACCGTTTCCTCCAGCTTGGTGGCATCGAGCTCCTTGGGTAGCTCGCCAGTGACTTGGCCATTGCCATCATGCTCGATCTCCATGCGGTCGCAGAAGGTGCGGAGGAGATCCTGCTGGCCCTTCATGAACCACACTTGGAAAAGGTGCTCGCCGACAAGGTCCTGGGTGCGCAGGGAGAGAGTCTTGCGCATGTAGGCGATCTGATCGGAAACGGATTTTTTCTGCAGAAAGACGGGACGCAGCTTTTTCACCGAGGCCAGGCTGGCGAGGGAGGTTTTGTAAAGATTGCGGTCGTTGTCCCGCATCCAGCGGAACATGTCCTCGATGAGGTCCGGGTCGGTGTTCTTGTAAAGGTCGTGTGCTTTCACGTTCGAAATTGAAGGTGGGGGAGGATTGCGGGGGCGGGTGGGGGGATGCAAGAGAAAGGAATGACTAATTTCAGCTGGATGGCGGAACCTTGCGAGAAAGCCGGAGCAGCGAAATATTCGTGCAAAAGTGCCCGATGAACGCTGTCTATAGGGCTAGAATGAACGACAGCGAGGACACGTCAGGGAAGAAAGGCGCCGGGAGGATTCTGGCAGTATTTATCGGGCTTGCTCTTTTGATCGCTGCTGCCGGGGGAGTTTGGTGGTTGGTGGTCGTCAGGCCGGCGGAGGCGGCCATGGGGGGCACGATGGCGCGAGTCGAGCGCTTCCTCGGGAATTTTCTCGGAGGAGCGGGAACGATTACCGTCAATGAGTCCGCCACCGTCATGAAAATCTCCGAGGTCAGCGAGATCGCCCTGCTGGAGTATCAGATGAAGGTGACCCGGGAGGTGGAGGATGAGCAAGTGATCATGGTCTTCCCCAGCCGGAAGTCCCTCCGCATGGAAGGGACCTTCAAAGTGAAAATCGGCTACGACATCAGCGAGGGGCTCTCGATCGAGTATGATGAAAGCGGACAGGCCCGGGTTGTCGGTCTGGGAGAGCCCAAGGTACTGACCGCCGAAATGCTAAAGATGAACACTCTCGAAGAGACGAGCGGCCTATGGAACAAGGTGAAATCAGCGGATCGTGACCGCTTGGTGGAAGAGCTCCGCTACCAAGCCATCCGCGATGTGAAGGAAAGTGGCATGCTATCGCAACTCGACGAGTTGATGCGCCTCCAACTGAGGTCCCTCCTGGGGGTGGAAGATTTGGAGGTGATGCCGGCGGAAAGAGTGCTCCCCTAGTAGGAGAGCACCTTTGACGAAAACTATTCTTCAACGATCTTCCAAACGCCTCCGCTGAGCTCGATGACGTAAAGCTCGTCATCGGCGTCGGTGCCGAAGGAGCTGAGCATGCGGAATGGCTTACCGTCGGGGCGGGCGAGCGTTTCGGTCAGGTCGGAGAAGTTGGTCGTTTCTCCTCCTTTGTATTCGAAGGACCAGATGCGAGGATTGAGGTGATCGGAGAAGAGATACTTGCCCCCCAGTGAGCTGACTGAGCCACGATAGACGTAGCCACCATTGATGGAGAGTCCTTCCGTTTCTCCCATCCCATGCTTGTAAACATAGACGGGATCGATGGCGCCCTCGGGTTTGGGGCCGCCAACGCCGTCTTTGGGCGTCTCGACCAAGCCTTCCCGCTGTCTCCACCCGAAGTTCGCTCCGTGCAGGTCACTCTTGCTGGTCACGTTAATCTCTTCCCAATGGTTTTGACCCACGTCAGCAATGTAGAAGTTGTCGCCATCCCAGCAGCAGCGCCAAGGGTTGCGAAGGCCATAGGCGAGGATCTCATCGCGCGCCTCGTCATCGCCGACAAACGGGTTGTCGGCGGGAATGTCATACCCCTTCTCAGGGCTGACATCGATGCGGAGGATTTTGCCTAACAGGTTGCTCAAGTCTTGTGCGTTGCGCTTGGGATCATTGGCTGAACCTCCATCACCTGTCCCGATGTAGAGATAGCCGTCGGGGCCGAACTCAAGATAACCGCCGTTGTGATTTCCGAAGGGTTGCTTGAAGGTGAGAATCACTTCTCCGCTATCAGGATCGCAGGTCGTCGCGGTCTTGGGCTCGGTGACGGTGAAGCGGGCGATCTTGTTCTCACGGTCCTTCGTGCTGTAGTTGACGTAGAAGCGTCCCGAAGTCTCGTAGTCTGGCGCGAAGGCCAGCCCGAGAAGGCCCTCCTCGTTATGGCCCCGGTGGACCCGATCGCTCAGGTCGAGAAACGGCTCGCTCAGGGTTTCGTCAGACTTCTGGTCGTGGATGAAGATTTTTCCTCCTTGCTCAACGATGAAGAGCCTTTGGCTGCTGTGTTCTGGAGTAGTAACCCAGACCGGGCGCTCGAAATCGTCGCCGACACGCTCCAGAGAGGGAGCTGCCAAGGCAAGAGTTGGGATAAACAACAAGGTGGTGAGTGCATTCATAAGCGACTGCAAGCTAGATGGGAAAGGTGATAGGTCAAATGCTCAGATTGACCCTGACTTGAAGATAGCTTTTTCCTGAACTCGTTGGGAGTAGGAGAGTTGAGGTCGTTCCATCTCCTTCAATCGTGGCTGTTTTTTCGAATGTCTCAAGATTGTCACTGAGGAAGATCTCATACTGGCGACCGAGCAGCGTGGGGAAGATGGCCTCTGGTCCAGCGGGGCCCTGACGGACCGTGACCGTGAAGCGGGAGGAGAAATCAGTAGGATCGGTCAGAATGATGCGCAGTTCCTCCGCATTGCTGTAGCCGTCGCGATCAGCGTCTTCATCACCATCAGCGGTCCCATTCTCATCTGTATCGGTGAGCAGGGGATTGGTGCCGAGAGCGAGTTCTTCCTCATCGGTCAGGTTATCATTGTCGTCATCAGGATCAGTGAGGTCCGGCAGCCCGTCTCCATCGGTGTCGGGCAGGACAGTTAGAGTGAGATCATCGAAGGAAATGGCCTGAGAGGGGAGCACGGCTGCGCCGGTGAGGGTTTGTCCTTCATTGAGCATGCCCGGGGAATGGGAAATATCGGACCCGAATCTGATCCAAGAGGCCTCGCCCGAGTCGGCCGCAGCTCCGGTGAAGCCGAGGGCGGCCACACCCGGCGATAGCGCACTGCTCTGCGACGCGGGCAGCTCGTCAGCAGTCAGGCCGAGGGCGGGGCCATCCGTAGCGGTGAACGTGCCTTCATAGGAGAGGAAGCTCTTGATGACCCCATCGACCGTGAGGGCGAAGCCATCGGGTGCTCCATTCTGGATTCCGCTAATCTCCTTCCAATAAACGGAATAACCGTCGACCAGGTTGGGACCCTGGAAGGTGTCGAGCAAGTGGCTCTGATAGACTTCGCCATTACTCCCATTGTAGAGGGAAAGCTCGACCGTGGAAGGCGAGCCCGAGAAGCCTGGCGCGGTGATGACCTCGATGAACTCACCTTCGTCGCCACTCGCATTATCGTAGTGGATCTCATTGACGAAGACATCGTCGGATACGGGGCCATTGCTGGCGCCCTTGGTCGCGGTGAGAGTGAGGACCAGTTCCTCGCCCGGCTCCCAGGCCAGATGGTCCACAATGGTCTCCAGAACCAAGGGGGAAGCTGAGCCTGCGACTTCGTAGGTGAGCTCGCCAAGTGGCAGCGTGGACTGGCCGGGCAGGGTAAGAGTTGCGGTGAGGGTGTCCGGGCTGGTCGCTCCGTCAATGCGCCACTGCTCCACTTCATAGCTTATGCGGACCGCACTGATGGAGCTGGAGCCCTCATTACGAAAGCGGGTCTCGAACTGAGAGGGGGAGGGGCCGGGGACAATGCCAGGCTTGGGATCAGAGCTACTGCCGAAGACGTAGCTCCCAGCTTGTTCACTACCAGAATACGAGCCTCGCCAAGTGAGGTTGTCGCCGGTCCAGCGAGGAGGATCGAAGTAGCCGGAGAAGCTATCAAAGCCCTCGCTGATGGTGGTATCGTCACTACTAACCTCGTAGTAAGAAGGGCCCGTGAAGAGGTCTTCGAGGACGAGATCGACAAAGACCGGAAAGTGGTCCGACGCGACGGCAGAGGTTGTCGCGGGAAGGGGGTTGCCAACCTTGGGGAGCCCCGCGTTGTTCGTGGTATCGAGGTCGGAGCGATAGATTTCCGCCCCTTCCACGACCATGGCCGGAGTGGTGAGGATGTAGTCCAAGGTGGATCCATTGCCCGCGCTCGAGAGGAAGGTGTCGTCGCTGCCATCCACAGCTCTCGCATCCAGCGCGCTCGCTTGCCACGGCGTAGGGAAGTAGAAGTCAGGGTCGGTCGAGTAGGTGATCGGTAAGGGGATATCGGCTCCCCGATTGTAGGTGGACGGGAGCCCCCCGGGCTCGTTCGTGAATGTCTCACCCGTCCCCGAAAGATTGAAGTCTCCCAGAATCACGATGTTGTCGCTCTCGTCGAGAGCATTGCGGGTGAGGTAATCGGCCAGACGGGCGAGCTCCACGGCTCGTCGGAATTTGCTGGCGTCGTCCGTCGACGCTTTATTGTGGAGCGTGATGATGGTGGCGGGCTGGGCCGCTCCGGGAACGTCCACTACGACGGCGGGAAAGGCCCGGGTCACGTCTTTCGCCTGGGCCCCGTTGGAGCCGACTGCTCCGATGGTCGCCATGTAATCGCTCGTCCCGATGCCGTCCGCATCAAGGAGCGGGTATCGGGATAGGATGGCATTGCGGAGTTGGAAATCGAGAGCGGTCGAGGGAATGTAAACGTGGTCGAGTCCTAGCTCGGAGGCGAGAGCATGAACGTCAGAATTCGTTCCCCCCTGCGTGCCTCCGGAGACGTCGGAGTTGTTCAACTCTTGGAGACAGACGACGTCGGCATCGATCCGGGCGAGACTCGCGAGGACCGCTTCATAGTCCTCCGTCCCGGGCTCGTTGAGCCCATCGGCCAAATCGCCGTTCTGGTCGCGCTCGGTCTCAATGTTGAAGGTGACCACCCGCAGGGGAGCTGCGGTGAGCAGAAGGGGAGTGAGAAAGAGGGCGAGAACAGTCTTCATATCGGGGTAAGAAAAAGGCGGCCCGTGGACCGCCTGAAAAGAGTAAAAACGAGCTTGGAGTCACATTAAGGGGGCGCTCACTTGCCCGCACCGGTGCCGGGCAGGAAGCGATAGTAAACTTCGAGCATCAGCGTGGCGAGCGTTGTGTGATACACTGGGTCATTATGCTTGCCGCTCCATCGCCCACCGGGTGCAGGCCAGCTGCCGTCCTTGTCCTGAGCCTTGAGCAGCTCGTCGCGGAACATCTTATTGTAGTTGGCCCAAGCCTGTCCGCCTTGATTGATCATCGCCTGGCTGTTGTAGTAGTGTTCGTAGAGATTGGCACCATTGGCATAGTTAAAGGTCGCATTCTCCGAGATGTATTTCACTCCTTGGCGGGCATTCGAGTTGGATGCTCCCTTGTGCTGCTGGAAGCATAGCGAGCCGGCTCCCGTCAGCGTGTAGTGGGCGTCCGCTCCGCCGACAGGCTTCTTGTTCTGGGTGTAGCCGAATCCGCCATGCCTGGCTTGGCATTCCTCCAAGTAGTTCAAGGCTTCGCGGATGGCACCATTCATCGAGCCGAATTTGATTCCCGTGGATTTGCCTGCCTTCAAGGCCTGCATCTGCCAAGCGACGATCGACGAATCTCCCTTACGCTTCGATGAAATATCGTAGGAGTAATCCCACGCTCCAGAGGCGTGCTGATTATCAAGAATCCAATTGACCCCTCCCTCCACGGCTTCCTTCAGCTGCGGAACGGTGTCGGCGATGTTCAGTTGCTTGCAGAAGGTGTAGGACTCGGCGAGCGCGTAGGTCGCGATGGCGTGCTCATAGCACCAGTGCTTGTCCTGTAGGCTCGTAGCCGATTTGCCCTTCTGCTTGATGTTGTTGTCGACAAGGTAGGCCATCCCCTGGGTCACCGCGTCACCGAATTCCGGCGAGAGCGGGGTCTCGCAATGGCCCAGATAAGCGAGCAAGGCGAGACCAGTCATGGCCACTGGCTTGCTGTTGCCCCAGCTGCCGTTTTCGTTCTGATTTTCCTTCAGCCACCGAAGGGCCGCGACGACGGCTTCCTCGCATTCTTCTGTTCCGCCATTCTGCGCTAGACGCTGCAAGCGGTCCTGCTTCGAGCAGCGCTTCCGCATCTCCACGGGGATATTCCCGAAGCCTCCGCCTCCACCGTCGCCCCCGGAGCCCCAGCCAGCGCCGAAGTCGTCACCATCGCCGAACTCAGCCGAGGGAACCGGCACCTCAATCTCGGGGACCGGGATCGCGGTCGGACTCGTCGTATTTGCCGCAATCACCTTGGCCATGGAGGAGGAAGGAGCAGAAGGCTTGCGCTGGATCGTGGGACTGATTTCCTTCCGATCCAAATCTTCATCAGCGGGAGACCCTGCCTGATAGGTGACGATATCGGTCTCATTGAGCCCCAGCGAAGGAATAAGAAAAATAGCAAGGATGATACCGACCAAGACGATCGCCAACAGGGAAATCAGCAGACTGGCAATGGTCGAATTTCTCCGCTGGGCGCGCAGCCGTTCGAGAGCTTCTGGGGACAATTGGGCGTGGAGACTCATGGTGTTTTTGTCGCTAAGAAAAGGCGTTTCAGCGCTATCGGGCAAGACGCAAGAATGCCAATTCAATGTAATTCTTTGAACGAGACCCTCAGTGAATTCTTAGATTATTGCAAAAATATTCAGAAGCCGGACGTAAAACGGCAGGTTTTCGCGTTAGATTCGCTAATTTGATTGATAGTTGTGCGGAAACGTATTCGGCCATGAGTCCGGAGTTCCCTGCCACATCGGCGAAAAAGCGTTCGGCTGCTAATTTTTCTCGGCGGAATGGCCAAGAGCCTCTCGCGCCTGCTCGGGCGCCACCGTGGCGGCCAACCCTTGGTCGATACGACCCAGGATGTCGATGAAGGCATCCTCCAGATTTCGCTCTTCGCGGTGGAATTCGATGACCTTGACCCCATCCCGGACCATGCGGGAGAGAACTTCGGCCGCCTGATGGGGATCGGTGGAATCGATGCGAATTCGTCCTCCTCGTTTTCGTGACTCGATGAACTCGACCCCGGGGTTGAGGATAGCCCAATCATTGACCGCCTCGGGCCGCTCGGCCACTTGGACATCATAGAACAATCCTCCCGTCGCGTCCGAGCCCTGCTTCAGTGATTCGGCATCACCGTGGTGGACGATGCGTCCGCCATTAATGAATAGGAGCGAGTCGCACATCTCCCCTAATTCAGAAAGGATGTGGGAGGAGATGAAGATGGTCTTCCCCTCCTGCGCGAGGATGCGGATGAGATGCTTCAGCTCGACCCTCGCCTTGGGATCCAATCCGGCGGCCGGTTCATCCATGATCAGGATCTGGGGATCATGGATTAGGGCTCGCCCGAGGCCCAAACGCTGCGTCATCCCTTTGGAAAGTTTGTTAGAAAGCCGATCCGCCAGTGGGATCAAGTCGGTGAATTCCATCACCTCGCGGATTCGCTCCCGCCGCTCCTGGTCCTTGTAACCCAGGGCACGGGCATAAAAATCGAGATACTCGAGCACGGTCATGTGGTCGTAATTGCCGAAATGGTCCGGCATCCAGCCAATCAGTGACCTGACCTTGTCCGGATGGTGCACGACGTTGATGCCGCAGATCTCGGCCGTCCCCATCGTCGGGTAATCAAGGGTGGAGAGGATGCGCATTGTCGTCGTCTTCCCCGCGCCATTGGCACCGACGAAGCCACAAACCGATCCGTGGGGAATCTCGAAGGAAATTCCATCGACTGCCTTCAACTGGCCGAAATAGCGATAGAGATTCTGGACAAGAATGGCGGACATGGAGGAGTTATGAGCCCTCACCACGATTTTGTCAGTAGGGGAAATGCAAAGCTCACCACTTCGGCCCGAAGCAGCAAAAAAAGAGCTGCACTGGGGAGCACGAGAAGCTCATTGACTTGCGTGAAGGAGCTTTCTCTCGAGAGGTGAAAGCCAACCCGCTTGTGAGCAACTTGCTAAAAGCCACTTGTCATCCGGCCTCCCTTATCTGCTCTGCAGTTCGCGCGATACGCTAGTCACCCTATGGTGTTCTTCGATGGATGGCCAGCCTTGTCCAAACTTCCAAATCTAGAAAGTGAGGCGCCGAAAACATATTTAATAGAGGGATCTTAAAGTAGAACAATAGCTTCGCCTCGATCAAAAGATGAGGGCTCCGCTATAAGACATCCAACGCCTCGTGCATCGGTCGATGAGTGACGGTTGGCAGCACGGTTTAGAGGTTCCCGAACTCGTGAAGCGATGGGGAGCCATTCGCTATCCTGACGGGCTGCAAGGCTGAAAAAGGATAATATGATGAATGGAAATCGCCGGATGCGGACCCGGGTGGTGACGCTTTGATCCCGTCACCTAACCGATTATGGTTTCGAATCTCCACGCTCGAATGCTGCCATCTTCTCGAGGTTGATAGCCAACATCTCTTCATACCACTCTGGTAGTAGGTGGGATGGAAATGGGGTGCAATGGAAACGCGATTTTACGCCGTCAGTCTCCGCAGTCATGACCCATCCATCATCTGCTGCCTCGATTCCGCGAAACCATCCTTCTGCTGACGGAGAAGGCCGGAAGCGAACTTGCTTGCCGTCGTACTCCGAGTGCCAGAGCCGCATAGTTTGATTGGCGCGCGGCTTTGAAGATGATTTTGGAAACTGCACGGTGCGCCCATCTGCCATGATTACAAGGATGCAAGGCTCGCCGAAAGGCTCTGTATCGATCAGCCAGACGCCTTCGATCTCAACTTGCGAAGTAGAAGACATTTTATGCATAATATCGAAGTTCTCAACCCGCTACCGAGAGCTCGCCTCCGACTCTGGGTGAGGTTTTTCGCTACCCTCCGATTCCGTCTCGGGACGGGTGGCGGGTTCTGGTGCGCTGCCTTGTGTAAGCCCAGCATGGGCAGGAACCCAAAGGGGTTCAAGTCCCCTGAACGTTGAAATGATGAAACCAAGTACTACCTCAAGCCAGCTGCGGACCCAGATGTCTGGTGATGAGGGGCTCAGAAAGCCCCCGCCTAAACGATTCACGTTTTCTATTTTCTTAGCTTGGTCGCCGTAATGATGTGACCAGCTGGGCTGACACCTGACATCACTCCATCAATGGGAGGGAGGTCGAATGTGTCTGCCTTGCCGCCTTTCCATCTGCAAACAAGCTTCGTGCCTCCGGCTACAATGCTCCATTTCCCGCTGCTGTCATAAAATTTTCCATTGGGTAAGAAATGATACTCACCTCTCCATCCAGCAGAGCTACGCCCGGCCCACTTCCCAACCAGTTCTGTTTCGATGTTCGGAATGATATCTGTAGGCTTAGCTGAATATTTTTCAATGAGCTCAACAGTCTTGTTTGCTGACTCTAGGTCTCCAGCTTTGGTATACTTGACCTTGAGCTTCTCAAGCTCTTCGATAAGTTTCTGGTCAATTCTTTCGACCGCCCTATCTCTCTTGGAAATTAGCTGCTGGACATCATGGGAAAGGCCTGACCCCAAACCGTATCCAATTAAGAAAAAACCACACTACACGAGGAAAAATCCTGAGTTAACCCTCTGATTTTCAGTAAAAAGCCGCAACGGAGAGTTGACAAGGTGAGGGCCCTCCAAAATCGGGGTGTTCAAAACCAAACTCCTTCAGGCCCTCGACTCGAACGTGAACGCCAACAAGGCTCGACTCAAGAGTCTTGTTCTCCTTGTTTCCGCAGTTCTCCAACACCGGACCGTCAATCTCGCCATCCTTGCCACCACCAACGATGGCAAATCGACTTCCAATGAAAGTCGCTATCGTCGTTTCCAAGACTTCTTTCTCCGCTTTTCCCTCTGCCTACCCTCCGTCGCCCAGGCCATTCTGGCGCGCGTGCCCAAGCCCCCCGGCGGCTACGTTCTCGCCATGGACCGGACCAACTGGCAGTTCGGACGCCGGGACATCAACTTCCTGACCATCGCCGTCGTCACAGGCAAAGTCGCCATCCCCGTCGTCTGGATGGCTCTTCCTCCGAAGACGCGCCAAGGCAATTCCAATGCGGCTCAACGAATCGCGCTGACGGAAAAACTCCTCGCGCTCATTACATCCAAGGACATCTGGGCTCTTGTGATGGATCGTGAGTTCGTGGGCAAGCAATGGCTCCAATGGCTCGACAAGCACGGTGTGGCCTACGTGGTCCGGCTGAAAAAGAATGTAATCGTCGGAAAGCAAACTGCCGAAAAGCTTGCGACGCGTCGGGGGCGCAAGTCCGCTAGAAAGCAGAATATCTTCGGTTTGGAGCTCTTCTTTTCCTGCAAAACAATGAAGAGTCGCGACCGGGATACTCATCTGATGGTTGCTAGCAATCGCTTTGTGGGCAAGGAAGCTCTCCAGCTCTATCGTCAGCGTTGGGGCATCGAGCGGCTCTTCGGGCACTTGAAGAAAAAGGGATTCGACCTCGAGGCAACTCACATGACCGATGCCGCCAAGCTCGAAAAACTCTTT